>JAMLIQ010000027.1 GCA_023954095.1 Burkholderiaceae bacterium | reverse complement strand
GTGACGCCCACGCACCAGTTCCCCACGGGCGTGGGCATGCCCCTGGCGCGGCGGCAGGCGCTGCTGCACTGGGCGCGCACGCACGACGCCTGGGTGGTGGAGGACGACTACGACGGCGAATTCCAGTACGGCGGCCACGGCGGCACCTCGCAGCGCGTGCCCGCGCTGTGCAGCCTGCCGGGGTCGGAGCGGGTGCTGTACGTGGGCACGTTCTCCAAGACGCTGCACCCCGGCCTGCGCCTGGGCTTCGTGGTGGTGCCGCCCGCGCTGGTGGACGCCTTCGCCATGGCCCGCGCCATCACCGACCGGCACGCGCCCGGCGACGCGCAGGCGGTGCTGGCGCGCTTCATCGACGAGGGGCATTTGCTGCGGCACCTGCGCCGCATGCGCGAGTTGTACGTGGAGCGCCAGCAGGTGCTGCGCGAGGCGCTGGCGGATGCGAGCGATGGTGCGGTGCAGCTGCAGCCCAGCGACCGGGGGATGCACCTGCTGTATGAAGGTGCGGCGGGCAGCGACGACGAACCGCTGAGCCGCCTGGCCCAGGCGGCGGGTGTGATGCTGGCGCCGCTGTCGCGCTATGCGATGGAGTCCCCGCGCCGTGGCTGGCTGCTGGGCTATGCGGGGTTCGATGGCGCGGAGATCCGCTCCGCGGCGCGCGTGGTGGGCGCACTGGCGCGCTGAGGGGCGGCTCCCGCGCGCCACCACTGCTGCGACAGCGCAGGCTGGCGGATGTCCAGCCGCTCACCCATCACCGGCGCCACCAGCGGCACGCCCGCCTTGTCGGCCAGCGCGGTGATGCGCTCGAACGGGTCCGTCCACGCATGCAGCGCCAGGTCGAAGGTGCCGTTGTGGATGGGCATCAGGTGGCGGCCCCGCACGTCCAGGTGGGCTTGCAGGCTTTCCTCGGGCTGCATGTGTATGTCGGGCCACTGGGGGTCGTAGGCGCCGGTTTCGATCATGGTCAGGTCAAAGGGGCCGTAGCGCTCGCCGATGGCCTTGAAGCCGTCGAAGTAGCCGGTGTCGCCGCTGAAGAAGATGCGTGTGTCACCTGACTGAATCACCCACGACGCCCACAGCGTGCGGTTGCCGTCCGACAGGCTGCGGCCCGAGAAGTGCTGCGCGGGCGTGGCCATCAGCTTCACGCCGGCAAGGGTCGTGCCCTGCCACCAGTCGAACTGCTGCACCTTGGCCGCCGGCACGCCCCAGGCGATGAGGCGGTCGCCCACGCCCAGCGGCGTGACGAAGTGCGCGACCTTGGGGGCGAGTTTCTGGATGGCGTCGAAGTCCAGGTGGTCGTAGTGGTCGTGCGAGAGCAGCACGCCGGTGATGGGCGGCAGCTCGTCGATGGAAATGGGCGGTGCATGGAAGCGCTTGGGGCCCATGAAGGAGAACGGCGAGGCGCGCTCGGAGAACACCGGGTCGGTCAGCCAGAACCGGCCTTGCAGCTTGAGCAGCATGGTCGAATGGCCCAGGCGCCACAGGCTCATGTCGGGGGCAGCAGCCAAGTCGGCCTGGGTGAGCGGCAGCACCTGCAGCGGCTGGGCGGGCACCGCGTCGGCAGGCTTGTCGGTCATGAAGCGCCACAGGATGCCCAGGGTCTTGGCGAAGCCCGGCGCCTGCCGGGGCGCGGCGTTGCGGAACTTGCCCCCGGCGTACTGGGGCGACTGCTCGTGGGCGGAGTTTGCCGGCAGGGTGGTGCAGGAAAGAATGCTGTAGGCCATGGCGATGACGACGGTAAGGACCAGAAGGATTCGGGGCATGGAGCGCTTTGCCGAAAATTACACTGCACAGTGTAGTTCACTTTTCAAAAAAGTAAACTCCCCGGTGTAAGATAGGGCCATGACCGAGGCCGCCCCACCCACCCGCCTGACCGACCGCAAGCGCGATGCCATCGTGCAGGCCGCCATCGCCGAGTTCCGCGAGCACGGCTTCAACGGCACCAGCATGGACCGCGTGGCCGCCGCCGCCGAAGTCTCCAAGCGCACGGTATACAACCACTTCCCCAGCAAGGACGAGCTGTTCGAGGCCATCCTGGAGCAGCTGTGGGAACGCGGCCATTCGCTGGCCGACGTGGCCTACGACGCGCGCCGCCCGCTGCGCGCGCAGCTGCTGGAGGTGCTGGAGCAGAAGATGCTGCTGCTGGGCGACGCGAGCTTCATCGACCTCTCGCGCGTGGCTCTGGCCGAGATGATGCATGCGCCCGAGCGCGCCCAGGCCATGGCGGCGCGCCTGTCCGAGAAGGAAGAGGGCCTGCCGCGCTGGATACGCGCCGCGCAAAAGGCCGGCGCCCTGCGCGCGGGGGTGGATGCGCAGTACGCGGCGAACCAGCTGCACGGCATGGTCAAGTCCTTCGCCTTCTGGCCGCAGCTGGCCATGGGGCGGGCGCCGCTCAGCGCCGCCGAGCAGCGGCAGGTGCTGGGGGATGCGGTGGATATGTTTCTGGGATTTTATTCAGTCAAATAGGGCTCTAGCGCATACACAGCAAGCGCAAGCAGCTATCAAAATAGAAGTATCAGCCTGCCGCCGCCTCCCCGCGCGCTCGCCGCCATCCCGCCGATGACGCGGCGCAACACGCCGTACCCGTCTACCGCCTGCCTCACGGGCTTCCTGCGCTCGCGCGGCGTGCCTGCGTTCCAGGAAGACCTGGCGCTGGCGCGGGTGCTGTGGCTGCTGTCGCCCGAGGGCCTGCGCCACATCAATCACGGAAAACCGCCAAGCCTCCGTGTCTTCGTCATGGACACGGCGGATGGCTTGGCCGCCGAGTTCTGCGGACAGGGTTTTCATAAGCGGTCCAGCATGGCTTGCACCATAATGCTGTACAAATCAACAGTTTTGCAGCCCCGTTGCATCCGCTTGATGCTACATAATACATAGCTACAGACGCTTATTCATCAAGCATTACAGCAACTTTCACCCATGCCCTCCCCCGAATGGGCCGCCCAGGCCCTGCAATCGTTTGATGCCGTGGTGCAGGCCACTCCCGGTTTTCGCAGCCGGGGCGGCCAGCGGCGCATGGCCGAGCAAGTGGCGCAGACCTTCAGCTGCGCCACGCTGGGCAAGGTGGATGAAGACAGCGGCGAGCCCGCACCCACACGCGCCATCGCCGTGATCCAGGCGGGCACGGGCGTGGGCAAGTCGCTGGCCTACTGCGCACCGGCCATCGCAATGGCACTGGCACGCGGCACGCGGGTGCTGATCTCCACCGCCACGGTGGCGCTGCAGGAGCAACTGGTGAACAAGGACCTGCCTGCGCTGGCGGCGCAGATGGAACAGCCCTTCAAGTTCGCGCTGGCCAAGGGGCGCGGACGCTATGTGTGCAGGCTCAAGCTCGAACGCCTGGCCGGCACTGGCGGGTCCGACGGTGACGCGGAAGACGACGACCTGTTCCCCGAGGAGGCCGCCAGCGCACGGCCCCGGCGCTCGCACCAGGAGGCCGAAGCACGCATGCAGTTCTACGCCAGCATGGCGAAAACCCTGACCCAGGGCGCCTGGGATGGCGACCGCGATAGCCTGGAAACCCCGCCCGAGCCCGAGGCCTGGAGCCCTGTGGCGGCGGAAGGGGCCTCGTGCGCCGGGCGGCATTGCCCCGTCTTCAGCCAGTGCGTGTATTACGACCGGCGCAAGGATTTGGTGGGCGCACAAGTCATCGTGGCCAACCACGACCTGCTGCTCTCGTCATTGGGCGCGCGGGTGCTGCCCGAACTGGACAACTGCCTGTTGGTGCTGGACGAAGCCCACCACCTGCCCGCCACCGCCTTGCAACAATTTGCTTGCAGCGCCAACCTCAGCCGCCTGGGCTGGATCGACCGCCTGGCCAGCCGCGCGCTGCGCATCGGCACGCTGGTGGAGGTGACCGAAGTGGCCGACATCCCCCGGCACTCCAGCGCATTGCGCCAGACCCTGCAAGACCTCGAGCGTCTGGTGATGGACCTGTATGGCCCGGCGCTGCGCAGCCAGCCTTCAGCCTGGGGACCGGCGCGCGCGCGCGTGCCGCGCGGCGTGCTGCCCGAGGCACTGATCGAGCCGCTGGGCCAGCTGGCGCACCATGCCAACGGTTTTCTGGAATGCCTGCGCGCCGTCTCCAAGGCGCTGCGCGCCGAGATGCGCGACAAGCCCGACGAGGCGCGCCGACTGTCGCAGCTGTACGCACAGATCGGCATGCTGGCGCCTCGGCTCGAAGAGGTACACGCCACGGCGCAGCTGCTGCTGCAGGAGGCCCCCGCCGGAGAAACGCAGGGCTTTGTGCCCCCGGCCAAGTGGTTCACGCTGGAGGTGGACAACGATTTCATCCTCGTACGCGCCCACGCCAGCCCCATCCTGCCCGGCAGCACGCTGCGCGGCCACCTGTGGAGCAGCGTGCGCGGCGCGGTGCTGACCTCAGCCACGCTGACGAGCTGCGGGCAATTCGACTTTTTCCTGCGCGAATCTGGCCTGCATGGAGACGAAGCCGCCACCACGCTGGAAGTGGCCAGCCCCTTCAACTACGCCGCCCAGGGCACCTTGATTGCCGCTGAAACGCGGGCCGACCCGAAGAACGCCGCCGAGTTCACCACCGAAATGGTCGACGCTCTGCTCAACGACCTGGTGCATGTGCGTTACGGCGCACTCGTACTGTTCACCTCGCGCGAGCAAATGCGCCAGGCCGTCGACGCACTGGCCACCCACATGCGCAACCGGGTGCTGGTGCAAAACCAGCTCCCGCGCACCCAGCTGCTGGCGCGCCACCGCGAGCGCGTGGCAGACGGCGAGCCCTCCATCATCTTCGGCATGCAGTCTTTCGGCGAGGGGCTGGATCTGCCCGGACGCCTGTGCGAATCGGTGTTCATCACCAAGCTGCCCTTTGCCCCGCCCGACGACCCCGTGGGCGAAGCCCGCGCCGAATGGCTGCGCGCCGTGGGGCGCGACCCTTTCAGCGAACTGGTGGTGCCCGCCACCGCCATCCGCCTGGCGCAATGGGCGGGCCGCGCCATACGCACCGAAGAAGACCAGGCGCATGTGTACTGCTACGACAAGCGCCTGACCCGCACCAGCTACGGCCAGCGCCTGCTCAAGGGGCTGCCGCCGTTCACGCTGGAGCGGCGCGGCGCCGCTGGATAATGGGGTTTTGCTGCGCAACAAAGTACGCCGCGCAGCCGACCATCGCGATGTTCGCGGCGTTCAAAAGCTCCTGAGGCCACAGCATGAAGATCGAGACCATCCGCCTGCGCAATTTCAAGGCGTTCCGTGAAGTCAATCTGACCGATCTGCCCGGTTTCCTGGTAGTCGTGGGCGCCAATGGCACCGGCAAAACCACGCTGTTTGATGTGTTTGGCTTTTTGCACGACTGCCTGAAGGGCAGCGTGCGTACGGCACTGGACAAACGAGGACGTTTTCGCGAAGTGTTGAGCCGAGGATGCGATCCTGAGAACGATTCCATCATTGTCGAAATCCAGTACCGCATGGAGATCACGGGCAAAGAGCGCCTGGTGACCTATTCAGTGGAAATTGGCGAAGTGGGCGGCCAGCCTGTGGTGCTGCGCGAGGTGCTGCGCTACAAGCGCGGGCGCCATGGCAAACCGTTCCACTTCCTGGACTTCACCCAGGGCGATGGCTACGCCATCGTCAACGAAGAGGATTTCACCAAGTCCGAAGAAGAGTTGGAACGTGAGACCCAGAGAGTGGCCCCCGATGCACTGGCGATCAAAGGACTGGGGCAGTTCGAGCGGTTCAAGGCTGCCAATGCCTTCCGCCAGTTGATCGAGCACTGGCATGTGTCGGACTTCCACATCAGCGCGGCGCGGGGGCGCAAGGATGCGTCTGGCGATTCGGAGCATCTGAGCGAATCTGGCGACAACCTGCCGTTGGTCGCACGCACGCTGCACGAGCAGCACCCCGCGGTGTTTCAGCACATTCTGGACATCATGGCCCGGCGCGTGCCGGGGGTGTCGGCCGTCGAGCCCATGCTGATGGACGACGGCTATCTTTCCTTGCGTTTCCAGGACGGCTCATTCAAGACGCCCTTCCTTGATCGCTACGTGTCAGACGGCACGATCAAGATGTTTGCCTACCTGGTGCTGCTGCACGACCCCAGCCCACACCCGCTGCTCTGCGTGGAGGAGCCAGAAAATCAGCTCTATCCCACGCTCATGGGCGCCTTGGCCGAGGAGTTCCGCGCTTATGCGAATCGCGGCGGTCAGGTCTTTGTCTCCACCCACTCCCCCGACTTCCTGAACGCCATTGAACTGGAAGAAGCCTGCTGGCTGGTCAAGCGAGACGGTTGCACCGAAGTCCATCGCGCCAAAGACAATGCCCAAGTCGCCGCCTATATGGGGGAAGGAGATCAATTGGGCTACCTCTGGAAAGAGGGCTTTTTCGACGGTGCGGACCCGCAATGAAGGAAATAGTCTTTCTGGTCGAAGGCGAGGTCGAGCGCTGCCTTCTGGATACTCTTTTGCCACGCCTCTTGCCCGCTGGAATAGGCCATCGGGTCATTCCGTTTCAGGGCAAGCAGGATATGGAAAAACGCATGGCCCTGCGAATCCGGGGCTATCTCAACCCGCAAGCGCGCTTTCTGGTGCTGCGGGACCAGGACAGCCATGCAGACTGCGTCGCACTCAAGCGCTCCTTGCAAGAGCGTTGCGTCGGCACGCGGCGAGAAACACACTGCCTCGTCCGAATCGCCTGCACGGAATTAGAAACGTTTTATCTGGCCGACTTGGCCGCCGTCTCGCAAGCGCTTGAAATCCCTGGTCTGGAGCGACAACAGCTCAAAAGCAAGTTCCGCGATCCGGACAGCCTTGGGAGCCCAAGCCGAGAGCTGAGGGCATTGACAAAAAACCGCTACGACAAGCGCGACGGATCAGCGCGCATTGGCCGACACCTGGCGCTGGAAAACGCCCGATCTCCCAGCTTCCGTCACTTGGTGGTCGGCATCCGGCGTCTGAGCGCGGAGTTGCTGGTCACTTGAGATCCGCTTGCCCACACCTCTCGTCTACCGATCGGCTACGAGAACAATAGCCCCACCACCACACAGGAATCCCCCATGCCCCACACCGCCCCCGCCTGCCCGCAATGCGGCCAGGAAAACACCTACCCCGATGGAGAGAACTTCATCTGCCCGGACTGCGCGCACGAGTGGCCGCAGGCCGCTGCCAGCGGGGACGACGAGACCACGGGCGATGGCGTGGTGCGCGATGCCAACGGCAACCCGCTGCAGGATGGCGACGCCGTGATTCTGGTGAAGGACCTCAAGGTCAAGGGCTCGTCGTCCACCCTGAAAAAGGGCAGCAAGATCAAGGGCATCCGGCTGGTGGACGGCGCCGACGGGCACAACGTGGACTGCAAGACCGACCTGGGCAGCATGCTGCTCAAGTCCGAGTTCCTGAAGAAGGCGTAATGCTTTTGTTTTGATAGCTTATAGCGCTTGTACAGTAAGCGTTAGCGGTCGTTTCATTCATTTCTTGCAGATCCGCCGCACCCGCCTGGCAGCGCGCCCTGCAAAGCTGCTGCAAGCCTGTGCGGGCACAATCGCCGCCCGATGCGCCGCTGCAAGGCGCTGGGGCCCTGTGCGATGTGAGGTGTTGGCGTGAACCTGTTCGTTTCCTTCAAGTACCTGCTGGCGCTCGATGAACAGCGCCACTTTGGCCGTGCCGCGCTGGCCTGCCATGTGACGCAGCCCGCGCTGTCGAACGCGCTGCGTGCGCTCGAAGAAAGCCTGGGCGTGGCCATCGTCACGCGGGGGCGCAGTTTTGCCGGGTTCACCACCGAGGGGGAACGCGTGCTGGCCAGCGCACGGCGCATGCTGCGCGAGCACGAGCTGCTGCAGCAGGAACTGCGAAGCAGCGCCGCATCGCCCAGCGGGCAGCTGCACATTGGCGCCGTGCCCATGTGCATGCCGATTGCGGCGCGCTTGGTGGGCATGCTGCACGACCTGCACCCGGGCATCGTCTGCACGCTGCGCTCCATGAGTTCGTCCGAACTGGAGTCGGGCCTGGAGAACATGGTGCTGGACATGGCCATGGGCTACCCCGAACGCCTGGAGGGCACCCGCGCACCGCTGCGCGTGGTGCCGCAGTACACCGAGCACTACTTTCTGCTGCGCCGGGCCAGCGCGCCCTCGCCCACCGGTCTGCAAAAGGGCCCGTCCACCACCTGGGCCGAAGCGGCGGCGCTGCCGCTGTGCCTGCTGACGGGCGAGATGCACAACCGCGCCATTGTGGACAGCGCCTTCCGCCGCGCGCAGGTGGTGCCGCGCCCGGCCATCGAGACCAACTCCATCCTCACCCTGGCGCTCGCCGTGGTGGCCGGCCGGGTCAGCAGCATCATGCCGGGCGCGCTGGTGGACGCCGTGCAGGGCTATGGCGAACTGGAGGCGCTGCCGCTGACCGGACCGTTCATCGAGGTGCCCATTGCCCTCATGGTGCACGAGAGCAACCGCCTCTCGCGCACGCTGGAGGCCGCGCTGGACTTCGCCCAGGGCCCCGAATGGCTGGCGCAGGCAGAGCTGCATGGCAATCTGTTCGTGGCATCCCGCCCCCCGGCACCTCCCCCAGGTAAACCCTGATTTTTGCTTTGTATCGACCCATCACGACAAAGAATTAGACCCGGCACGGCCATTTGCAGACACTCCGCGGGGCGCCACAGAGCGCATTCAAACAACACCAAGGAGACACACATGTCAGCTGTACTGGAACCCATGGGGCAGTCAAACGGCATCGCCGGTTGGCTGGACAAGGAGCGAACCATTGCCGGGCCGGGCTTCAACCGCTGGCTGGTGCCGCCGGCGGCGCTGGCCATCCACCTGTGCATCGGCATGGCCTACGGGTTCTCGGTGTTCTGGCTGCCGCTCTCGCGCGCCCTGGGCGTGACGGCCGCGCAGGCCTGCCCCAAAGACATGTCGCTGTGGGCCGAACTGTTCACCACCACCTGCGACTGGCGCATCTCCAGCCTGGGCTGGATGTACACCCTGTTCTTCGTGCTGCTGGGCTGCTCGGCGGCGCTGTGGGGCGGCTGGCTCGAGCGCGCCGGGCCGCGCAAGGCCGGTGTGGTGTCGGCCCTGTGCTGGTGCGGCGGCCTGGTGATTTCGGCGCTGGGGGTGTACACGCACCAGCTGTGGCTGCTGTGGCTGGGCTCGGGCGTGATTGGCGGCATTGGCCTGGGGCTGGGCTATATCTCGCCGGTGTCCACGCTCATCAAATGGTTCCCCGACCGGCGCGGGATGGCCACGGGCATGGCCATCATGGGGTTTGGCGGCGGCGCCATGATCGGTTCGCCCCTGGCGGCCGGGCTGATGAAGGCATTTGCCACCCCCACCAGCGTGGGCGTGGTGCAGACCTTTCTGGCCATGGCAACGATCTACTTCGTCTTCATGATGGCCGGTGCCCTGGGCTACCGCGTGCCCCCCAGCAGCTGGAAGCCCGCCGGCTGGACGCCGCCGGCCACCCTCAAACACAACACCATGATCACGCAGCACCATGTGCATGTGAACAAGGTCTGGGGCATTCCGCAGTTCTGGCTGGTGTGGATGGCGCTGTGCATGAACGTGAGCGCCGGCATCGGCGTGATCGGCATGGCCAGCCCCATGCTGCAGGAGGTGTTTGGCGGCCATCTGATCGGGCTGGACAAGGCCTTTGGCGAACTGGACAAGGGCCAGCTCGCCTCCATCGCCGCGATTGCGGCCGGGTTTACCGCGCTGCTGTCGCTGTTCAACATTGGCGGGCGCTTTGTGTGGGCCAGCGCATCCGACCGGCTGGGGCGCAAGACCACCTATGCGGTGTTCTTCATTCTGGGCGGCCTGCTGTATTTCAGCATTCCGGCCAGCGCGGCGGCGGGCAGCCAGCTCATGTTCGTGGGCGCGGTCTGCATCATCCTGAGCATGTACGGCGGCAGCTTTTCCACCGTGCCGGCCTACCTGGCCGACCTGTTCGGCACGCAGATGGTGGGCGCCATCCATGGCCGCCTGCTCACGGCCTGGGCCACGGCCGGCATCATCGGCCCGGTGGTGGTGAACTACATGCGCGAGTACCAGATCGGCCTGGGCCTGCCGCGCGCGCAGGTGTACAACCAGACCATGTACATCCTGGTGGGCTTCCTGGCCATTGGCCTGCTCTGCAACCTGATGATCCGCCCGCTCAATGCCAAGTGGTTCATGAGCCCCGAGGAGCTGGCCCACGAGAAGCACCTGGCGCACGACCGCGCCGTGGCCAACGAGGTGGGCAGCGGCCCCGGCCTGGCCGGTGGCGGCAACACCCCGGCGGCCGTGGTGGCCCTGGCCTGGGTTGCGGTGGGGATACCGCTGGCCTGGGGCATCTGGCGAACGCTGGAGAGCGCGGCCAAGTTCTTCCACTGAGCCGCCTTGCAGTTCAAATTTGATAGCTGCCAGCGCTTGATGTGACTGGGTTTTGAAGACAAAAATATTCAAAACCCATATACGACAAGCGCCATCAGCTCTTATTTTTGAAGCAACCAACCAAAGACAACACAGGATTTCCACGATGACGACGAGCCCCCTCCACCACACCGCCGCCCTGCGGCCGGACGTGGACAGCGCGGTGCAGGACGTGCTGGCACGGCTGGCCAGCGAACCCGGCGCGCTGCTGCCCATCCTGCACGCGCTGCAGGACGCCCTGGGCTACGTGCCGCCGGACGCCGTGCCCACGATTGCCGACGCGCTGAACCTCTCGCGCGCCGAGGTGCATGGCGTCATCAGCTACTACCACCACTTTCGCAGCAGCCCGCCCACGCCGCACACGCTGCAGGTCTGCCGTGCCGAAGCCTGCCAGGCAATGGGCGCCGAGGCGCTGCTGGCGCACGCCCGCCGGCACCTGGGCTGCGGCCTGCATGCCGAGTCGGGCGACGGCCGCTTCACGGTCGAGCCCGCCTACTGCCTGGGCCTGTGCGCTTCGTCGCCTGCCATCACGGTGGACGGGCAGGCGCACGCGCGCATGACGCCGCACAAGCTGGATGCGCTGGTCGCGCAGGCACGGGAGGCCGCATGAGCGTCGTCACCGTTTATGTTCCCTGCGACTCGGCCGCGCTGGCCGTGGGTGCCGATGCGGTGGCCCAATGCATCGCACAAGAAGCGGCAGCGCGGGGCCTGGATGTGCACATCGTGCGCAACGGCTCGCGCGGCCTGTTCTGGCTCGAACCCCTGGTCGAAGTGGCCACGCCCGCCGGGCGCGTGGCCTACGGGCCGGTGGCACCCGGCGATGTGCCGGGGCTGTTCGACGCGGGCCTGGCCACGGGCGGCGCACACCCGCTGTGCCATGGGCCGACCGGCGCCATTCCCTACCTGGCGCGCCAGCAGCGCCTGACCTTTGCGCGCATGGGCATGACCGACCCGCGCTCGCTGGCCGACTACCAGGCCTATGGCGGTTTTGACGGCCTGCGCAACGCCATCGCCATGCCGCCCGAAACCATCGTGCAGACGCTGATCGATTCGGGCCTGCGCGGGCGCGGCGGTGCGGCGTTTCCGGCGGGCATCAAGTGGAAGACGGTGGCGGGCGCACCGGCGGCGCAAAAGTACATCGTCTGCAATGCCGACGAGGGCGACTCGGGCACCTTCTCGGACCGCATGACCATGGAGGGCGACCCCTTCATGCTGATCGAAGGCATGGCCATTGCCGCGCTGGCCGTGGGCGCCACGCAGGGCTACATCTACGTGCGCTCGGAATACCCGCACGCCATCGCCACGCTGAACGCCGCGATTGCGCTGGCCGAGGCCGGGGGCTTTCTGGGCGCCAGCGTGCTGGGCTCGGGCAAGGCGTTTCACCTGCAGGTGCGCAAGGGCGCGGGCGCCTATGTGTGCGGCGAAGAAACCGCACTGCTCGAAAGCATCGAGGGCAAGCGCGGCATCGTGCGCGCCAAGCCGCCGCTGCCCGCGCTGGCGGGGCTCTTTGGGCAGCCCACGGTCATCAACAACGTCATCACGCTGGCCAGCGTGCCCATCATCCTGGCACGCGGCGCGCAGTTTTACCGTGACTTTGGCGTGGGCCGCTCGCACGGCACGCTGCCGTTTCAGCTGGCGGGCAACGTCAAGCATGGCGGGCTGGTGGAGACAGCCTTTGGCCTGACGCTGCGGGAGCTGCTGTACGACTATGGCGGCGGCTCTGCCACGGGACGGCCCATCAAGGCAGTGCAGGTGGGCGGGCCGCTGGGCGCCTACCTGCCCGAGTCGCAGTGGGACATTCCGCTGGACTACGAAGCCTACGCCGCCATCGGCGCGGGCATTGGCCATGGCGGCATCGTGGTGCACGACGACCAGGCCGACCTGTCGCGCCTGGCGCGCTACGCCATGGAATTCTGCGCGCTCGAATCGTGCGGCAAGTGCACGCCCTGCCGCATCGGCTCGACGCGCGGCGTGGAGGTGATCGACAAGATCCGCGCCAGCCAGCAGCGCCCGCAGCAGGTGGCGCTTTTGCACGACCTGTGCGACACCATGGCGCACGGCTCGCTGTGCGCCATGGGCAGCATGACGCCGATTCCCGTCACCTCGGCCCTGAAACATTTCCCGCAGGACTTCGGTCTTGCCGCAGAGGACTTCCCATGCTGAGCCAGCACCCCGACATCGACCACGGCACCCCCGCCAGCCCCTCGACCACCCTGGTCACCCTGGAGATCGACGGCGCCCAGGTCACCGTGCCCCAGGGCACCTCCCTCATGCGCGCCGCCATGGACGCGGGCGTGCAGATTCCCAAGCTGTGCGCCACCGACAGCCTGGAGCCCTTCGGCGCCTGCCGCCTGTGCCTGGTGGAGATCGAGGGCCGCAAGGGCTACCCGGCCTCGTGCACCACCCCGGCCGAGCCCGGCATGAAGGTGCGCACGCAAACCGACAAGCTGCAGGACCTGCGCAAGGGCGTGATGGAGCTGACCATCTCCGACCACCCGCTCGACTGCCTGACCTGCGCCTCCAACGGCGACTGCGAGCTGCAGACCCAGGCCGGTGTGGTGGGCCTGCGCAACGTGCGCTACGGGTTCGAGGGCGCCAACCACTTCGACGACCCCAAGGACGAGTCCAACCCGTACTTCACCTACGACCCGGCCAAATGCATTGTGTGCAACCGCTGCGTGCGCGCGTGTGAAGAAACCCAGGGCACGTTTGCGCTGACCATCACCGGCCGCGGCTTCGAGTCGCGCATCACTGCGGGGCAGGGCGGCAGCTTCATGGAGTCGGACTGCGTGAGCTGCGGCGCCTGCGTACAGGCCTGCCCCACGGCCACGCTCGAAGAGAAGAAAGTCATCCTGCTCGGCCAGCCCGAGCACAGCGTGACCACCACCTGCGCGTACTGCGGCGTAGGCTGCGGCTTCAAGGCCGAGATGAAGGGCAGCGAAGTCATCCGCATGGTGCCCTGGAAGGACGGCAAGGCCAACGAGGGCCATTCGTGTGTGAAAGGCCGTTTTGCCTGGGGCTACGCCACGCACAAGGACCGCATCACCAAGCCCATGGTGCGCGAGAAAATCACCGACCCGTGGCGCGAGGTGGGCTGGGAAGAGGCCCTGGCGCACGCGGCCGGCGCGTTTCGCCGCATCCAGGCCGAGCATGGCAAGGACGCCATTGGCGGCCTGGTGTCGTCGCGCTGCACCAACGAAGAGGGCTACCTGGTGCAGAAGCTGGTGCGCGCCGCCTTTGGCAACAACAACGTGGACACCTGCGCGCGCGTGTGCCATTCGCCCACGGGCTACGGCCTGGGCGTGACGCTGGGCACCTCGGCCGGCACGCAGACCTTCAAGTCCGTGGAACAGGCGGACGTCATCATGGTCATCGGCGCCAACCCGACCGACGGCCACCCGGTGTTTGGCTCGCGCATGAAAAAGCGCCTGCGGCGCGGCGCCCAACTCATCGTGGCCGACCCGCGCCGCATTGATCTGGTCAAGTCGCCGCACATCCGCGCCGCACACCACCTGCAACTGCGGCCCGGCACCAACGTAGCGCTCATCACGGCGCTGGCGCATGTGGTGGTCACCGAAGGCCTGGTCGACGAGGCCTTTGTGGCCGAGCGCTGCGACACCCAGTCGTTCGCCGACTGGCGCGCGTTTGTCGCCCAGCCGGAGTATTCGCCCGAAGCCACTGAAGCCATCACCGGCGTGCCCGCCTCTGATGTGCGCGGCGCCGCCCGCCTGTATGCCAAGGCTGGCAATGCCGCCATCTATTACGGCCTGGGCGTGACCG
Organism: Burkholderiaceae bacterium; assembly: GCA_023954095.1. GTDB lineage: Bacteria > Pseudomonadota > Gammaproteobacteria > Burkholderiales > Burkholderiaceae_C > Simplicispira. The sequence goes on along the minus strand of JAMLIQ010000027.1, from coordinate 19,627 downwards.
AACACAGCCAGGGCTCGACCATGGTGATCGGCATTGCCAACCTGGCCATGGCCACCGGCAATGTGGGCCGCGAGGGGGTGGGCGTGAACCCGCTGCGTGGACAGAACAACGTGCAGGGATCGTGCGACATGGGCGCGTTTCCGCACGAGCTGCCGGGCTACCGCCATGTGTCGGACAGCACGGTGCGCGGCGCCTTCGAGGCGGCCTGGGGCGTCGCCATCAACCCCGAGCCGGGCCTGCGCATTCCCAACATGTTCGACGCCGCCGTGGCAGGCGAATTCAAGGGCCTGTACTGCCAGGGCGAGGACGTGGTGCAGTCCGACCCCAACACGCAGCATGTGGCCGCCGCGCTGATGGCGATGGACTGCATCGTGGTGCAGGACATCTTTCTGAACGAAACCGCCAAATACGCGCATGTCTTCCTGCCGGGCTCGTCCTTCCTGGAAAAGGACGGCACCTTCACCAACTCCGAGCGCCGCATCTCGCGCGTGCGCAAGGTCATGGCGCCGCTGGGCGGCTATGCCGACTGGGAGGTGACGGTGCTGCTGGCGCGTGCGCTGGGCTACGAGATGCCGTACACGCACCCCTCGCAGATCATGGACGAGATTGCCGCGCTCACGCCGAGCTTTGCCGGTGTGAACTACCCGCTGCTCGACAAGCTGGGCAGCGTGCAGTGGCCCTGCAACGAGCACACCCCGCCCGAGGGCACGGTGACCATGCACGTGGACCAGTTTGTACGCGGCAAGGGGCGTTTCATGGTCACGCAGTATGTGGCGACGGACGAGAAGGTCACACGGCGCTTTCCGCTGCTGCTGACCACGGGGCGCATCCTGTCGCAGTACAACGTGGGCGCGCAGACGCGGCGCACCGGCAACGTGCAGTGGCACAGCGAAGACCGGCTGGAGATCCACCCGCACGACGCCGAGGAACGCGGCATCCGCAACGGCGACTGGGTGGGCATCCAGAGCCGCGCGGGCGAGACGGTGCTGCGCGCCGAGGTGTCTGCACGCATGCAGCCGGGCGTGGTGTACACCACCTTCCACTTCCCCGAGTCGGGCGCCAACGTCATCACCACCGACAACTCCGACTGGGCCACCAACTGCCCCGAGTACAAGGTGACGGCGGTGCAGGTGATGCCGGTGATGCAGCCTTCGGCCTGGCAGAAGGAACACCAGCGCTTTGACCAGGTGCAGCAGGCCTTGCTGGCCGCGCGCACGGCCGGGGTGGCGCAGGCATCATGAGGGCGGAGCTTCCCATGCAACGACGCAAGACACCCCCCCCCCAGATGCCGCCCGAGGCCGTCGCTTTTTGCGAGGGCGCCCGCGCGCTGCCCGTGCGCGGCGTGCGCGGCGGCAACGACTACAGCGTGGACGACTGGGTCGCCGACGAAGTGCCCGTGGCGCTGGAATACAACGGCATCTCGCACACCGTGATGCTGGCCACGCCGCTCGACCTGGCCGATTTCGCGCTGGGTTTCTCGCTCAGCGAGGGCATCCTGTCGGACGCCAGCGAGCTGTATGGCGTGGAGGAAGAAGCCTCCGCGCTGGGCATCACGCTGCACCTGTCGGTGGCGGCCGGGGCGTTTGCGCGCCTGAAAGAGCGCCGCCGCTCCATGACGGGCCGCACCGGCTGCGGCCTGTGCGGAACCGAGAGCCTGGCCCATGTGGCGCGCACCTTGCCACCCCTTCCATCGATTGCCGAAACCGGCCCGCTCGACCGCGCCGCCATTGCCCGCGCCATGGCGCAGTTCTGCGAACTGCAAACCCTGCAGCAGGCCACGGGCGCCGTGCACGCGGCCGCCTGGTGCAGCGCGGGCGGCGAGGTGCGCTGGCTGCGCGAGGACGTGGGCCGCCACAACGCGCTCGACAAGCTCATTGGCGCGCTGGCGCTGAACGGCGTGAACGCGGCGCAGGGCTTCATCGCCGTGACCAGCCGCGCCAGCTTCGAGATGGTGCAGAAGACGGCCGCCGCCGGGGTGCCCCTGCTGGCCGCCGTGTCGGCCCCCACGTCGTTTGCCGTGACCACCGCCGAACGCGCCGGTCTCACCCTGGTGGGCTTTGCGCGCCAGCAGGACCTGGTGGTCTACTGCGGCCCCGAACGCCTGGGCTGGGGCCCGCTGGGCGCAACCCCCTTGAACAAGGCCACTCCCCATGCACACTGATCCCCTGGTCAAGATGGCCAACCAGATTGCCGCCTTTTTTGACGCCATGCCCAACCGCGCCGAAGCGCTCGAAGGCGTGGCGCTGCACATCCGCAAGTTCTGGGTGCCACGCATGCGCCAGCGCTTCCTGGCCCATGTGGACAGCGGCGGCGCGGGGCTGCACCCGCTGGTGCTGCAGGCGGTGCAGGCGCACCGGGCGGTCCTGGAATAAGCGCTTCAGGCCCTTCAATTGCTTTGTTTTTTGTAGCTGCAAGCGCTTTATCCATAAGGTTTGAATGGTGTCTTGGCGCTAAACTCGGGCGATGGCTTCCCGCATCGCCGTGATCGACTTTGAAACCACCGGCAGCTCGCCCGGCCAGGGAGCGCGCGCGACCGAGGTGGCCATCGTGATCGTGGAGCGCGGCGCGGTGGTGGACAGCTACCAAAGCCTGATGAACGGCGGGGTGTGGGTGCCGCCCTTCATCACCCAGCTCACCGGCATCACCAACGCCATGGTGGCCGAGGCGCCCCCGGCGGCTGAAGTGATGGCGCAGGCCAGCCGCTTCGTGGGCGAGACGCCGCTGGTGGCACACAACGCAGCGTTTGACCGGGGTTTCTGGCAGGCCGAACTGGCGCGCGCCGGGTGTGCAGCGGCACAGCCCTTTGCGTGCACGGTGCGGCTCTCGCGCCGCCTGTACCCCGAGGCGCCCAACCACCAGCTGGGCACGCTGGCGCGCTTTCACCGCCTGCCCAGCGCGGGCCGCGCGCACCGGGCGCTGGCCGATGCGCAGGTGACGGCCGCGCTGCTGCTGCGCATCCAGCAGGACCTGAGCGAGCGCTGGGGCGTGGCCGCACCGGAGCATGGTTTTCTGATGGCGCTGCAGGCCTGCGCCAAGGCGCGGCTCCCGGGCTTTCTGGCCCAGCATGGGGCCGCTCAGGCGCTGCGGCGATAGACGAGCAGGTTGCCCACGCCCGCTGCGGCGATGCTCTCTTGCTTGGCTTCATAGCCGGGCATGGCGGGAGAGCGAAGCCTGCTTGAGTGGCTTCGCAGGGGTGCGGGGTGGGCGACCAATATGTGCGTTCACTGCGCAGCAAGGCTGCACGCCTTGCGCCATCTGCCGATAATGGGCCGCCCCTCCCCACTGGAAAGGTTTTCCCCCATGTCGCTGCTGATCCTTGGACTGGTTCTTTTTCTCGGCGTGCATTCCGTGCGCATCGTGGCCGATGGCTGGCGCACGCGCATGCGGGAGCGCCTGGGCGAAGGCCGGTGGAAGGGGCTGTATTCGCTGCTTTCGTTTGCTGGCCTGATCCTTATCGTGGGGGGCTACGGCCTGGCACGCCAGGACCCGGTGGTCCTGTGGGCGCCGCCCGTGGCCATGCGCCACGCGGCCTCACTGCTGACGCTGGCAGCCTTCATCCTTCTGGCCGCCGCCTATATTCCGCGCAACGCCCTCAAGGCCCGTCTGCACCACCCCATGGTGCTTGCGGTGAAAGTGTGGGCGCTGGCGCACCTGCTCTCCAACGGCAACCTGGCCGATGTGCTGCTGTTTGGCGGCTTTCTGCTGTGGGCCGTGCTGGACTTTCGCGCCGCCCGCCTGCGCGACCGCGCCCAGGGCACGAGCTACCCCAGCGGAACGCTGGCCGGCACGGCCATGGCGGTGGTGCTGGGCCTGGGGGCCTGGGCAGTGTTTGCCTTCTGGGGCCATGCGCTGCTGATCGGCGTTTCTCCCCTGGGGCGGTAAGCTATCGGCACACCAAAGGAGTTTTCATGCGCGGCAACATCGCAGCCATCGTGCTGATCCTGGCGGGCGGCTTCATGCTGCTGAACAACCTGGGCGTGATCGACATCAGCCTGCGCGAACTGCTGCGCACCTGGTGGCCGCTCATTCTGATTGCGGTGGGCATCGGGCTTTTCTTTACGCCGGACCGGATCAAGAAATAGCACCTTATTGCTCCTTATTTGATAGCTTTCAGCACTGATGGATAAAGCGCTGGAAGCTATTTTTTCTCGAAGTATTGTGCACGGCGGCAACCCTGTGCTAGCATGGACCGCTATGCAACGCAGCATGCTCCTATCCACCCTATCGCTAGGCCTAGTGCCTGGCCGGGGTCTGCCTGCGTTCGCCGCCCTCGTTGCCTGACCCGCTCAGCGCAACACCCGACTTCCCCCTGACCCCGGCCCACGAACCAGCCTTTGCGCACGCAAAGGGCTGCAGGGGATGTCGCCCGTTTCGCCTTCAACGTTCGTGGAGCCACTATCATGATTTCCAAGCCCGCCACCAAGTACCAGCCCCTCGCCCCCATCAACCTGCCCGACCGCCAGTGGCCGTCGCGCAGCATCACCCGCCCGCCCGTGTGGCTCTCCACCGACCTGCGCGACGGCAACCAGGCGCTGTTCGAGCCGATGAACGGCGAGCGCAAGATGAAGCTGTTCCAGGAGCTGGTGCGCATCGGCTTCAAGGAGATCGAGGTGGGCTTTCCCGCCGCGTCGCAGACGGACTTCGACTTCGTGCGCCGCCTCATCGACGAAGACCTGGTGCCCGACGACGTGACCCTCATGGTCATGACCCAGTCGCGCGAGGACCTCATCGCCCGCACCGTGGAGGCCGTGCAGGGCGCGCCCCGCGCCATCGTGCACCTGTACAACGCCACCGCACCCGCATGGCGCCGCATCGTGTTCGGCATGAACGTGACGCAGGTGATGCAGCTCATCGCCCACCACGTGGACTACCTGAAGCAGCTCACCGACGCGCGGCCCGAGACGCAATGGACACTGCAGTATTCGCCCGAGACCTTCAGCGCCACCGAGCTGGAAGTCTCCCTCAAGGCCTGCCAGACGGCCATCGCAACGTGGCATGCGGGCCCCGACCGACCCATCATCATCAACCTGCCCACCACGGTGGAAAACGCCACGCCCAACGTCTTCGCCGACCAGATCGAATGGATGGACCGGCGCCTGTCGCCGCGCGAGCACGTCGTCCTGTCCGTGCACCCGCACAACGACCGCGGCACGGGCGTGGCCGCCGCCGAGCTGGCGATGATGGCGGGCGCGCAGCGCGTGGAGGGCTGCCTGTTCGGCAACGGCGAGCGCTGCGGCAACGTGGACATCGTGACCCTCGCGCTCAACCTGTACACGCAGGGCGTGCACCCCGGGCTCGACTTTTCGGACATCACCTCGGTCGCGCGCATCGCCGAGGAATGCACGGCCCTGCCCGTGCACCCGCGCCACCCGTATGCGGGCGACCTGGTGTTCACCGCATTCTCGGGCTCGCACCAGGACGCGATCAAGAAGGGCTTTGCCGCGCAAGACCCGGCGGCACTGTGGGAAGTGCCCTACCTACCCATCGACCCCGCCGACCTGGGCCGCACGTATGACAGCGTGATCCGCGTCAACAGCCAGTCCGGCAAGGGCGGCATCGCCTTCCTGCTGGAGCGCGAGCACGGCGTGGTCATGCCCCGGCGCATGCAGGTGGAGTTCAGCGCCGTGGTGCAGCGCCAGACGGACGCGAGCGAGACCGAGATGACGGGCGACGCGCTGTGGGACTTGTTCCAAGCCACCTACCTGCGCGCGCCGCAGCACGCCGCCATCGTCTGCCACGGCCACCGGCTGGACGAGGACGGGCAGGGCATCGAGCTGGACGTGACCATCGACGGCACGCGCCAGACCCTGCGCGGCCAGGGCAACGGCCCCATCGCCGCCACGGTGGATGCGCTGGGCCTGCCGCTGCGCGTTCATCATTACGAAGAGCGCGCCACCGGCAGCGGCGCGAATGCGCAGGCCCTGGCGATCGTGGAGGCGGCGATGGACGGCGTGGCGGGCGCCACCTTCGGCGCGGGCGCCAGCCACAACATCGTGACGGCCTCGGTGCAGGCCATCGTGAGCGCAGCGAACCGGCTTGCATCAAAAAAGATAGCTGTCAGCGCTTGATGGATAAGCGCTGAAGGCCGATTTGACCTAAACTCTGGCCCATGCGCGGTACATCGTTCCTCCCCTGCCTGGCCTGCGCGGCCGCCCTGCTGGTGCTGGGCGGCTGCGGCACCGTTCGTACGCCCTCCCCAGCGGCCACGCACCGCTCCCCGGTGTATTCACCCCTGAGTGACGAACAGGCGCACGACATTGCCATCCACGCGCTGGGTCTGGTGGGCACGCCCTACCGCTATGGCGGCAACACCCCCGACACCGGTTTTGACTGCAGCGGGCTGATTGGCTATGTGTACCGCCACCGTGTGGGTGCCGCCCCCCCGCGCACCGTGGCCCAACTGAGCGAATGGGGCCAGGCCGTGGACGTGGACGAACTGCGCACCGGCGACCTGGTGGTGTTTGGCAGGGGCCGCAACCCCTCGCACGCAGGCATTTATGTGGGGGAGGGGCGTTTTGTGCATGCGCCCAGCACCGGCGGCACGGTGCGCCTGGACGATCTGCAGTCGCGCCACTGGTCGCGCCAGAATCCCGCCTTCCGCAGGCCCTGAACCCTCGACAGCGGCCTGCAAGCCGTCCGCGCGACAATCGGGGGATCATGACCCACGTCCACCGCCCCGCCAGCGTGCCCGGCACGCACGACACCACCCGCATCGACGACACGCGCATCAAGGCCGTGCGCCCCTTGATCACCCCCGCGCTGCTGCAGGAGTGGCTGCCCACGCCGGACGCCGCCCTGGCGCTGGTGGAAGGCAGCCGCGCCGCCATTTCGCGCGTGCTGCACGGGCAGGACGACCGGCTCGTGGTGGTGGTGGGGCCGTGCTCCATCCACGACCACGGCCAGGCCATGGACTACGCCCGCCAGCTCAAGGTGCAGGCCGATGCGCTGCAGGACGACCTGCTCGTGGTGATGCGTGTGTACTTTGAAAAGCCGCGCACCACCGTGGGCTGGAAGGGCTACATCAACGACCCGCACCTGGACGGCAGCTTTGCCATCAACGAAGGGCTGGAGATGGCGCGCACGCTGCTGCTGGACATTCTGGCGCTGGGCCTGCCGGTAGGCACCGAGTTCCTGGACCTGCTGTCGCCGCAGTTCATCAGCGACCTGGTGAGCTGGGCGGCCATTGGCGCACGCACCACCGAAAGCCAGAGCCACCGCCAGCTCGCCAGCGGCCTGTCGTGCCCGGTGGGCTTCAAGAACGGCACCGACGGCGGCGTGAAGGTGGCCACCGACGCCATTCTGGCCGCGCAGTCCACCCACGCCTTCATGGGCATGACCAAGATGGGCCAGGCCGCCATTTTCGAGACGCGCGGCAACCAGGACTGCCATGTCATCCTGCGCGGGGGCAAGCAGCCCAACTACAGCGCCGCCGATGTGGAAGCGGCCTGTGCCCTGCTGCGCGGCGCAGGCCTGCGCGAACAGGTGATGATCGATGTATCGCACGCGAACAGCAGCAAGCAGCACCAGCGCCAGATTGCCGTGGCAGCCGAGGTGGCGCAGCAGATCGCCGCGGGCGATGCGCGCATCACCGGCCTGATGATCGAGAGCCACCTGCTGGAAGGCCGCCAGGACATCGTGCCCGGCCAGGCCCTGCAGCATGGCGTGTCGGTCACGGACGCCTGCATCAGCCTGGCGCAGACGATGCCGGTGCTCGAAGGCCTGGCCCGCGCCGTACGGACACGCCGCGCCGGCGCCTGAAGCGGGCGTCCACCGGCGGCGTTGGATGCGCCCTGACCCGTCGCAGGACAACGGTGTAGCATGGCGGCGTAGCGCTTTTTCGCGCCCCCGGCGTCAACTTTCCACCCTTTGCTGATGCGCTTTTACCGGCCGCCCCTGCACTCCCGCGTCGCCCTGCCAGGTTTTCTGGAGCAGCGCACGCCATGACGGATTCCGCAGCGCCCCGCAAACCTGCCCCGCTGGAGCCGCTGGAGCAGATCGCGCTGCTGGCAGCCCATGTCTTTGACGCACCCATGGCGGTGCTGCATTGCGCAGACGGGGTGATACCCCCCTTGCGGGCGTCGGTGGGGCTTTCGGCCCCGGACGCCGAGCGCTTCCAGCCGTTGTGCGCCCACTGCCCCGAAGGGGGCGGTGCCCCGATGGTGGTGCTGAATGCGGCGCAGCACCCGGTGCTCGCCCGGCACCCCATGGTGCAGGGCGCCCCCCACATCCGCTTTTATGCCTGCGCTCCCTTGGTCGACGCCCAAGGGCGGGCGATGGGCGCGCTGGTGGTCATGGACACCCGGGAGCGCAGCGCAGACACCGACCCCCTGCAGGCGCTGCAGGCCCTGGCCCGCCTGGCACTGGCGCAGATTGCGCTGCACCAGCAGCAGCAGCAACTGGCATCCCTGGCACTGGAACGCAAAAGCGCCCGCCGGCGCCTGCTGGAGCAGACCAAGACCTTGCGCATGGCGGGGCGCCTGGCCAGGGTGGGCGGGTGGTCCGTCGAACTGCCGGGCCAGCAGCTGCAGTGGTCGCAGGACATTGCAAACTCCTATGGCCTGGCACACAGGATCCACACGGCGCAGCAGGCGCTGGAGCGGGTGAAGGAGCCCTACCGCAGTGCGCTGCAGCAGGCCTTTGCGGCCTGCGTGCAGAACGGACAGCCCATCGACACCGAGGTGCCGCTGCAGCTGGCACCGGCCTGCGTGCTGTGGCTGCGCATTGTGGGGCAGTCGGTGCGCGACCCGCACAACCGGGCCTTGCGCGTGCAGGGCGCGTTCCAGGACATCACACAGCAGCGCCAGGCCGATGCCGCACTGCGCCTGAGCGAGGAACGCTTCCAGCTGATCGCGCAAGCCACCTCCGACACGCTGTGGGACTGGGATGTGCGCGCAGATCGGGTGTGGTGGGGCGGGAATTTCCAGGCCATGCTGGGCATCTCCCTGGAACAGGGCTTCTCCACACCCGAAGCCTTTCTCCGCCTGCTGCACCCCGAGGACCGCGAACGCATTGCCCAATCCCTGCGTGCAGCAGTCACCGGCACGGCAAGCCACTGGCGCGCCGAATACCGCATACAGCACAGCGACGGGCACTATCTCTGGATTCTGGACAAGGGTTTCGTCACCCGGGACAGCCAGGGCCGTCCCCTGCGCATGGTGGGCGGCATGGCCAACATCAGCGCCCGCAAGGAAGGCGAACTGGAGGTGCTGCGCGAGGCGCACACGCACGCCGAACTGGTGCATGTGCAACAGCGCATTTCCTCCCTCGACATGCCCTTGCCCGAGGTGCTGCAGCTGGTGGCCCATGCTGCGCAGGAAGCCTGCGGCGCCAGCGGGGCCCTGGTGGAGATGCTCGAAGGCGACGCCCTGGTGTCCCAGGCCTGCGCCGGTCAGCGGGTGCGCCCGGTGGGCGCCGCGCTGCCGCTGCACGACAGCCTGCTCTGGCCCGATCTGCAGGCTGGCCAGCCGGTGCTGTGCAACGACATCGCGGCCGAGGGCTGGGAACTGGGCAGCGCCTACGAGCGCACCGGCGTGCGCGCAGCCCTGGCCGTGCCGCTGCGCGTGGACGGCGCAGTGGTGGGAGCAATCAAGGTCACGTCGGAGCACACAGGCGTTTTCAGCCAGCGCGACCTGGCGCACCTGCAGATCCTGTCGGAATCGCTGGGCGCCATCGTGCAGCTGCGCCAGGTGGCTGCCAGGCTGCGGGCGTCGGAGCAGCAATACAGACATCTGTTTGACGCCCATCCCCAGCCCATCTGGGTATACGTCAAGGACGCAAGCCTGCGGTTTCTGGCCGTCAACCAGGCCATGCAGGAACTCTATGGCTACACCGAAGAACAGTTTCTGCGCATGGGCATGCAAGACCTGTGGCTGCCGCAGGAACGCCAGCGCCTGTACGACGAAGTGCAGGCCATGTCGCACGAGACGCCGCGCAACAATGTGCTCTACCGCCACCGCAAGAAGAATGGCGAGGTGATGGACATCGAGGTGTCCTCGCGCGGCATCACGTTCAACGGCATTGCCGCGCGCCAGGTGATGGCCACCAACGTGACCGAACGCCTGCGCGCGCAGCGCGAACTGGCGCGCATGGCGCGCGCGCGCCACATGCTCAGCAGCTGCAACGAAACCCTGGTGCGCGCCACCTCCGAAATGGCGCTGCTGCAGGCCGTCTGCCGCATCGTGGTGGACATTGGCGGCTACAAGCTCGGCTGGGTCGGCTTTGCGCGCGGCGATGCGCAGAAAACCATTGAAATCGTGGCCCACGCTGGTGACCATGCCGACTATCTGCAGACGCTGGAGCTGTCCTGGGCGGACGATACGCCCCAGGGCCGGGGCCCGGCTGGAACCACGGTGCGCTCCGGCCAGCCGGTCATCGTGCGCGATGTGCACGCCGACCCTTCCTTTGCCGATCTGGCCAAGCGCATGCAGGGCCTGGGTTTCCACGGTGTCATCAGCCTGCCGCTGTGCACGGCCCAGCACACCTTCGGACTGCTCTATCTCTATGCCCCCGAAGTGCTGCACATCGGGCCGGAGGAAAGTGCCCTGCTGCAGGAACTTGCCAATGACCTGGCCTTTGGCATCATGAGCCTGCGCGCCCGCAAGGAGCAGCAGCAGTTGCAGGCCTCGGTGCTGAAGATGGCGGCGGCGGTATCCGCCTCCACCGGTACCGAATTTTTTGTGCAGCTGGCACGCAACATGTCGGAGGCCCTCGGAGCCCAGGTGGGCTGCGTGGGCCGGTTGCTGCCCTGCCTGGAAGGGGAAACGCAGCGTCTGGAAACCCTGGCACTGGTCATCAACGACGCCCTGGTGCCGAACATCCGGTACGAGATGGAGCACACGCCCAGCGCGGTCCTTCTCACGCAGCGCCAGCATGTGGTGAGCCACGATCTGGCAAAGAAGTACCCCTTGTCGCCCATCGTCGGGCGGTTACAGGCCCAGGCCTACGCCGGGCAGCAATTGTGCGACAGTGCGGGCAAACCTACCGGCGTGATCTTTGTGCTGTTTCGCCAACAGCTTACGCAGGCCGATTTTGTCGCCACCACGCTGCAGATCTTTGCCACCCGGGCCTCGGCAGAAATAGACCGGCAAGAGGCCGATGCCCATATCCGCCACCAGGCCTCGCTGCTGGACAAGGCGCAGGACGCCATCGTGGTGCGGGACCTGCACGGCCGCGTCACCTTCTGGAACAAGAGCGCTGAACGCCTCTATGGGCGGCCCCGCGACGAGGCCCTGGGACAGCCTATCGAGACCCTGCTGTACCGCGACCCGGGTGACTTCCACATGGCCACCGGCGCCGTGCTCGACAAGGGCGAATGGGCCGGAGAGATCGTGCAATACGACCAGGGCGGCCAGGCCATCGACATGGAGGGGCGCTGGACGCTGGTGCCGGGCCACGACAATGAGCCCGGTTCGATCCTGGAGATCAATACCGACATCCGCCAGCGCAAGGCCACCGACCGCGAGATCCAGCGCCTGGCGTTCTACGACACCCTGACCGGCCTGCCCAACCGCATGCTGCTGCTCGACCGCATGCAGCAGGCCCTGGGCAATGCCCAGCGCCACCACCAGGGGGGTGCGCTGCTGTTCATCGACCTGGACAACTTCAAGACCCTGAACGACACCCTGGGCCATGACAAAGGCGATCTGCTGCTGCAGCAGGTCGCCCAGCGCCTCAATGGCTGCGTGCGCAGCATCGATACGGTGGCCCGGCTGGGCGGCGACGAGTTCGTGGTCATGCTCGAAGGCCTGGACACCGACCCCGAAAGCCTCGCCCTGGAAGCGCGCCGCGTGAGCGAGAAGGTGCTGGCTGCGCTCTCGGCGCCCTATGCGCTGGCGGGCTACCAGTACCGCAGCACGCCCAGCATCGGCGTGGCGCCGTTCCTGGGCACGCAGACCAGCGTGCTCGAACTGCTCAAGCAGGCCGATCTGGCCATGTACCAGGCCAAGACGGCCGGCCGCAGCACCCTGCGTTTCTACAACCCGCAGATGCAGGCCGTGGTGACCGCCCGCGCCGCGCTCGAGGCCGACCTGCGCGCCGCCCTGGCGCACAACCAGTTCGTTCTGCACTTCCAGCCCCAGATGGACCACACCAGCCGCTACGTGGGCGTGGAGGCACTGGTGCGCTGGCAGCACCCCGAGCGCGGCCTCGTCTCGCCCCTGGACTTCATTGCGCTCGCCGAGGAAACCGGTCTGATCCTGACCCTGGGCCGCTGGGTGCTGCATTCGGCCTGCAAGGTGCTGGCGCAATGGCAGAAAGACCCGCATTTGCGCCACCTGACCATGGCGGTGAACGTGAGTTCGCGCCAGTTCCGCAACAACCGTTTTGTGGACGACGTGGCCCGGGCCCTGGCCTTCAATGAAGCCCCGGCGCACCTGCTCAAGCTCGAACTGACCGAGAGCCTGCTGGTCGAAGACATGGACGACGCCATTGCCACCATGACGGCGCTGCGCCAGCTGGGCGTGCTGTTTGCGCTGGACGACTTTGGCACCGGCTATTCCAGCCTGAGCTACCTCAAGCGCATGCCCCTGCACCAGCTCAAGATCGACCAGAGTTTTGTGCGTGACCTGCTGACCGACCCGAACGACGCTGCCATTGTGCAGACCATCATCGCGCTCAGCCGCAGCCTGGGGCTCGAAGTGATGGCCGAAGGGGTGGAGACCCCGGAACAGCACGCCCTGCTGCTCAAGATGGGTTGCATGGCCTTCCAGGGCTATCTTTTCAGCAAACCCACGGCGGTGGGAACGCTGGAATGGCTGTTGCGCGCCCCCCGCCTCTGATATGGCAAGGGCGGGGCGATGGAACTGCCTGTCTTTCCCTCTTTCTTTATATATCCATAGTAGTAGTAGTAAGCGAACCGCTGTTCTGTGGACAAGGCGGTTTTCTGCTGTGCTGGCCGGCACTTGCACCACCCTGCATGCTGTGGGCAAGCGCTGCTGCGGTCTGCGCCGCCAACGGGGATAAAGGCCGGTGTTCCCCACCGTCTGTGGACAAGTGTCCTGTTATGCCGGATTTATCCCCCGGGTTGTCCTTGGGCGCTGCGCAAGCTCCCTTTTTCAGGAACTCGCCCTGCGCAACTGCCGGCTGTTTCCCGGGGGGTTGCAGCGCGTGGGCTGTCCACCCACTCCAAAACCATTTTGAGGGTCCTCCAGGGCGTAGAAAGGGGCTTGGCGCCACACCGGCAAGGGCCACACGGCGTGCAGCATTACCCAGCCGGGCCCTGCTGCGGGCCGCCAGCACTCTGCCGTTCGAAAACGGCGGGGGATGTTGTTCTCTTAGGTCTCTATATCTCAATAGCAGTAGTAGTAGAGTCGGCCGTTTTTTGTGGACAAGCGGTTTTTTCTGTGGTGTGACAGTGGTTTGCAGCGCTTCAAAGTCTGTGGGCCGGGGCCTGTTGCCGGTGCGGGCGGCCATGAACAACTTCCTCCGGTGGGCTGTCGCTGTGGACAAGTGGCCTCTTGTGCCGGCAATCCACACAGACTTATCCACAGGACTGCCGGGCGCAGCGGGGCCGGCCCTGGCGGGTAGTGGCAAAACGATGGGGGAGGGCGGAGCCCTGGAAGAAAAACGCCGCCGCAGCGCTGCGGCGGCGCAGGCATCAGAAATGGCGTGCGTAACGCAGCTGCAGGTAGTTTTGCCCGGGGTTGGGTTTTTTGATGCCGCCGTTGGAACTGTGCTGGATGCGCAATTGCCATTCATGCTGCTGCGCGGCACCGTGGTTGAAACCGATGGCCAGGTGCGACACAAAGTTGAACCGGGTGCTCATTTCCTTGTAGCGTGTGACAAAGCGCGGGCTGGCGTGGCTGGCGCCGATGCCGCCCTCGAAGAACCAGGGGCTGTGTCCCTGGTCTGGCCGCAGGCGCAGCGCAGGGCTGATGCCAAGGACCGTGCTGTGCACGCGGCCTGTAGCGCCGTCCGAGGCCCACTGGCTGGCGTAGAGGTCCCAATGGCCCCGCCAGGTGCCGCCCCACCATGAGCGCTGCCAGCCTGCCCAAGGCAAGGTCAGGCCCACGGTCCAGGCGCGGGTGTCCTGCGGGTCGGCCCCCGCCTGCAGGTACAGGCTGCGCGTTTCCTGCGGAAGTGTCTGGGCCTGCGGGGCCAAAGCCGTCAAGGCAAGGGACAGGACGGTGAAAGCGCGTTGCAGAACGGGGGCAAGAGGCATGGCGTTGCGTCCACAGACAAAGGCAGCAAAGATGTGTGCCAGTGTAACTTTGCCAGTGCTTTTGCTCCTCGTTCCTCCGGGGGCTCTTGGTCGGGCGGATCAGCGCATGCCATGGCGGTGGCCGCCGCGGTGGCCGTCCTTGCGGTGCTGGCGCAGCGTGTGTGCGTCAAAGGTCTTTTGCTGCTCGGGGGTGAGCGTGGCATAGAAGGCCTTGGCGGCTTCGCCCCGGCGGTCGGCCTCGGCCATGCGCTCGCTGCGCAGGGCGCGCATGCGGTCGATGCGCTCGGGCGTGGTCAGCGCGGCCATTTCCTCGCGCTGGTTGCGCAGGGGTTGCATCCGGGGCTGCATGGCCTGGGTGAAGGTGGTCCATGCGCTTTCCTGCGCGGGGGCCAGTTTCAGCTGGGCCTTGAGCTGGTCCATGCGTTTGTCCATCCTTTTTTGCATGCGCTCCTGCATGCGGGCCGGGTCGCGTCCCTGGCGCTGGGGGGCGGCGCTGGTGGTGGTGGCGTTGTTTTCGCCAGCTGCCACGGGGGCCGTGTTCTGGGCCAGGGCAGGCAAGGCCAGGGCAGTGATGAAGGCGGCGGCGGCCAGACGGCGGGAGAGGTGTGCCATGGAAAATTCCTTTCAGGGTGATGTGCCCGTACGGATGTGCAGGCTTGGGTTCGACTATGTTCGGCCCATGTAACGCCGCCATGCAGGCGGCGTGATGCTGTGTAAAGTTGTGTCAGTGCCAGCCTTCGTGGTGTTGCTGTTTTTTGGATGAAAATGGCCTCCAGCGCTTTTGTATATTGCGCAGGCAGCTATCAATTTTGTATTTTTTGGTGCCTGCAACACGCGTGCGGCACCCTGGCAGGGCCGACAATGGCGGCCCGTGAGCGTTTTTCTGATGAAGTAAAGGGTGTCCGTTGTTCAAGAACATGATCGTGTACCGCATCGGGCCGCAATGGCAGGTGGGGCTGGAGCAGGTGGAAGAAGCCTTGGGCAAGGCTGTTTTCATGGAATGTGGCGCCACGCAGGAGCGTTCGGCCGGGTTTGTGCCGCCGCGGGGCGAACAGCATGGCCCGCTGGTCGAATCGGTGGGCGGACAGTGGGTGCTGCGCTTCATGGTCGAGGCCAAGGTCTTGCCCGGCTCGGTGCTGGCGCGCAAGGTGCAGGAAAAAGCCGAGCGCATCGAGCAGGAAACCGGCCGCAAGCCCGGCAAGAAGGAAAGCAAGGAACTCAAGGAAGAGGCCAAGCTTGATCTGCTGCCCATGGCCTTCACCAAGCAGGGTTCGATGTGGGTGTGGATCGACTGCGCGGCGCGCACCCTGGTGCTCGACACCTCCAGCCAGGCGCGTGCCGACGAGGTGGTCAGCAGCCTGGTCGAACTGCTGCCGCCCGGGTTTGCCGTGGCGCTGCTGAACACGCAGACCTCGCCGCAGGCGGCGATGTCGCACTGGCTTGCGGCGCAGGAGCCGCCGGTGGGCTTTACCGTGGACCGCGAATGTGAACTGAAAAGCGCGGACGAGGAAAAAGCCGTGGTGCGCTATGCCCGCCACCCGCTCGACATCGAGGAAGTGCAGGCGCACATTGCCGCAGGCAAGCTGCCCACCAAGCTGGCGCTGACCTGGGACGACCGTGTGTCCTTCATGCTGACCGAGGGACTGCAGCTCAAGAAGATTGCCTTCCTCGACACCGTGTTCGAAGGCAGCAAGGCCGACGATGGCGGTTTTGACACCGACGTGGCGATTGCCACGGGCGAACTGTCGAAACTGCTGCCCGACCTGATCGAGGCGCTGGGCGGCGAGGCCGACAGCGGTATGGCCACGGCCGCTGCGGCGGTGGCGGGTTCCCCTCCCACATCCACCGTCACAGGCCCGGCCACCGCGCCTGTGGACACCGACCCGGATTCGGCGCCGTTTTGAACCGGCTGGCCTGGAGAAACCTGCCTTGGCAGGTTTTTTTCAGGAACGGCCGGAAATCGCCCTCAGGCCAAAGGCCGTCGTCCGCACAACAATCACCACGTAGGTGACGAAGTTCATCCAGAACATGACGGGTTCTTCTTTTCGGCCATAGGTGCGCATCTGAGGAACCATCATGAAATGCGGTTGTCGGCGCAGGACTCTTTGCAGGCTTGCGTCAGGCATTTCTAAATTTCTGGCGCAGCCATTCCAATACCTTCAGTTGGTCTGCCGTGGTAGCCCGGCGTACCTGGACGAGGAGTTTCTGCAGATCTGGCCGAGTGAGCGTGACGTTGGATGCGCCTTCATTGCAGACCGAGCAAATGGCGCGCAAGTTGGAGGGTTCGTCACTGCCGCCCAGGCTTTTGTCGATGATATGGCCGATGTGCAGCCGCGTTTTCCGGCTGGCGTCGTACGGGTGGGGCTCGCCTGCCACAGCGCCACACATTTGGCAGGTGAAACCGTTGCGATCGAGAACGTAGGCCCGTGTTTCCTTGGATATTTCCCGCGCAAAGGCGGGTTGGGGCTTGGGACTTTCGAGCAGGTATTGGCCGGGCTTGAGTTCGGAGCGGTCGTTGTGGGTGAGGATCAGGTAGCCCTCTTCGGTGCGCAGTTCACGGATGCGCCGGGCCCATTCGCTGATGCCTCCGGCGACCTGGCGCAGCTGTTCGGCTTCCAGGACCTCGCCTACATGGTCCAGAAAGAACTGCCGCAGTTTGGTGCGGGCACTTTGAGAGGTTTTTGCGCTTTGAATCACGCAACTCTCCGTTGCATGCGCTGGGCTGCAGCAGCTTCAATGGCCAGGGCGATGCGCTGGCTGACTGCATGGGCGACCGGGGGAGGGAAGGCGTTGCCCACCTGACGGTACATGGGCGTCTTCTTGCCGACAAACTGCCAGTCGTCTGGAAAGCCCTGGATGCGGGCGCACATGCGCACCGTCAGTCGCGGCATGCCAACAAAATCAGGATCGGGAGCCTCGTTGGCCAAACCTCTGCCGTCCACGCCCAGTGTGGACCATGCCAGACGGGCTCGGGTGGGGCCGAGGTCGGGACCACCATGTTTTTTACTGCCTCCGACAAGGGTGGGTGCAATGTCGTCAGCGCGCTTTTTCCAGGCATCCACACCTTTCCAGCCCCGCTCAGCCATCAGATCGGCCAGCAAATCACCGACAGTGGGTGGTAGCGTCATGCTCGGTGTAGGCCAGCGGAAGTGTTCGGCAATGTCTTTGCGCAAGGCCACAAAAACCACCCTGGGACGGAGTTGGCACACGCCAAAATCGGCGGCGTTGAACAAATGCCAATCGGTCCAGTAGCCCAATGCCTGCAGCTGGCGTGCGATCTTGTTGCGGTAATCGACAAACACCGCATCCATCAGACCGCGGACGTTTTCCAGCATGACGGCTTGCGGACGGGTTTCGTCCACCACGCGGATGGCTTGGGGGAACAGGTCGCGCTCATCGTTTGAACCCAGCTGTTTGCCTGCCTTGGAAAAGGGGGGGCAGGGAACACCGCCGGCTACCAGCTCTACCCCTTTGAATGTCCGGGCATCAAAGGCAGCCAGGTCACCTTCCTGAACCTGCCAATGCGGACGGTTATGCCTCAGCGTAGCGCAGGCATGGGGGTCGATTTCGACCAGCATGCGATGCTCAAAGCCCGCGCGTTCCAGCCCGAGGGCTTGCCCACCCGCGCCAGCACACAGTTCAAGAGAGTTCATGAATTTACTGATTTTTTGTACAGTTAATTATCTACTATTTGCTTTCTGCAGTCTCTGTGTTCACGCCGATAGACCCTATTTTTACCGCCCCAGCAGCGACCGCGCCACCAGTTCCTGCATGATTTCGGAGGTGCCGCCGTAGATGCGCAGCACGCGCGCGTCGGTCCAGAAGCGGGCGATGGGGTACTCGGCCATGTAGCCGTAGCCGCCGAACAGTTGCAGACAGGCGTCGGCCACGCGGCCCATGAGTTCGGTGGTGTGCAGCTTGAGGGCCGAGACCGCCTCGGGCGTGAGTTCGCCGTGCTGGTAGGCGGCGATGCAGGCGTTGAGGAAGGCCCGCGATGCGGCAATGTCGGTGGCCTGGCGGGCCAGGGTGAAGCGGGTGTTCTGGAACTGCCCGATGGCCTGGCCGAAGGCCTGGCGTTCCTGCACGTAGGCCACGGTGGCGTCGAGGGCGCCCTGGGCTCCGGCGACGGCCTGCACGCCGATGATGAGGCGCTCGCGCGGCAGCTCGCGCATCATCTGCGCAAAGCCCTGGCCTTCCACGCCGCCCAGCAGGGCGTCGAGCGGCACGCGCATGTCGGTGAAGAACAGCTCGGAGGTGTCGCCCGCGTGCTGGCCGATCTTTTCCAGGTTCTTGCCGCGCGCAAAGCCGGGTGTGGTGGTGTCCACCAGGAACAGGCTTACGCCCTTGGCGCCTGCCGCCGGGTCGGTCTTGGCGGCCAGCACCAGCAGGTCGCAGTTCTGGCCGTTGCTGATGAAGATCTTGCTGCCGTTGATGACGTAGTGGTCGCCGTCCTTGCGCGCCGTGGTGCGGATGGCCTTGAGGTCGCTGCCCGCGCCGGGCTCGGTCATGCCGATGGCGGCAATCGCCTCGCCGCTGGCCATGCGCGGCAGCCAATGCTGGCGCTGGGCCTCGGTGCCGCAGTGCAGCAGGTAGGGCGGGATGATGTCGTTGTGCACCTGCAGACCGCCCACGAAACCGCCGTAGCCCCGGCGCGAGAGCACCTCGATCACGGCGAACGAGAAGTGCACGCTGGCGCCGCTGCTGCCGTACTGTTCGGGCACGTCGGCGCAGAGGTAGCCTTGCGCGCCCATGCGGGTGAACAGCCCGCGCGGCACCTGGCCGGCCTTTTCCCAGTCGCGGTAGTGGGGCTCGATCTCGGTGTCGCAGAAGCGCTCGAGCGCGTCGGTGAACAGCTGTAGTTCGGCGCGTTCGTCGGCAGGGAGGAAGTGGTTGGTCAGCATGGCTTTGTTGCTATATTGAAAATAGCTGCTTGCGCTTGCAGCATCAGCGCTGGAGGCCAAAAATGCCTAAAGTTTCCGGCCTCCAGCAGAAGGGGGTTTACACCCGTTCGTAGATCGCGGCAATGCCCTGGCCGCCGCCGATGCACATGGTGACCAGCGCGTAGCGCCCGCCGGTGCGGTGCAGTTCGGCGATGGCCTTGGTGGTGATGATGGCGCCCGTGGCGCCCACGGGGTGGCCGAGCGAAATGCCCGAGCCGTTGGGGTTGACCTTGGCCGGGTCCAGCCCCAGCTCCTGCACCACGGCGCAGGCCTGGGCGGCGAAGGCCTCGTTGGCCTCGATCACGTCCATGTCCTGCACCTTCAGGCCGGTGCGTGCCAGCACCTTCTGCGTGGCGGGCACGGGGCCGATGCCCATGTAGGCTGGGTCCACGCCCGCGTGCGCGTAGCCCACCAGGCGGGCCAGGGGCTTCACGTTCAGGGCCTGCAGGCGGTCACCGGCCACCAGCACCACGGCGCTGGCGCCGTCGTTGATGCCCGAGGCGTTGCCTGCGGTGACGGTGCCGCCGTC
>JAMLIQ010000026.1 GCA_023954095.1 Burkholderiaceae bacterium | reverse complement strand
CATCCTGAGCGGCATGGGAGTGCAGGACCTGGCGCAGGCCATCACCTTGCAGGAGGCCGGGCGCCTGGTCAAGGTGCCGGGTATCGGCAAGAAAACCGCCGAGCGGCTGCTGCTGGAGCTCAAGGGCAAGTTGGGCGCTGACATGGGCGGCACCCAGGCCCATGCCACCAGCGAGGCCCAGGCCGACATTCTGCAGGCGCTGCTGGCGCTGGGGTACAACGACAAGGAGGCGGCGGCGGCACTCAAGGCGCTGCCAGGAGATGTGGGGGTGAGCGAGGGGATCAAGCTGGCGCTCAAGGCGTTGGCGAAATAACATCTGGCGTGTGCTGAACCAGCAGGAACAAGAAGGAACAACGATGCAGAACAGAGTGGGTGTGATGCGATGGGTCGTGTGGCTGGCGATGGCTTCGAGCCTTGCAGCGTGTGGCGGTGGTACAGATGATGCGGTGCCGACGGCTCAGTTGCAGGCATCGCCGCTGTTGCAATCGCAGGCGCGTGTTCAGCCGTCTGGCGTGCTGGTGTCTGCAGGAGTCAAGTCTCGCTCACTGGCGTCATCGGCCGTGCCGTTGTCGGTACAGATTCAGTTGGGGGAGCTCGTCTGGGCAAAGGGCGTTGCATTGCCGGCAGGCGGGGCGCGGTTGGTCGGTGTGTCCCGCGCGCTCGTTGAAACCGCCACCCCCGACAATCTTGCCGCCCGATGGCATTGGAGGGATACCCCGATGGGTGGGAAAGTAGCGGCGCTGAGTGTCTCTGCCAGCGGAGCGCAAGGATTGCGGCTTGGGTTGCGTGTGGAGGCATTGCCAGCCAAGGCCTTGCTGAGGGTATATAGCCAGGCACGGCCTGAGACAGTCTATGAGGTTGTTGGACAGCAGGTGCTTCAAACCATTGAGCGCAATCTGGCCGCAGGAGAAACCGGGGACGCCGCACGCACCTGGTGGACGCCGGAGCTGGGAGCGGACGAGCAAACACTGGAGATCGAGCTCCCGCCCGGCATCGATTCGCGCGCCCTGCGCGTCTCGGTGCCGCAGGTTTCGCATATTTTCGAAAATCTATCGGTGCTGCCGGAGGAGGCGCTGGCCAGCAAGATCAATGAGTCCGATACCTGCAATCTGGACGCGAGCTGCCATGACGAGGTTGCAGCGCAGCGCAATGCTGTGGCGCGCATGGTGTTTACCAAGAACGGAAGCACCTATGCCTGTACGGGCACGCTGCTGAACGATCTGGCATCTTCTGGAACACCGTATTTCTTAAGTGCCAACCACTGTATTTCCACCCAGGCTGCAGCCAGCAGCCTGCAGACGGACTGGTTCTACCGCTCCCCCACTTGCAACAGCCGCACACTCTCGCCGAACTCGGTGCGCCGTTTTGGAGGTGCGACCTTGCTGTATGCCAGCGACGCGAGCGATACCGCCCTGGTTCAGCTCAACGATGCCCCCCCTCCCGGAGCCGTATTTGCAGCCTGGGATGCCACGCCGCAGGCGAGTGGCACGACCGTATTCGGTTTGCACCATCCGCGAGCCGATCTGCTCAAGGTGAGCTTTGGGACGTTGGTCGGCCAGTCATCCTGTACCAGCGGTTCAGGAACGGAGTTCACCTGCAATGGGAATGCGGGCAACTACTACCGGGTGCAGTGGTCCAGCGGAACCACGGAAGGTGGCAGCAGCGGCTCGGCGTTGTTTCGCGGCAGCAGCGTAGTGGGCACGCTGTATGGCGGTGCGGTCAGCTGCACCGCCACCGGTGGTTTTGACGTGTATGGGCGCTTGGATGTTGCCTATAACGACGGAATCAAGAAATGGCTGGCCGACAAAAGCGATGGAGGCTCCGCGCTGGGTAGTCTTTTTTCGATATTGCTGGGTCCGAAGTGAATTCTTCCAAACGGGCTTGGACGTTTGGAAGAGATGATCTGAATATTATTTTGTATTGATCAGATTATTCAGGATGTCATTGGATTCTATGGAATAGCTCTTTGTGCTCAAAGAGGTGACATCTGTGATCGAAATGCTGACGCTTTTCAGATTATCAGTGGTTCTTTCTTTGGAGAATGCACATATTGCTTCGCCAGGATTAAATGCGACCAGTATGCCTGCATCTGTAGGTCTTTTGGGCGTGCGGCCGACCCCGGCGGTATAGACGCTGGTGATGCTGGCGGAATCTCCGCCACGGAGGCTTCCGTTGAGATATCTATTCCCGAGCCAATCGTCGTTGGTCCAAACATTGAGTCCTTTCAGATCTTGCACTGTCAATGTAGAGTCTGAATTTTCTTCATTGGATTCCGCAAATACAACCAATATCTTTTGACCTTGGAATGTTGCTCCTCCGCTCTCAATAATGGTGCAGCCCGATGCTGGTGCGGTTCGTGATTGAAGATTATTGGTGCTGATATTTAAAAGGCCTGCGTGTGAGGATATTATGAAGGATGATAATGCGCAGAAAATAGGGTATTTGAGTTTTTTCATGATTTATTGAATGTATTTTGCTGATCTTTCAGTGTGATTTGATTTATCGCCTCCTTCAGGGGTTTCTCTGAGAAAATAGTACATTGATGAACATCTCTCAGCATAGGGGTTAGTGCCTATGTCTTGGTGCAGATCAATGTGTACTTGATTCTTTGGTTCATTTTGGAATGTTGTGACCATCCAAACCGACGATTTTGCTCCCGCGCCACCGAAACGCATGGTGTCTGCGGCGCCCACTTCACCGCAGGAAGAGGCGCTGGAGCGCGCCCTGCGCCCCAAGCTGCTGCAGGAGTACGTGGGCCAGGCCAAGGCGCGCGAGCAGCTGGAGATTTTCATCGGTGCCGCCCGCCACCGGAGCGAGGCGCTGGACCATGTGCTGCTGTTTGGACCGCCGGGTCTGGGCAAGACCACGCTCAGCCACATCATCGCTGCTGAACTGGGTGTGAACCTGCGCCAGACCAGCGGTCCGGTACTCGAAAAGCCCAAGGATCTGGCGGCACTGCTGACCAACCTCGAGAAGAACGACGTCCTGTTCATCGACGAGATCCACCGGCTCTCGCCCGTCGTCGAAGAAATTCTCTACCCGGCGCTGGAGGACTACCAGATCGACATCATGATCGGCGAAGGCCCGGCAGCCCGCTCCATCAAGCTTGACTTGCAGCCCTTCACCCTGGTGGGAGCCACCACACGGGCGGGCATGCTGACCAACCCGCTGCGCGACCGTTTTGGCATCGTGGCGCGGCTGGAGTTTTATACCCCCGAGGAACTGGCCCGCATCGTCACGCGCAGCGCCGCCTTGCTGGGAACGCCCATGGACGCGGAGGGCGGCGTCGAACTGGCACGCCGCTCCCGGGGCACGCCGCGCATTGCCAACCGATTGCTGCGCCGTGTGCGCGACTATGCCCAGGTCAAGGGCACCGGGCGCATCACGCTGGACATGGCGAACCGTGCGCTGGCCATGCTCGATGTCGATCCGCAGGGCTTCGACGTGATGGACCGCAAGCTCCTGGAGGCCGTGATCCACCGCTTTGACGGCGGGCCCGTGGGGCTGGACAACATTGCCGCCAGCATTGGCGAGGAGGCGGGCACCATCGAGGACGTGATCGAGCCCTACCTGATCCAGCAGGGATTCTTGCAGCGCACGCCGCGCGGGCGCATTGCCACGCTGGCCGCCTACCGGCACCTGGGCGTTGCGGCGCCGCAGGGTGCGGGCGGTTTGTTCGACGCGGAAACGCCGTGATGAAGTCACCTCGCGGCGCAGGGTGGTGGCTGGGCGCTGGCGCGCTGCTGGTGGTGCTGGGTGCAGCCTTCTTCGCTCTGCGCGGTCCGCGTGTCGATGTCTTGCAGGTGCGCCAGGCGCCCCTGTTGCGTACCTTGCAGTTTTCTGCGCGGGTGGCCACTCTTTCGCGGGTGGAGATTGGCAGCACCGTGACCGGGCGCGTGGCGCGTGTGCAGGTGGGCGAAGGTGCCCAGGTGCGGGCGGGTGACGCCCTGGTGCAGCTGGAATCCGAAGAGTGGCAGGCTGCCTTGGTGCAGGCCGAGGCCACCGAGCGCCAGACCCGTGCCCGCCTTGCCGGAGTGCGCAGTACGGGCCGCATGGCGGCGCAGGCGGGCCTGGCACAGGCCGATGCCACGGTGCGCGCCGCGCAGGCCCACCTGGACCGCGTCGAGCCGCTGGTGGCACAGGGTTTCTACAGCGCAGCGCAGCGCGATGAGGCCCGCCGCGCATTGGATGTGGCCCGGGCCCAGCAGGCCGGTGCCCGTGCGCAGTCGCAGGCCCTGGCCGAAGCAGGCACCGACATGGCCCAGGCCCAGGCGCAGTGGGATGTGGCCCGTGCTGCCGTGGTGGCGGCGCGTGCGCGCCTGGCGCAGGCCACACTGCGTGCACCCACCGATGCCCGCGTGCTGCTGCGCTCCGTTGAACCGGGGCAGATCGTGCAGCCGGGCAAGCCCCTGTTGACCCTCGCGCTGGCGGGGCCCACCCAATTGGTGGCGCAGGTGGATGAACTTTTCCTGGGGCAGCTTGCAGCCGGCCAGCAGGCTGCCGTGGTGGCGGATGCCTTTGCCCAGCAGCGGCTGGCCGCGCGCGTGCTGTCCATCGCCCCCGGAGTGGATGCGCAGCGCGGCGCCATCGAGGTTCGCCTGGTGCTCGATGCCCCGCCACCCGGGTTTTTGCGTGAAGACATGACGCTGTCCGTCGAAGTGGAAACGGGGCGGCGCGAACGTACCGCCGTACTGCCGCTGTCGGTGCTCAACGGGCCGCCGCGCGGCGACGTGGCCCAGGTGCTGGTGGTGCGGGATGGGCGTGCGCAGCCCATGGAGCTGCGCATGGGCCTGCGCACGCTGGATGCCTTTGAGGTGCTGGACGGGCTTTCCGAAGGTGATGTGGTGCTGCGCGCGGGGGTTGTGCAGGCGGGCGACAAGGTGCGCCCCCGCCTCGCCGCCTGGACGCCCGGTCAGGCATCGCACGCCACGGTGGGTGATGCCGGTGTGGCGCTGACCACTGCCGTGGGGCGCTGAATGCGCCGCTGGCTAGGCTTTGAATGGCAAGTGGCGCTGCGCTTTTTGCGCGAAGGGCGCATGCAGACGCTGCTCATCATCATTGGTGTGGCCGCAGGCGTGGCGGTGATTGCCTACATCACCGCGCTGATCGACGGCCTGCAGGCCAGCACGCTCAACAAAACCCTGGGGGCGCAGGCGCATGTCTCGCTGCGCGCGCCCGACGATGCGGTGATTCCGGCCGCCCTGCGCCCCTCGGGCACCACGGTGCTGACAGACACACAGCCGCGGGCGCAGCGCCTGCGCGCGCTGGCCAACTGGCAGGCCATGGTGCCCGTGCTGGAAAAAATCCCTGGCGTGGCTGCCGTATCTCCGATGGTGTCGGGCGCCGGATTGGCCTTGCGCGGTGAGGCTTTGCAGTCCATCGCGCTCATGGGTGTGGAGCTCGATCGCTACGACCGTATTGTGGGCCTGCGTTCCAAGGTGGTGGCCGGTGAAGCCAGCCTGGCGCCGGGCGAAGCGGTGATTGGCAATGAGCTGGCCAGCGACCTGGGCGTGCGTGTGGGCGACCGCTTTACCCTGCAGACCAGCACCGCCGGCGAGTCGGTACGGGTCACCGCGCTGGTGGACCTGGGCGTCAAGGACCTGAACCGCCGCACGGTCATCGTGCCGCTGCGTGCGGCGCAAAGCCTGCTCGCTTTGCCGGGCGGTGCCACCCACCTGGATCTGGCCCTGCGCGACGTGTGGGGAGCCCGGGCGCTGGCTTTGCAGCTGGGCCAGCAGTACGCGGCCAAGGCGGAGAGCTGGCAGGAGAAAAACGCCCAGCTGGTGTCGGCCCTGGGAGCGCAATCCATCAGCACGGGCATCATCCGGGCCGTGGTGATGGTGGTGGTGGTGCTGGGTATTGCCAGTGTGCTGGTGGTGTCGGTGGTGCAAAAAAGCCGAGAAATCGGCATCCTGCGGGCCATGGGGGCCACACGGGGGCAGGTGCTGCGGGTGTTTCTGGTGCAGGGGGCCATGGTGGGGGCTGCGGGCTCGGTGGTGGGTCTGGCGTTGGCGGTGGCGCTGGTGTGGGCCTTCACCTCGTTTGTGCGCGGCTCCGACGGTCTTCCGTTGTTTTCCATCACGCTGGCGCCGGGCACGGCGCTGCAGGTGGCCCTGGTGGCTACCGTGTGCGGTGTGCTCGCTGCCGTGGCGCCGGCGCGGCGGGCGGCGGCCATGGATCCGGCGCAGGCCATCCGCCTATGACGCCTGCCGACCTGTCTGCTGCGCCCGTGCTGATCGAGCTGGAGGGCTTGCGCAAGAGCTACAACCTCGGCTTGCCCAATGAGGCCGAGGTGCTGCACGGCCTGACCTTGCGCGTGCAGCGCGGTGAGTTCATCGCCTTGATGGGACCCTCGGGTTCGGGCAAGAGCACGCTGCTCAACATTCTCGGTTTGCTCGAACGCATGACGGCGGGCAGCTACCGCCTGCAGGGCGAAGCGGTGCAGGGGCTGGAGGAGTCCGCGCTCACGTTGCGTCGCCGCCGCATGCTGGGTTTTGTGTTTCAGTTCCACCATTTGCTGCCAGCGTTTTCGGCGCTGGAAAACGTCACGCTGCCTGCGCTGATGCAGGAAGGCCTGGTGAGTGCCGCACAGCGAGAGAAGGCCCGTGCCCTGCTCGATGCTGTGGGACTGGGTGCCGCCATGGACAAGCGGCCTGCGGAACTGTCGGGCGGCATGCAGCAGCGCGTGGCGATTGCGCGTGCCTTGGTCATGGATCCGCCGCTGGTGCTGGCGGACGAACCCACAGGCAATCTCGATACGGCCTCGTCGAACGACGTCTTTTCGCTGCTGCGGCGCATCCACACCGAGCGCGGAACGAGTTTTGTGGTGGTCACGCACGATCCGCGCTTGGCCGCGCGCTGCGACCGGCTGGTGGAACTGGTGGATGGACAGATCGCGCAGGACGTGCCCATCGTGGCGGGCGCCGAGCCGGTGGCCAGCGTGCCGTCACATTAAGAAAAGAATAAAACAGGTTAAGACGCTTATCTGGTAAGCGCTTATAGCTATCAATAGTATAGTGAATCGATGCGCATAGAGGGACCTGTGGCGATCAGTGCGATGTGCCTTCCGAGCGCGTGATCTTGTTCCACACGTTGTATTTGCCCACGGGCTTGCTCATGGGCAGGCGCTTGACTTCCTTGAGCGTTTGGGCATCGAACACGATGATGGCGCCGTCACCCTCCCACACGCTTACCAGTGCGTAGCGGCCGTCCTTGGTGAACTCGGTGTGCGCCAGCGTGCGGCCAGGTTCGCGCAGACTCGCCACGGGGGCCAAGGTCTTTTTGTCGATCAGCGTCAGCGTGTCCTTGGACTTGGGGTCCATCATCGAGTCCGCCCAGGCGTAGGGCGTGTTTTCGTGGCTGCGGATGAAGAAACCGGGGCCGGGCGTGGGAATGGTCTTGACGGTTTTCCAGGTCTTCATGTCGATCACGTCGATGGCGCCGTCCTTCAGGTTCGGGCTGGCCAGCACGGTGGTGCCGTTCCACGCAAAGGTGATGCCCGAGCCCAGGTGCGGCATGCCGGCAATGGGCAGCTCGGCAATCTTGCGGCGTACGTCCAGATTGACGACCTGCGCTGTGGGCGTGCCCCCGGCCGCACCGGGTTTGGCGCGCGTGGAGCCCAGCACATTCTTGTAGCCTTGGTCGAAGAAGAAGTCGTCCAGCGGCTCGTCCAGCGGCGTGCGGCGCACGTTCTGGTAGCCCGGCTTGGCGATGCCTTCGCCCATCTTGTAGTCGTGCACATAGCCGTCGTAGATAGGGCCCGCCTTCGGGTCGTAGGAAATCTCCCAGACCTCGGGAATGTCCTTGAGCGCGAGCACAAAGCTGTGGCGCGGCGCAGCGTCGTACACGGCGGACACGCGCGAGGCGCTCTTGCCGTCGAGCGTGGTGGCGTCAAAGCGCTTGACGAGCTGCAGGTCGGCGTCGAACAGCACGGCGCTGCGCGGCAGGTAGTTGGCCGCCATCACCCAGCGGCCGTCGCCGCTGACGGCCACGTTGCGCATGTTCAGCCCGGCACGCACCTCGGCCACCACCGTGAGGTTCCACAGGTCGTACTTGGTGATCCAGCCGTCGCGCGAGCCAAAGAACACAAAGCGCCCGTCGGGCGTGAACTTGGGGCCGCCGTGCAGCGCGTAGCGGCTGGCAAAGCGGTGGATGACCTCGAAGCGGTCGCCGTCGAGCACCGAGACATGGTGGTCGCCGCCCTCGACCACCAAGAAGATGTTCATCGGGTCGGCCTTCCAGGCCGGCCGGGCGGGAAGGCCGCGTGCGCCTGCGGTCTCGGTGCGCGAGGCGCGGATGTCGTCGTCGCTCCATGCGGGCGCCGGGGTGACGGGGTGGTACACCCAGGCGGCCAGAGCCGTGATTTCGGCGGCGGACAGGGTGTCGGCAAAGCCCGGCATCTGCGTGGCGGGGCGGCCTTGCTGGATGACGCGCAGGGCCTCGGGCTTGCGCAGGCGCTCCAGGCTCTCGGGCAGCAGTGCCGGGCCCATGCCGCCGGTGCGCTGCGCGCCATGGCAGCTGGCGCAGTGGGTACCGTAGAGTGCTGCAGCGTCGACGGGCGCCGTGGTGGCGGGCGCCTGGGCGTGGGCCATGTCGGCGCCCATCCAGAGCAGTCCGGCACCCAAGGCCAGTTGGGCTGCGGCGGCCAGCCAGCGGCGCAGGGCTTTACGCATGGTCAGCCTCCACATGGATGTCGATGGTGCGGCGGCGGTGGCTGAAGGGTGTGAGGGCCACGCGCTGCGCATCGCTGCCTGCCTGCAGCCCGATTTCGTCGTCGCGCAGATAGCAGCCCGGGTCTTCGGCCCAGGCGTCGCCCGTGAGCTGCTGGGCGCGCACGCGGGTGTTGCCGCCGCAGATGCTGAAATAGTCGCACGGCGCGCAGCGCCCGCCCACGGGGCGCGGGTGCGCCTTGAGGCCGGCCATCAGCGGCTCGGAGGTGTCGGACCAGATGCTTGAAAACGGCCGCTGGCGCACGTTGCCCAGGTCGTGGTGCCACCACATGGTGTCGGGGTGCACAGTGCCCAGGTTGTCGATATTGGCGACGTTCACACCGCTCGAATTGCCGCCCCAGGTGACCAGGCGCTCGCGCAGCGGTGCCTCCCACTGCGGCATGCGCGCGCGCACCCATTGCAGCAGATAGGGGCCGTCGGCGTCGTTGTTGCCGGTCACGTAGTCTTCCTCGCGGCCCTCCTGTGCCGCCTGCCAGGCGCGCTCGAACAGCAGGTCCAGCGCGTCGCGCGTGGCCTGGAACTGCGCGTCCTTGCCGCGGTGGATGTTGCCGCGCCCGGCGTAGTTGAGGTGCGAGAAGTAGAACTTGTCGCATTCTTCGGTACGCATCAAATCGAGCAGCGGCTGCAGGTCGTGCGCGTTCATCGCGGTCATGGTGAAGCGCAGCCCCACTTTCACGCCGCGCGCGTGCAGGTGGCGTACGGCGGCCAGGCTGCGGTCGAACGCGCCTTCGAGGCGCCGGAAGTGGTCGTGCGTCTCGCGCAGGCCGTCCAGGCTGATGCCCACATAGTCAAAACCTGTGGCGGCCACGCGGTCGGCCAGGGCCTCGTCGATCAGCGTGCCGTTGGTCGAGAGGCCCGTGTAGAACTTCATCGCCTTGGCGCGTTCGGCAATTTCGAAAATGTCGGGCCGCATCAAGGGCTCGCCGCCCGAGAGGATGAGTACCGGGACGCGGTAGGCCTTGAGGTCGTCCATGACGCCGAACACTTCGCTGGTCGAGAGCTCGCCCTCGTAGTCGTGGTCGGCCGAGAGGGCATAGCAGTGCTTGCAGGTCAGGTTGCAGCGGCGGATCAGGTTCCAGATGACGACCGGGCCGGGCGCGCCGCCGCTGCCGCGCCGTGCGAAGGCGGCCTCGGGGTACTGGCCGGTTCTCTCTGCGTGCGCGAGCTCGCGCATGTATTGGCTGATGCGGAACATGGTTAGCTTTCTTGGCTTTGCCGAAGACGCAGTCCGGTCTTCTTGAGGATGGCGGTGGAGTAGAGAATGTCGTGGCCGGTGCAGGCGGCACCCAGGAGCTGCTGCACCTGCACGGCCTGCTGTTCGACCTCGGCGCGCGTGCGGCCATGCAGCATGGCGAACAGGTTGTAGGGCCACGCGGGCAGGCGGCGCGGGCGGCGGTAGCAGTGGCTTACGCCAGGCAGTTGGCCGATGCGTTCGCCGAGCTGGTCCACCAGCGCGTCGTCCACGTCCCACACGCTCATGCCGTTGGCCGTGAAGCCCAGGCGGTAATGGTTGGGCACGGCGCCGATACGGCGGATGAGGCCGGTCTCGAGCATTTGCGCCAGCCGCTCGCGCACCTGCTGGCCGCTCACGCCCAGGCGCTGGCCCACGGCGTCGTAGGGGCGCGGTACCAGCGGCAGGCCGCCCTGGGTGGCTGCGATGAGTGCGCGGTCGAAGTCATCAAGCGCCATGGACTGCTCCGCTCGTCAGGGGGAGTTTGAGTTCCACGAAGAACTCGCGCTCCTTGGGGAAGGCCAGCACGTTCAATCCTGTCTCGGCTTCGATGCGTGCGATGGCCGCCGCACACTGCGCCGGGGTTTCCGTGCCGAGCACGAACCACATGTTGAGCGCATGTTCGCGCCGGTAGTTGTGCGCGATCTCGGGGTGGGCGTTGACCTGTGCCGTGACGGCCTCGTAGCGCTCCTCGGGCACGGCCATGGCGGCCAGCACGAACAGGCCGCCCGCCCGCTCGATCTGGAACAGGGGGCCGAAGCGGGTGAGCATGCCGCTCTCCAGCAGCGCCGTGAGCCGCGCGATCACATCGTTTTCGCTCCAGCCGAACTCGGCTGCCACATCGGCGAAGGGCCGTTCGGTCAGGGGCAAGTCGCCGTGCAGGCGTTCCAGCAGGCGGGCGTCATCCGGCGACAGCATCGAGCACCTCCGGTGGGGTGGCGCTGGGGGCGGCGGCTTCGGGCAGGGCGCGGAAGCGCCGGGGGCCGGTCTGCTTGAAGCGGCGGCACGAGAACAGCACTTCGTGCGGATAGTTCGCCAGGCCTGCATTGGCGGTGGCGCGCGCGATCACTTCCAGCACCTCGGTGCGGTCGCGGCCATGCACCATGCAGTAGAGGTTATAAGGCCAGCCAGGCGCGCGCTCGCGCCGGTAGGCCAGCGTCACGCCGACTTCGCGCGCCAGCGCCTCGCCGTACCGGTCTACTGTGGCGTCGGGGATGTCGAACACTGTCATGGCGTTGGCGTCAAAGCCCAGTTCGTGGTGGCGCACGATGGCGCCGATGCGCCGCAGTGTGCCCTGGTCCAGCCATTGCTGCAGCGTTGCCAGCACCGAGGCGGGCGCGCGGCCCAGGGCCTGTGCCCACTCGTCGAAGGGGCGCGGCACCAGTGGCAGGCCCGCTTCGAGCAGGGCCGCCAGCGGGCGGTCGGCCTCGGCCACTGGCGTGGCCTCGAGGGCGGCGGTCATGGGGGCCGAGGCTGTGCGGCTGCGCAGGTCGAAGCCCAGGTCGATGCGGTAGGCGCGCTGCATGCGCAGCTGCAGGGCGCCCAATCCGGTGGCATCTTCGAGCAACGCCATGGCACTGCGCACTGCGGCATCGTCGTGGCCCGTCATCACGAACCACAGGTTGTGGCGGTGCTCGCGCTGGTAGTTGTGGTTCACGCCCGGGTGGCTGGAGACCGCGGCGGCCACGGCGTCCAGGCGCTCGGGCGGCACCGCCATGGCGGCCAGCAGCGCGGCGCCCCCCGCATTGCCTGCGAACACCCCGCCAATGCGGCTCAGTGCGCCTTCCTGCTGCAGCCGGGTGTAACCGTCGAGCACATCGGCGGCAGAGAGTCCCACGGTGGCGCCGATGTGCGCAAAGGGTTCGCGCACCAGCGGAAAGCCGCGCTGCCAGGGGTTGAGCAGCGCCAGGCGCAGGTCGGTGCCGGGGACCATCTAGAACCCCAGCCGCGCAGCGCGGGAGGTGAAGAAAATGCCGCTGGGCGAGTCGATGGTCATGGTGGCCTGGACGGCAAAGCTCTGGGTGTCGAACACCGTGACGCGGTGGTCATCGCGTGCGCTGATCCACACCGATTCCCCGCGCGGTGTGAACTCCATGTGCAGCACGGCCTTGCCGGGCTCGAGCGTGCGCACGATCTGTTGTGTGGTGGTGTCGATGACCTGCACGCGGTGGTAGTCGGGCACAGCAAAGTTCACCCACACCTGGCGGCCGTCCGGCCGGGCCATCACGAACACGGGCTGGCCGGCCACCGCAATGCGGCCGACCTCTTGCCAGGTGTCGGTGTCCACCACCAGCACCTCGTGGCGGCCGATGGCGGGCAGGTAGGCGCGGCGCCCGGCCACGGCCCAGCCGCGCAGGTGCGGCATCTTGTAGACGGGCAGCGGCTCCTGGCCCCGGCCGTAGCCGGCGAGGATGCGGCGCACGCGCGGTTTTTCTTCCCACAGGTCCACCATGGCCAGGCCGTCTTCGCCAAACAGCCCGGCGATGTAGTGGCGGCCATTGGGGGTAACAAGCGCGTCGTACGGCTGGTGGCCGATGTTGCGCAGCCGCGTGGTGCGTGGCTGTGCGGGGGTGGACAGGTCGCTGATCCAGATCTCGTCGGCATCGAACAGGCTGTAGGCAAAGCGGCGCCCTGGCAGGTCCACCAGGCCGACCACGCGCGAGAGCTTGCCTGGGGCATATTCGGCGGGGATGTCGGCCAGCAGGGCCAGTGTGGCGGCATCGAACACCTTGATGCCGCCCGGGGTGTAGTTTTGCGCCACCACCATGCTGCCGTCGGCACTGATGGCGCCGCCAATCGAATTGCCCGCCTGCATCACGCGGCCAGCGATGCGGCGTGTGAGCAGATCCACCTTGGTGAGCCCGCCATCGCGCCCAAACACATAGGCGTAACGGCCGTCGCGGGAGAAAACCACCGAGGCGTGCGAGAGGTCGCCCAGCCCCTGAACCTCGGCCAGCACCTTGCGCTCGCTGGTGTTGACGATGGCCAGGGTGCCCGTGGCACGGGCCACCACCACGCCCAGGTCGCCCGTGCCGGTGGCGGGGGGCAGACCGGCGCAACCGGCCAGGATGGAGGTGGCGCCCATCAGGGCAAGGCAGTCGCGTCGTTTCATCGGGGGGCTTTCGAGGGTTCAGGGAAGCCGGCGAGCAGTTGCTCGGCGATCCACAGGGCGTCGGCCTCGCTGAGCATGGCCTTCCAGGGCGCCATGGGCGTGCCGGGGCGTCCGCCGTAGATGGTGGCGGCCAGGGAATCGAGGGGCTTGTCCGCCAGCGCTTCGCGGGTGAGGGCCGGGCCCAGGCCGCCGGTCAGATAGAGGCCATGGCAGGAACCGCAGTCCTGGCGCACCATGCGCACCAGCTCACGCTGCCGGGCAGCGTCGGGGGCCTGGGCGTGGGCGCTGCTGGCGGCCAGCAGCGCCAGTCCCAGCAGCGGCATCCACAGGCGACGGCCCTGGCGGGTGGCGGAACCGTGCGAGGGAAGGAAGGAGGGAGACAATCGTGGCGCCATGAAGGGATGTTCACCGCATTGGCCGGACATGTCCTTGATGTTCGTCAAGGACAGTTGGGCAAGGGCTTTTGACAATGGCCCCACACCTTTTCTGTCTTTTTGTATCGGAGTTCCGATGGATTTCCCCCACCCACCCGTCCATCACACCGCTCAGCGTGCTGCGGACACACCGCCCGCCGCATTGGCCCCCGTGCCCCGCTCTGCATGGGGCCGCGTGACGCTGGTGGGCGCCGGGCCGGGCGATGCGGAGCTGCTTACGCTCAAGGCCGCGCGCGCGCTGGCGGGCGCCAGCTTGGTACTGTACGACCATCTGGTGTCCAAGGATGTGCTGCAGCATGTGCCGACCGGCGCAGAACTGATCTATGTGGGCAAACAGAGCAGCAACCACAGCCTGCCGCAAGAGGGGATCATCGATCTCATGGTGCGATTGGCACAGGCGGGTCGGTCGCTGGTGCGCCTCAAGGGAGGCGACCCCTACATATTTGGACGGGGCGGCGAAGAGGCAGAGGCCCTGGCTGCCGAAGGCATTGCCTGTGAAACCGTGCCCGGCATCAGCGCTGCGCAAGGCGCAGCGGCAGCCACGGGTATTCCGCTCACCCACCGCGATCATGCCGGCATGCTGGTGTTCGCCACGGGCCATTTGCAGGGCGAAGGCGAGGAGCGCAGTGTCGCTCTGGACTGGGCCGCGCTGGCACGGCCCCGGCAGACGGTGGTGATCTACATGGGTGTGGGAACCTTGCCGGTCATCTGCGCCAAGCTCATGGAGCATGGTTTGCCGCCCGGCACGCCCGCAGCGTTGATCGAACGCGCCACCCTGCCCGACCAGCGTACCATCATCGGCACGCTGCAAAACCTGCCCGCCTTGGGCTTGGAGCACCAGGTGTGCCCGCCCGCGCTGATCATGATTGGCGAAACCGTCTCCTTGCAGGCACGCATTGGCAGCCAGGCAACGCTGGTGGCCGTTCCTCTGGCCGCCTAGGCAGCAGGCTCTTGCGGTGCGTTCCAGCCGTGCGAGGCTACATACGCGAACAGGAATTCCATGAACTTCGCCGCAGCGGGTGACGGCGACGTGTTGCCGCGCATGTAGACCTGGAAGGTGCGTCGCAGTTCGGGCTCGTGCAGGGGACGCATCTGCAAGTGGTGCAGCTGCACCAGGGAGGTGGCGTAGGGCAGGCACGCGGTGATGCCCAGCCGCGCGCTGACCATGCTCAGCGCCGTGGTCATGAAGGCCACCTCGTTGCTCGGGTGCAGCGTCAATTTTTGCAGGGACACATGCAGGTCCAGCGCCAGACGCTCGGTGAACTGGCCCTGCAGCGCAATGAAGGGGTGCTGCACCACATCGCTCCAGCAGATGCGGGGCAGGGCTTCCAGTGCGTGGCCTTGGGGGAAGACCACCATGAAGGGCATCTCGAACAGCGGTTGGGCTGCAATGTCTGCACTGGTGGCGCGCTCGGGGCCGATGCCGAAATCCACTTCCCCTGCGGCCACCCGTGTCAGCACGTTCTCGACGGCGCAGTCGGTCAGGCGCACCTGCACGCCGGGGTGCTCGGCGCGGTAGGCGGCAATCACATCGGGCAGCAGGGTGCAGGCCATCAGCTGCGGTGCAGCGATGCGCACCATGCCTTTGCGCAAGGCCTTGAGATCGTCGATGCTGGCCAGGGCACTATCAAGATCCTGCAGGGTTTTTTCCACCAGGGGAACAAAGCTGCGGCCTACTTCGGTGAGGCTGATGCTGCGGGTGTTGCGGTCCACCAGGCGCACGCCCAGCCCCTGCTCCAGTTCCTTGATCAGGCCGCTGAGCGCCGATTGCGTCACGTGCAGCGAACCCGCCGCCTGGGTAAAGCTGCCCGTGCGGGCCAGCGCCACCAAGGCGCGCAACTGGCGCAAGCTGACATTCATTTGTTAATCTTATAAGTGAATCAAAAAAAACCGTTTGAATGATAGATTCCAAAGGTTTGTAATGCAACACATCGCCAGGCAGCCCGAGTGCTGCAGGCGAACCGCCCCACAGTGCGCAGTGTCCGCACTGCCGTTGCGGCGGGTTCTGGTTCAGGCACTGGTTCATCGACTGGAGACAAGGCATGAAGATCAAGAAATTTCACCATGTGGCTTATCGCTGCATCGACGCCAAGCAAACCGTGGAGTGGTATGCCAAGTACCTGAACATGGATTTCATCCTGGCGATTGCCGAAGACGAAGTGCCTTCGACGAAAGAACCCGATCCCTACATGCACATCTTCCTGGATGCCGGAGGCGGCAACATCCTGGCGTTCTTCGAACTGCCGACCAAGCCGCCGATGGACCGTGACCGCAATACCCCCACCTGGACGCAGCACCTGGCCATGGAAGTGGGCAGCATGGAGGAAATGATGGAGGCCAAGGCGCGCCTGGAGGCCGATGGCATCGAGGTGATCGGCCCGACCGAGCACACCATCTTCAAGTCCATCTACTTCCGCGACCCCAGCGGCCACCGGCTGGAACTGGCCGTGAACACCGGCACGTCCGAGATGATGAAGAAGCTCGACGACGTGAAGTGGGACATGCTCAACGAATGGGCACAGACCAAGAAGGCGCCCAAGCACGCTGCCTGGATGCACGACGGCAGCTACGCCAAGTAACCCCCCGACGCAGCACCGAAAGGACCACGCCATGGCCCACCGCTTTGGACGCGCCTGCGTGCGTGCACTGGAGATCGTCATCGTCGCCTGCCTGGCGCTGATGGCGGTGCTGGTGTTTGGCAACGTGGTGCTGCGCTACGCGTTCGACTCGGGCATTGCGGTGTCCGAAGAACTCTCGCGGCTGCTCTTTGTGTGGCTGATCTTCCTGGGCGCCATCCTGGCGTCGGTGCAGCGCGCGCACATCGGGTTTGATGCGCTGGTCGAGCGCCTGCCGCTGGCCGGCCGCAAACTGCTGGTGGTACTCACGGGCGGCCTGATGCTGTGGGCCTGCGGCATGTTCCTGGTGGGCGGCTGGAAGCAGATGCAGATCAACCTGGGCAACAGCTACCCGGTGCTCGGCATTTCCTACGGCTGGCTGTACGGCGTGGCCATTGTGTTTGGGGGCGGGATGGCGCTGGCCATCGCCAACAACATCTGGCAAACGCTGCGCAGCGCCGACAGCTCGGCGCTGACCAAAGACCTGGGTGACCGCATTCTGGAGAAGATGCCCGAGGTGGCGTCGGACGAGAACAAGGGAGAACCACGGTGAGCGCCTTCATTTTTCTCGCCGTGCTGCTGCTGCTCATTGCGCTGGGCATGCCGATTGCCTTTGCACTGCTGTTCTCCGGCGTCGCCGTGATGTTCCAATTGGGCCAGTTCGACTCGCAGATCGTCGTGCAGAACGCGATTGGCGGGGCCGACAACTTTGTGCTCATGGCCGTGCCCTTCTTCATCCTGGCCGGTGAATTCATGAATGCGGGCGGGCTCTCGCGCCGCATCGTGGCGATGGCCGGTGCCTTTGTGGGCCATTTGCGCGGTGGTCTGGGCTATGTGGCGATTTTTGCCGCCATCCTGCTGGCCAGTCTGTCAGGTTCGGCCGTGGCAGATACCGCAGCGCTGGCGGCCATTTTGGTGCCCATGATGCGCCAGGCCGGTTACGACCCGGCGCGCGCCTGCGGGCTGATGGCGGCGGGCGGCATCATCGCGCCGGTCATTCCGCCATCGATCGGCTTCCTGCTGTTTGGCGTGGTGGCCAACGTGTCGATCACGCGGCTGTTCCTGGCCGGCATCGTGCCGGGGGTGATGATGGGCGGCGCCCTGGTCATCGCCTGGTGGCTGGTGTCGCGCCGCGCCAGCATGCACGTGGCGCCGCGCAAGCCCTGGGGCGAGCGCCTCGCGCTGCTCGGCCAGGGCTTCTGGGCGCTGCTGCTGCCGGTGATCATCATCGGCGGCCTGAAATTCGGCATCTTCACACCCACCGAGGCGGCGGTGGTGGCAGCAGCGTATGCGATGTTTGTCGGTGCCGTGGTTTACCGCGAACTGACCCTGTCCAACATCTACCACTGCCTGCTGGTCACGGCGCGTACCACCGCCGTGGTGCTGCTGCTGGCCAGCCTGGCCATGGTGGCCTCGTACATGGTCACCATTGCCGATGTGCCGGGCCAGGTGGGCGGCTGGCTGAGCGCTCTGGGTGAGCACCCGCTGGCGCTCACTGCCGCGATGATGCTGGTGGTGTTCCTCGCGGGCATGGTGCTCGATTTCATTCCCATCGTGCTCATTTTCACGCCGGTGTTTCTGCCCATCGCGCAACAGGCGGGCATCGACCCGGTGTACTTCGGTGTCATCTTCATCATCAACTGCTCGCTCGGCATGATCACGCCGCCCGTGGGTGTGGTGCTGAACGTGGTCAGTTCGATTGGCAAGGTGACGCTGGGCCAGGCGGCGCGGGGCGTCATGCCTTTCCTGCTGGCCGAACTGGCGGTGCTGGCCGCGCTGGTGCTGTGGCCGGCGCTGGTGTTGGTGCCGGCAGGCTGGTGGCGCTGATGTCCCATTTTCCGTTTTTCAACCCAGGAGACAACCCCATGAAAGCTCTTTCCAAACTGATGGCGCTGGCCCTTGCCGGTAGCTTTGCGGCGGCCGTTCCCTTGACTGCGGCGGCCCAGGTCACGGCCAAGTTCGCTGTCACGCTGCCCGAGAAATCCCACCAGGGCCAGGGCGTGGCCAAGTTCATTGAACTGGTCGATGCCAAGAGCGGCGGCAAAATCAAGATCAAGGGTTTTTATGCCGGTGCGCTGGGCAACGACGTACAGGTCACCTCGGCGCTGCAGGGCGGCACCATCGAGTTCACCGTGCCGCAGACCACGACGCTGACCGGCATGGTCAAGGAATACGAAATCCTCGATTTCCCCTTCCTGTTTGCCAATGTGCAGCAGGCCGAGAAGGTGCTGGACGGCCCGGTGGGCGACAAACTGCTCGCCATGCTTCCCGAGAAGGGCCTTGTCGGGCTGGCCTACTGGGAAAACGGCTTCTTCAACGCCACCAACAGCAAGCACCCGATTGCCAAGGTCGAAGACTTTGCCGGTCTGAAGTTCCGCGCCGTGCAGGCCAAGATTTCGCAGGAAACCGTCAAGGCGCTGGGCGCCAACCCGGTGCCGCTGGCCGTACCCGAGCTCTACACTGCGCTGGAGACGCGCACGGTCGATGGCCAGGGCACCCCTACGGCCGTGATCGCCGCGCTCAAGCTCAATGAAGTGCAGAAGTACCTCTCGCTGACCCGCCACAGCTATGGCGCCTTCATTCCGCTGGTGTCCAAGAAGTTCTGGGACAAACTGAGCGAAGGCGACCGCAAGATCCTGAAGGACGCCGCCCTGGAGGCGCGCGCCTTCCAGCGCGGCGTGGCGCGCGACCAGGCCAAGTCGGCCCAGGCGGCCATGGCGGCCAAGGGCCTGATCGTGAACGATGTGACCGATGCCGAGCACGACCGCATGCGCGAGAAGGTGCAGCCCGTGTGGAAGATGTTCATTCCCAGCGTGGGTGAAGGTCTCTACAAGGAAGTCACCGACCAGCTCGCTGCCAAGTAATTCCATTTCTGAACCATCCGTGTCGTTGCTGCTTCGCGTCTAGACACGAATGATTTGGAAACGGAATCAACCCCGCTAAACCAGCCCGCACGCTGCGCGCCTGGTCCGGCAGAGTGCTGTGCACCTGCCGGTCGGGCTGCCGCATGCTTGCGTGCATGGGTTTGATCCTGATTCTTCCAAGGTTTGCACCATGAAACTTGCCACCCTCAAAGCCGGAGGCCGCGACGGCACCCTCGTCGTTGTGCGCCGCGATCTTTCGCAATGCCTGGCCGTGCCGCAGATTGCGCCCACGCTGCAGGCCGCGCTCGATGACTGGGAGCGCTGCGCACCGCTGTTGCAGGCAGTCTCCGACGCCCTGAACGCCGGGAATGCCGCAGGGGCCCAGCCTTTTGACCCGGCGCAATGCCATTCCCCCCTGCCGCGCGCCTACCAGTGGGCCGACGGTTCGGCCTACCTCAACCATGTGGAGCTGGTGCGCAAGGCCCGTGGCAGCGAGGTGCCGCCGTCCTTCTGGACCGACCCGCTGATGTACCAGGGCGGGTCGGACTCGTTCGTCGGCCCGCGCGATCCCATTGACGCAATCTCCGAGGACTGGGGCATTGACCTGGAAGCCGAGGTGGCCGTGGTCACGGGTGATCTGCCTCTGGGCGCCAGCGTGGCCCAGTGCGGCCAGGCCATCCGGCTGGTGATGCTGGTCAACGACGTCTCGCTGCGCAACCTGATTCCGGCCGAGCTGGCCAAGGGTTTCGGCTTCTTCCAGTCCAAACCCGCGAGCAGCTTCTCGCCCGTGGCCGTTACGCCCGACGAACTGGGCAGCGCCTGGCAGGACGCCAAGCTGCACCTGCCGCTGCGGGTCGCGCTCAACGGCCAGCCCTTTGGCTGTCCCAACGCGGGGGAAGACATGGCCTTCAGCTTTGCGCAACTGGTGGCGCATGTGACCAAGACCCGCGCCATGGCGGCGGGCTCCATCGTGGGGTCGGGTACGGTGTCGAACAAGCAGGGCAGCCTGCATGGCTCCAGCATCGCCAACGGCGGCGTAGGGTACTGCTGCCTGGCCGAGGTGCGCATGTACGAAGCCATCGAGGGCGGCGCGCCTGCCACGCCTTTCCTGCACTTCGGTGACCGCGTGCACATCGAGATGCTCGACGCCAGCGGCCAGAGCATCTTTGGCGCCATCGACCAGACCGTGCGCCGCGTGCAGGCACCGGTCTGAAGGGAGTGGTGGCCATGCTCAGGCTCTACACCTACTTCCGCAGTTCGGCGGCCTACCGCGTGCGCATCGCGCTGGCCCTCAAGGGGCTGGCGTACGACTCTGTGCCCGTGCACCTGCTGCGCGATGGCGGCGAGCAGCACCAGAGCGCCTACCGCGCCCTGAACCCGGCCGGGCTGGTGCCCGCCCTGCAGGACAACAGCGCCACCATCACGCAGTCGCTGGCCATTCTGGAATACCTGGAAGAGATGCACCCCGAGCCTGCGCTGCTGCCGCCTTCTGCGCTGGACCGGGCGCGCGTGCGTGCGCTGGCGCAGGCGGTGGCCTGCGACATCCATCCGCTGAACAACCTGCGCGTGCTCAACTACCTCACGGGCCAGCTCCAGGTCAGCGATGCACAGCGTACCGCCTGGATGCACCACTGGATGGCCCTGGGGCTGGAGGCCATTGAGCAGCAACTGGCACACAGCCCGCAGACCGGGCAGTTCTGCCATGGCGACACGCCCACGCTGGCCGATTGCTGCCTGGTGCCGCAGGTGTTCAACGCGCAGCGTTTTCACGTGGACATGGCGCCCTATCCCACGGTGCAGCGCATTGCGGCGCACTGCGACGGTCTGCCTTCCTTTCAAGCGGCCCACCCGGCCCGGCAGCCCGACGCTTGTTGACTCAAACGCTTTGGCGCCCTGCCAGCAAGCCGCGCACCGTGCCATGCACGATGAAGGCCTGGGCGGCGTAATAGGTGGTCAGCACGCCCACCTGGGCCAGGGGCAGCGGCAGTACGAAGCGGTTGGTGGCCAGCAGCGCGTCGCTCAGCATGAAAATGCAGGCCCCCAGCGCCACCTGGTGCGCTGCGCGGTTGCCCAGTGTGCGGGCCCGGCCCAGGGCCTGCGCCGCCATGAGGGCAATCACCAGCACATACACCGCGACTGGTACGCGCAGTTCCGGCGGCAGGCCCCCTTGCCAGAGGAACAGGTACATCGCAGCGCCCACGCCCACGGTGGCCGCCAGCGCGCCACGGTGGGCAAACCAGGGCACGCCCTGTTTGAACAGGGCGATGTAGGCCAGGTGCGCCAGCAGAAAACTCACCAGGCCGGGAATGAAGAAGCCCTCCACCATGAGAAAGGCATCACCCGCCAGCGAACCGACCAGCGCTGCCACCAGCAACCCCCAGGATTTCGAGGAAAATTGGCCTCCAGCGCTTATCTGGCGTGCGCTATAAGCTACAAAAATAATAGCTATCACCATGGTCAGTGGCTTGAAGAGCCAGTGCCAGTGCAGCAAGCCCATGGCGCTGGTGGCCGTGGCCAGCGCGCCCGCCTGCACCATCAGCGCCTGCAGGGGGCTGATGCGTCCGCGCAGTGCCGCCCAGAGTGCCCACGCGGCCACCAGCAGTGTGGCCGCCCCCAGGGCGTTGTGCATTGGCGGGGCGCTGGAGGCCTGCACGCCCAGGGCCGCCAGTCCGGCCAGCAGCAGGGCGCCTTGCACTGCGGTAAAAGCGCGCAGACCATGGGGAGGGGGTGCAGCGACAGAGGGCATGGGAGGGGCTCCGGTACAACGAAAGAAAACAGCCTCGGTAGCGGCGCGCTCAGGTCAGCGCGCCCCGGGCATCCACGCGGAAGATGCGCTCGACCATGCCGTGCTCCAGTCCGCCGCGCACGCCGATCATGTAGTCGTGCAGGTTGACCGTGGGGTCGCAGTGCCCCGGAATCAGCCACAGCATGCGGCCAATGGCGGGCAGCAGCGCCTTGCGGCCTGCGGCGGTCAGGATGCCGTGTTCATCGCCCCCGCTGCTGTAGCGCAAGGCACGCTCGGGCGGCAGCAAGGCCACCTGGGGCATGCCGGCATCGATGGCATGGCTTTTGTGACCGGCGTCGCATACGGCGCGGTCGCCCTGGCGCGAGATGACCTGG
Source organism: Burkholderiaceae bacterium (assembly GCA_023954095.1). GTDB lineage: Bacteria > Pseudomonadota > Gammaproteobacteria > Burkholderiales > Burkholderiaceae_C > Simplicispira. The sequence goes on along the minus strand of JAMLIQ010000026.1, from coordinate 13,209 downwards.
GTCTTGATGAACAGGGCATGCTCGAAAGTCGGCTGCGCGGGTTCGCGCTCGTTGCGTGCATAGTCCGCGTCCATGAACAGGAACGAGCCCGCCTGCAACTCGCCAAACACTCCGCTGGCCGCTTCGTGCACCAGCGTGCCGGTGCCCGAACCCGTCACCAGGGGCACCGCCAGGCCGCTGGCGGCGATCAGGTCGCGCGTGTGGCGCGCTGCCTGCACCACGGCGGCAATGGCGTCGCGGCGCTCGGCGGCGCTGTGCAGGTGCTGGGCGCGGCCCTGGTAGGCGTGCAGGCCCGCAAAGTGCAGCCGGGCCTGGCGCGCCACCGTGTGGGCCAGCGCCAGGGCGGGCTCGCCCGGCGGCACGCCGCAGCGCCCCTGGCCCACGTCGATTTCCACCAGCACACCGATGCGTGCCTGGGGCGCCGCCTGCGCCATGGCCTCGGCCAGGCGGTGGATGCCGTCGGCGCTGTCCACGGCCAGCGTCAGCCGTCCGCCCTGCGCCTGCAGGCGCGCGGCCAGGCGGGCCAGGCGCAGCAGTTTGGGCGGGGCGATCACTTCGTTGGTGATGGTGATGTCGTGCACGCCGCCGGCCGCCAGTGTCTCGGCCTCGGCGGTCTTTTGCACGCAGGCGCCGGTGGCGCCTGCGCGCTGCAGCCACAGGGCCAGCTCGGCGCATTTGTGCGCCTTGGCGTGGGGGCGCCACAGCACCTGGTGCTTGCGGGCAAAGTCGGCCATGCGCGTGATGTTGCGTTCCATGGCATCGAGGTCGATCACCAGCGCGGGCGTATCGATCTGGTCCACGCGCAGGCCGATGCTCGCGCGCAGGGCTTCAGGCAGTGGATTCATCGCGGGAGGCCGTGTCCAGGTGCAAGGTGTCGGCCCAGCCGACCAGGGTCAGGCCGTCCGGCGTCCAGAGCAGGCGGTTGATGGCGGCATTGGCCAGTTGCCAGGTGCGCGGGGCCTGCAGCTCCTGGCCTGTGGCCAGGCGGTAGAGCGCATCGAGCACACCGCCATGCGCCACCAGCACAATCAACTCGCCGCTGTGCCGCGCTGCCAGGCGGTGCGTGGTGGCCTGGATGCGTTCGCGCAGCGCGGTCAGGGTTTCGCCGCCTTCGGGGGCAAAGTGCGGGTCGCGCTGGCGCCAGCGGCGCGCCTGCTCGGGCAGCTCGGCTTCGATCTCGGCGAAGGTGCGCCCTTCCAGCTGGCCAAAGCTGCGCTCGCGCAGGCCCGGTTCGGCCACCAGGGGCGCGCCGGTGGCATCGGCCACGGCCTGGCCGGTGGCATGGGCGCGCTGCAGGTCGCTGGCGTAGATGATGCTGGGCGGCTCGCCCGCCAGTGCGCGCGCCAGCTGGCGCGCCTGCCATTGGCCGGTGCTGTTGAGCGGAATGTCCAGGTGGCCCTGGATGCGCGTGTCCACGTTCCAGGCGGTTTCGCCGTGGCGCACGGCAATGATGCGGGTGGCCTGCATTTCAGCGGGCCGGTGGCACGAGGGGCAGGCGCACCTGGCGCGGTCCACCGGGCGGCTGCGGGAAACCGCTCAGGGCGGCGTCGAACAGCACGCCAAAAATGGCGGGGTCGTCCGTCCACACATCTTCATGCAGCGCCGAGGTTTCGTACACCACCTGCTGTGTGGCGGTGTCGCGCAGCACCAGGCTGACTTCGCGGCGCTGCAGGGTGGGGGGCTGCTCGCGCAGCATCATCCCGGCGCGCAAGGGGTAGCGCCCGCCCCAGCCGGGGCCCCAGCCCCACATCGGCGGGTAGTGCGGCCAGTCGGGCAGGGCCTGGCTGGCGCGCACGCCCATCTGCACCACCAGGCGTGCGGCGGCATCGTCACGCTGCAAGCCGGCGCGCTGCAAGGCCTGGTGCGCCAGTGCCTCGATAGGGGCAAAGGCCTTTTCGGTGGACTGCTGCGATGGGAGCCTTTCCAGCCGGTAGGTGGGGGGCGCAGGCAGCGCACGCAGCGTGGACCAGCTTTGCACCTGGCTGTCCACCTCGCGCACCGTGGCGCAGCCTGCCGCCAGCGCGGCGGCCAAGCCCAGCACCAGTATCTGAAACCAGCGTGAAACCATGGCGTGTCTCCTGTCTGCGTGGATAGCGGTGTGGGTGCCGTGCCGGTGTCAGGCCAGGCGCACGACCTGCAGGCCCGGCAGGCCGGGCGGGGCCGGAAACTCTTCCTGGTCGAAGGCCTTGTCGCCATCGTCGCTGGCGACGCCGGTGGCCTGGGCTCCCTTGAAATCGTAGAGCGCGCCGTCGAGCAGGTGGCTGGGCACCACGTTCTGCAGCGCGTTGAACATGTTCTCCACGCGGCCGGGGTATTTCTTCTCCCATTCGCGCAGCATCTCGCCCACCTGCTTGCGCTGCAGGTTCTCCTGGCTGCCGCACAGGTTGCACGGGATGATGGGGAACTGGCGGTGCTGCGCCCAGCGCGCAGTGTCTTTTTCGGGCACGAACGCCAGCGGGCGGATGACCACGTGCTTGCCGTCATCGCTGACCAGTTTGGGCGGCATGCTCTTGAGCTTGCCGCCAAAGAACATGTTGAGCAGCAGCGTCTGCAGAATGTCGTCGCGGTGGTGGCCCAGGGCGATTTTGGTGGCGCCCAGTTCGTCGGCCACGCGGTACAGAATGCCGCGGCGCAGGCGCGAACACAGGCTGCAGGTCGTCTTGCCCTCGGGGATGAGCCGCTTGACGATGCTGTAGGTGTCCTCGTTCTCGATGTGGAAGGGCACGCCGGTGCTCTTCAAGTAGTCGGGCAGCACATGCTCTGGAAACCCCGGCTGCTTCTGGTCGAGGTTGACGGCCACCAGATCGAAGTGGATGGGCGCGCGCGCCTTGAGCTTGAGCAGGATGTCGAGCAGGGCATAGCTGTCCTTGCCGCCCGACATGCAGACCATGACCTTGTCGCCCTCCTCGATCATGTTGTACTGCACGATGGCCTTGCCGACCTCGCGGCACAGGCGCTTTTCCAGCTTGTGGGCTTCGCGCTCGATCCTGAAATCGGGGCGGGCCTGTGCCGGGGCGGCCTCGGCGGGGGTGTCTTCGGTCCAGGTGTTCATGTCGGTGTTCACCACTGTCCTGTTTCCATGCGGATGGCGACTTCGCAGTCACCAAAGATTTCGAGTTTGGCTATTTTCACGCGCACGCCCAGCACGCCGGGCAGTTGCATGAGCCGGTGCGAGAGTTTGCCGATCAGCGTCTCCAGCAGGTTCACGTGCTCTGCCGTGCACTCGTCGATGATGATCTGGCGCACGCGCCGGTAGTCGAGCACATGCAGGATGTCGTCGTCGCGCGGCGCCAGGGGCTGTTCGCCCAGGCTCAGTTCGGCGTCCACCTGGATGGGCTGGGGTGCATTCTTTTCGTGCGCCAGGATGCCCACGTTGGCGTTGAAACGCAAGCCGGTGAGCGAGAGGGTCTGGTGGCCCGATGCCGGAGGGGTCATGGTGCGGGTGGGGTCAGTAAAAGGGAGGGCTTGGCCTTGTAGGCCTCGACGCCCACGGCGTCGCAGTCGTCGTACACGTCGGGCTTGCGCGTGGACACACGCACCGCCACCACCTGCGGGTGGGCCAGCAGGGCGTCCAGCACGGCGTCGCACAGGGTTTCCTGCAGATCGATGTGGCCGCGTTCGGTGATGCGCGTGACCTCGCTGCGCACAAAGTCGTAGTTCACCACCTCGTCGATCCGGTCGCGCCGGGGCGTGTTCTGGTGCAGCGGAACGTACAGGTCGATATCGAACAGGATGCGCTGCGGCGCCGCGCGCTCGAAGTCGTGGATGCCGATGCGCACCAGGCGGCACAGGCCGCGCAGGAAGATGCGCCGGCAGCCGGTCAGCAGCGGGTCGGGCAGGAAGGCAGGTGTCATGGGGTGCCTGGGGGTGCAGCCTGCGCCAGTTGTTCGGCCACGAACATGATGTCGCGCTCCAAAGGCACCAGGTGCTGGCCCTTGTCCACGGTGATGGTGATGCCCGTGATGGAGGCGTTTTCGGCCAGGAACACGGCGGTGCGCGCCACGTCGGCCGGGTCGGTGGGGCTGCGCAGCAGGTTGATAGTGCTGGCGCGGTGAAAATTGTCGCCGGTTTGCGGGCCGCTCACGTAGACCAGGCCCGGGGCGACGGCGCTCACGCGCACCTGCGGCGCCAGTGCCTGCGCCTGCAGCGCCACGGCCCGCTCCAGCGCGAGCTTGGTGAGCGTGTAGGAAAAGTAATCGGGGTTGAGGTTGAACACCTTCTGGTCCAGCACATGCACCACGGCTGGCGCAGGGCGGCCCGCAGGCGCCTGGTGCACGGCGCGCGCCAGCAGCGTGGCCAAGTGCAGCGGCGCCACCAGGTTGACCTGCATCTGCTGCTGCAGCAGTTCGGGCGAGAAGTCCAGGCCGGTGTCCGGCTCGAACAGCGAGGCGTTGTTGACGACCGCATCGGGCCACCGGCCGATGGCCTGCACGGCCTGGCTGAAAACAGCCTGCTGCGCCGCTGCGTCGGCCATGTCGCCCGCGATGGCCCAGGCCTTGCGGCCCAGCGCCTCGACCTCGGCGCAAGTCTGCAGGGCTTCGTCACGCGAGTGCTGGTAGTGGCAGGCCACGTCCCAGCCTGCCCGGGCAAAAGCCAGGCTGAAAGCGCGGCCCAGGCGCCGGGCGGCGCCCGTGACCAGAACGGTGCGTGAAGGAAGCGGGGAGGACATTCGGGGACAATGCAGGCCGTGACAACAGAACCTACAAGTTTAACGACCGCCCTGCAGGCCCACATTGCGCAGGCCATTGATCGGGCCGGTGGCTGGATCGGTTTCGACCGCTTCATGGAACTGGCCCTGTACACGCCGGGCCTGGGCTACTACGCCAATGAGCGCCCGAAATTCGGCACCCTGCCGCAGTCGGGCAGCGATTTCGTGACCGCCCCTGAAATGACGCCCTTGTTCGGCCAGACGCTGGCCGTGCAGGTGGGCGAGGCCCTGGCGCGCACCGGGACCGACGAGGTCTGGGAGTTTGGCGCCGGTTCGGGCGCTCTGGCGCTGCAGTTGCTCGATACCTTGGGCGCCAGCGTGCGCCGCTACACCATCGTCGATCTCTCGGGCAGCCTGCGTGCGCGCCAGCAGGCGCTGCTGACCGCGCACGAGGGCAAGGTGCACTGGGTCGATGCGCTGCCCGACACCTTTGCGGGGGTCGTCGTAGGCAACGAGGTGCTCGATGCCATGCCCGTCAAATTGCTGGCCCGCCATGGCGGCGCACAGGACGGTGTCTGGCACGAACGCGGCGTGGCCGTCCAGGAAGGCGTTTTTGCCTGGGCCGACCGGCCGACGGCGCTGCGCCCCCCGGTCGGGATCGAAGGCCCGCACGACTACCTGACCGAGATCCATCCCCAGGCCGAGGCCTTCATCCGCACCCTGGGAGACCGCCTGGTCCGTGGCGCAGCCTTCTTTATGGACTATGGTTTTGGCGAGAGTGAGTACTACCACCCGCAGCGCCACATGGGCACGGTGATGTGCCACCGCGCGCACCAGGCAGACGACAATCCGCTGCTGGATGTCGGTCTCAAGGACATCACCGCGCACGTCAACTTCACCGCCATGGCACTGGCCGCGCAAGACCAGCCGCTGCCCGCGGGCCAGGGCTGGAGCGTGCTGGGCTACACCACGCAGGCGCATTTCCTCATCAACGCAGGTTTGCTACCAAAAATGGAGCTGCAACCGCTGGATGGCAGGGCGATTGCGGCCAAATTGATCATGGAGCATGAGATGGGCGAGCTGTTCAAGGTGCTGGCCTTGTGCAAGGGTGAACCGTGGGACGCCCTGGGCTTTGTGCAGGGCGACCGTACGCACCGGCTGTAGCCATGATCCGCTGGCTCATCGTCGTCTTTCTGGTGCTGGTCTTGATCAACGGCCTGTCGCCGTGGCTGCAGCGCCTGGGGCTGGGGCGGCTGCCGGGGGATTTTCGGTTCCGGCTGTTCGGGCGGGAGTGGTTCATTCCGCTGGCCAGCACGGTGCTGCTCAGCTTTGTGCTGAGTCTGGCCGTCAAGTGGTTGTGATCGGGCCCCGCACGCTTGAATTTCGCGGCCTGTGGCCCGATGTCGGAGTGAGAACGTTCTGAAAGCCCCCGCCATGACCGAAGCCCTGCACATCGTCTGCCCCCATTGCCACACCACCAACCGCGTGCAAGCCGCGCAGCTGGGCAGCGCGCCCGATTGCGGCCGTTGCCACCAGCCCTTGTTTGCTGCGGAGCCGCTGGCGCTGGATGCTGCCAGTTTTGCCAAGCACGTGCAGCGCAGCCATATCCCGGTGCTGGTGGACTTCTGGGCGCCCTGGTGCGGCCCGTGCCGCCAGATGGCGCCGGCCTTTGCCCAGGCGGCGCGTGCGCTGGAGCCGCAGGTGCGGCTGGCCAAGCTCGACACCGAGGCGCACCCGCAGGTGGCTGCGCCCTACAACATCCGCAGCATTCCGACCATGGTGCTGTTCAAGGGCGGGCGCGAGGCGGCGCGCATCTCGGGCGCACTGGGCGCGGCCGACATCGAGCGCTGGGTGCGCGCGGCGCTCTGAGGGCGTCAGCGCAGGCCGAGTCCCCGGTCGAGAGACGCCACGCCCGCGCCGCGTCCGGCCAGGTACAGCATCAACGCCGCCCACGACAGGTGCGTGGGCCAGGCGCCGGGGTAGACAAAGACCTGGATCACCAGCGTCATGCCCAGCAGCGCCAGGGCCGACAGCCGTGTGAACAGGCCCAGCACCAGCAGCACCGGGAACAGATGCTCGGCCGTGGCGGCCATCTGCGCAGCCAGCTCGGGCGGCAGCAGGGGCAGCTTGTATTCCTCGCGGAACAGAAAGTAGGCGCTGTCGGTCAGGGTGAACCAGCCCTCGACCTTGGTGCGGCCCGATTGCCAGAAGATGCCCGCCAGCGCGAAGCGCGCCGCCAGGGCCAGCAGGCTGTGCGGCGTGAGCCAGGCCAGGGCGTCGGCCAGCCGATCCCAGCGGGCACGCAGGCCCTGGGCGGGCGCGGTGGTGGGGGTGGCGGGGCGCGTGGTGGACGAGGGGTTCATGGTGTGCTCCGGTGGGGCGTTGCAAGGGTCAGCGCGCCGGTCTTGAGCAGCAGCGCCATCAGGGAGGCCAGGTCGGCGCCCGGCTCGGCGTTCAGTGCGCGGGCGGCGGCATCCTCCACGGGCTGGCCGGCTGCGCAGGCCTCCAGAAAGACCACCCCCGCCCGCGGCAAGGCCGCCCATTGCACGGCGTCGTCCGGGCGTGTGAGCAGGCCGCCCTCGCCTTGCCAGTGCAGGGGGGTATCCAGGGCCAGGCCTTCGCGCTGGCGTTGCCACAGGGTGTAGGCCGGGTGCGCATCGCACCAGGCCCAGCGGGCGGCGGGGTGGGGGTGCAGGCACAGGCCTGCGAGCGCTTCGGGTGTCTGCCGTGCCAGCCACGCAGGGTCGAGCGCAGGCGCAGGCGCCGCCAGGTGGGCTTCTGTCCAGCAGCGGTCGAGCCGCGCCACCGCGCTCAGGTAGGGCAGGCTGGCAGCCGGGCCGAAACCATCCAGGAAGGCGGAAAAACCTGAACCATAGGCCATCAGCAGGCCGTCGTGCGGCGGCTGGGCGTGCGCAAAGACCCCGGCGGCGGCGCGGAACCATTCCTCGCCCACCAGGGCGCAGACCGTGGGGTAGCTGGCCTGCAGCGCGTCGATGCAGCCCTTGAGCACGGTGTTGCGGTACACGGCAAAGCCGGGCTGGGCCAGCAGGGCATCGAGCCATGCGGGGTGCGCGGGGGCCGCCCCTGGCGGGGGCAGCAGCGCGGCGGCAAAGCCGTCCTGGAACGCGGTCAGTTGCATCGCGACACCTCACAGGCGTTCAGCAGGGCGTGTGCACGCTCGCGTTCGGCCAGCAGTTCGGCCAAGGGGGGCAACTGGTCGTCGCGCTCGATCAGGGTGGGACGCGGCCCGGTGCGTGCAATCAGGTGTTCGTACAAGGCCCATACCGCGCCAGCCACCGGCGCGTCGTGGCTGTCGATCAGCAGGGCGTCGCCCAGTTGGGGGTCGGCATGGTGGCCCGCGAGGTGGATCTCGGCAATGGCCTGCACGGGAAAGGCGTCGAGGTAATCGGTGGCGCGGGTGCCCAGGTTGTGGGCGCTGATGTAGACGTTGTTCACATCGAGCAGCAGGCTGCAGCCGGTGCGGCGCGCCAGCTCGGCCAGGAAATCGGTTTCAGCCCAGTCGTGGCCATCGATGTGCAGGTAGTGTGTGGGGTTCTCGATGGCGATGGTGCGGCCGAGAACGTCCTGCGTGCGCGCGATGTTGCCGGCAATGCGCTCCAGCGCCTCGTGGGTGCGCGGAAACGGCAGCAGGTCCGGGTGGTAGCGCCCGCGCCAGGCCGACCAGGCCAGGTGCTCGGACACCAGTGCGGGCTCGATGCGCCGCACCAGCGCCGCCAGGCGCTGCAGGTGCGCGGCGTCGGGCGGCGCATCGGCGGCCAGCGAGAGCGACACGCCGTGCAGCGATACCGGGTGCCGTGCCCGGATGGCCTGCAGCCACGCCAGGCGCGGGCCGCCATCGGCCAGGTAGTTCTCGGGGTGCACCTCCCACCACAGGCCGCTGGCGGTGCAGTGCAGGGCCTCGTCATAGTGCTGGGGCTTGAGGCCCAGGCCTGCGGTCAATGGCTGATGCATGGTGCGCTCCCGTTCAATATCAATGGCTCCATTGCGCTTCGCATCGCCAACACCGCAGGAGACTGGCGCGGTGCAGGCCAGGGCTCCCGCGCAAGGGCCGCCCCGCTGCGGGCAGGGGGGGAAGGAGCGAAGCGACACAGGGGGTGTTTCACTTCATCGCTTCGAGCGTTCCCATGCCCTTGGGCGTCTTGATGCTGGTGCAGGTTCCGGCGGGCACATACTTCCAGGCGTTGCCCTGGTAGTCCACCTTCGAGGTTCCTGCGCAGGTGGTGCCGGGGCCGGCGGCGCAGTCGTTCTTGCCGGCCATCGAAACGCCGTAGCATTTCTCCATCGCGGGCTTGGCCATGTCGCCGGATTTGTTCATGCTGTCGGACTGGGCCATGGCGGCGCCAGAAGCGAGGGCGGCAAAGGCGAGGGCGCCGAGGGTGAGGGTACGTGTGGTCATGGCGGTTGCTCCAGAAAGTTGAAATGAGAGAAAAGCAGACCTGGGTGCCGGAGCGCGGTGCGCCGCAGTGCCCGATCTGCGTTGTAATTCGCGGGCAAGCGGCGGCGGGTTACAGCCACGTGCAAAAAAAGGGGCAAAAGAATTTTTGTGTGGCGCTGTAACCGGCAGGCGCTGCACACCGAATACCACCAGGGAGCTGCCATGGAGATTGAAGAGCGGTTGCGTACGCTGCTGCTGCAGGGGCTGGACGCCGATGCCGGTGCCTACCAGCGCTTCCTGAAGGAATTGAGCGCGCACCTGCGGGCCTTTTTGCGCCGCCGCCTGGCCCAGCGGCCTGATGAAGTGGAGGACCTGGTGCAGGAAACCCTGTTGGCCGTGCACAACCAGCGCCATACCTACCGGCCCGATATGCCGGTGACGGCCTGGGTGCACGCCATTGCGCGCTACAAGCTGGTGGACTGGCTGCGCTCGCACGCCGTGAAAGGGGCCTTGAACGTGCCGCTGGACGATGCTGGCGAGCTGTTCTCCAGCAGCGACAGCGAGGCTGCCGAGGCGCGGCGCGACCTGGGGCAGCTGCTGCAGACATTACCCGACCGCCAGCGCCTGCCCATCGTGCACGTCAAGCTCGAAGGCCTGTCGGTGGTGGAGACGGCGCGCATCACGGGGCTGTCGGAATCGGCAGTCAAAATCGGCGTGCACCGGGGCCTCAAGGCCCTGGCCGCACGCATCAGGGGAGCGACATGAGAACCGATGAATTGATTGGCCTGCTGGCGCAGGACGCAGAGCCGGTGGCGCAACACGCCATCGAGCAGCGCTTTGCCGTGGCCGCGCTGGCCGGGCTGGCGGGCGCCACGGTGCTGATGCTGGCGCTGTTCGGCCTGCGGCCCGATCTGCTGCAAACCCTTGTGCTGCCCATGTTCTGGGGCAAGCTGCTGTTTGCCGCCGCCCTGGCCGTGGCGGGGGTGGCGCTGCTGCGGCGGCTGGCCCGCCCCGGCCTGGGCCTGGGGCATTCGCTGGCGCTGCTGGCCCTGCCGCCGGTGGTGCTGTGGGCACTGGCCGCCCTGGTGTTGGGGCAGGCGGCGCCTGCCGAGCGCATGGCGCTGATCCTGGGCAGCACCTGGCGCAGTTGCCCGTTCAATATCGCGGCCCTGTCCGTCCCTGCACTGGCGGCGCTGTTCTGGGCGCTGCGGGGCGCGGCGCCCACGCGGCTGGCCTGGGCCGGTGCCGGTGCCGGTCTGCTGGCGGGCGCTCTGGGAACCCTGGTTTATGCGCTGCATTGCCCCGAAATGGCGGCCCCCTTCCTGGCAGTGTGGTACCTGGCGGGCATGGCCCTGCCCACGGCGCTGGGGGCATTGCTGGGGCCGCGCCTGCTGCGCTGGTAGGCGGTCAGGCCGCAGCGGCCTGCGCCAGCCAGTCGGCCACGGCCTGCACCCGGGCAGCGTGGATCATTTCACCCACTTTTTGGCCTGTAACGCCCTTGGATGCTGCGCTTGCAGCTATCACACTGGTAGCAACAGATTGCACGGCCACCAGCGCTGCGCCGAGCCGAGCGCGCTGCGGGTAGGGCGCCTCTTCAAAGCCCAGGCGCCCACGCGCGTCGCATTCGCAGGCCAGCAGCACCTCGTCAAAGCGGGCGGGCTTGCGAATGGCGTCGCAGCGCTCGATCAGGCGCACCAGCGCGGCGGCCCCCAGTTCACCGCTGCGGTGGATGTTGCCGTGCTCGCGGGCCACCACGTCGGCCAGTTCGCGGCAGTCGGTGGGCACGCGCAGGCGCTCGCACACCCCCTTGAGCAGCTTGCTGCTCCGCTGCTCGTGGCCAATGTGGCGGGGCAGCATGTCTGCGGGCGTGGTGCCTTTGCCCAGATCGTGTGTCAGGCAGGCAAGGCGCACTGCCAGCGGGGCCTGCAGGCGCGCTGCCTTGTCCAGCACCATCATCAGGTGCACGCCGGTGTCGATCTCGGGGTGGTATTCGGCCCGCTGGGGCACGCCCCAGAGGCGGTCCACCTCGGGCAGCACCACCTGGAGCGCACCGCAGGCGCGCAGCACGTGGAACATGCGCGAAGGCTTCTCCTCCATCAGCCCACGCGCCAGTTCCTGCCACACGCGCTCGGGCACCAGGTGGTCGGCCTCGCCGTGCTGCACCATCGAGCGCATCAGTGCCAGTGTTTCGGGCGCCACGGAAAAGTCGGTAAACCGCGCCGCAAAACGCGCCACGCGCAGGATGCGCACCGGGTCGTCGTGGAAGGCATGGGTGACGTGGCGCAGCACCTTGTCGCGCAGGTCGCGCACGCCGTCATAAGGGTCAATAATGCCTGTAGCGCCCGTCCATTCAGCGCTGGATGCTATTGCATTGATAGTGAGGTCGCGCCGCCCGAGGTCTTCTTCGAGCGTGACCTCGGGCGAGCTTTGCACCACAAAGCCGCGGTAGCCGCGTCCGCTCTTGCGCTCGGTGCGCGCCAGCGCGTATTCCTCGCGCGTTTCGGGGTGCAAAAAGACCGGAAAGTCGCGCCCCACGGGCAGGTAGCCCAGCTCCAGCATCTGCTGCGGCGTGGCGCCCACCACCACCCAGTCGTGGTCGTTGACGGGGCGGCCCAGCAGCCGGTCGCGCACGGCGCCCCCTACCATGTAGATTTGCATGCGGGCAGTGTAGTTACTATTCACAGCCCATCAAGGCCTCTCAAGGCTCTGTCCGTGTCTGGAGTTTGCCCGTGTCCCCACCGCCCGCCATCACCATCGTCCAGCCCAACCCCGATGGCAGCCTGCCCATTCCCGTGTCGGCAGCGCCCTCGGCCACCGAGGCGGCTGCCGCGCAACTGCAGCAGCGCGCCGAGGCGCTGCAGGAGCAGCTCGAAGGGTTGCAGGAACTGCTGGCCAAACCCCTGAACGAAATTCTGGCCGACCGGGACAAGGCCCTGGAGGCCGCCAGCGCCTGGGATGCCTTCGGCGCCATGTGGATGCTGTCGCAGCGCGCCATGCGCCGCGTGGCCATGGACCTGGCCGCGCAGCAGGGGGTGAGCGAGTCCGAGGTGGTGGAACGCGCCATGCGCTGCGCCAACGCGGTACTCAACACCGAGGAAGAAACCCTGGGCGGCACCATCGCCCCCGCGCAGCTGGCGCACATTGCGCGGCACAAGCCGTTCTTGCGCAAGCAGTTCCGGCAGGGTTAGCGCTCAGCGGTGGAGCCGGTACGGTTCCTCGAATTCCCGGAAATCCGCCTCGGCCAGCGCGCCGTCGATCCAGGCCTTGACGCCCGGCAGAGCGCGCACGCGCTGCACGTAGTCGGCAACGTGCGCGGGCACCGGCAGGCCGTAGCTGTGCAGGCGCATGCACACGGGCGCATAGAAGGCGTCGGCGATGGTGAATGCGCCAAACAGCATCGGGCCGCCGTATTGCGTCAGCAGGCCGCCCCACATGTCGACCAGGCGCTGCACGTCGGCGCGTACGGCGGGCTTGTCGCGCCAGAGCAGTGCGCCTTGGGGGGCCAGGTCGGCCTCGATATTCATCGGGCAGGCGCCGCGCAGTGCGGTAAAGCCGCTGTGCATTTCGGCGGTGATGCTGCGGGCCTGGGCGCGGGCCGCCTTGTCCTGCGGCCAGAGCTGTTTGTCGGGATAGGTTTCGGCCAGGTATTCGGCAATCGCCAGGGTGTCCCACACCGTCAGGTCGCCGTCCACCAGCACGGGCACCTTGCCGGTGGGCGATATACCGGCCAGCGTGGCCTTGAATTGCGAGTCGGCGTCGAAGCTGTCAAAGCGGGCCAGCACCTCCTCGAAAGGAATGCCGGCCTGGCGCAGCAGCACCCAGGGGCGCATGGACCAGGAGGAGTAGTTCTTGTTGCCGATGTAGAGCTTGAGCATGAGGCACCTGCTGAAGAAAAAATGGACCGCGAAGGAGCGGCCCATTGTGCGGCAAGGTGGGCGGGGTGCAGCGCGCAGTGGACGGATGCCGCTGACCCGGCCAGGGTTTTCAGTCCAGCCGTGGCGTGGCACGCTCGATGATGGCGGCCACATCCACGCCGCGCGGCAATGCGCCGTAATTGAAGCTGCCTTCCGGCGCCAGGCGCGAGGCGCAGAACGCATCGGCCACGAAGGCCGGGGCGCTGCGCACCAGCAGCGAGGCCTGCAGCGCCAGCGCCATGCGCTCGACC
>JAMLIQ010000025.1 GCA_023954095.1 Burkholderiaceae bacterium | reverse complement strand
GTTACAGGCTTGCGCCTGAACGTCTGGCTTGCGCCATCCGGTACCAACTTGCGTTGGCACCCCCATAGAACACCCTTGGTGGCTGAAAACGACCTGACTCGTCTCTGTTGCTCTGATCCTCACCTCACGGTGGGCAGCCGTTAGCTGCTACGCTGTCCTGTGCAGTCCGGACGTTCCTCCAGTGCCTGGTTTCCCAGATTGCACCAGCGGCGGTCTGGCATGCTTCACGGGGTGCGATTATCGCTGACCGGAAGCCTTCATTCACCCCATGCCCCTCAAGACAAGCACCATGCCCACGCCTGCCCCCACCCATTTCGACACCGCCGCCCGCGATTGGGACCAGCGCCCCATGTCGCAGCAACTGGCCGCCGTGCCCGAGCGCCTGCTGGCGCAGCTGCCCTTGCGGGCCAGCGACCAGGTGCTTGACTTCGGCGCGGGCACGGGGCTCCTGTCCGTCCCCATTGCGCCCAAGGTGGCACAGGTGACGGCGCTGGACATGTCGGCCGCCATGCTGCAGGTGCTGGAGGAAAAGGGCCTTGCCAACATCACCACGCTGCAACAGGACATCTTTGCGGGCCTGCCAGGGCGCTACCACGCGGTCGTGAGCTGCATGGCCCTGCACCATGTCGCAGACACTGCCGCACTGCTGCGCGCATTTGCCGCCGCGCTGCACCCCGGCGGACGCATTGCGCTGGTGGACCTGTACCAGGAGGACGGCAGCTTTCACGGCGACAACGACGCCAAGGGCGTGCAGCACTTCGGTTTTGCCCCCGAGGCCCTGCAGGCGCTGGCCGAGCAGGCCGGGTTGATGGACATCGCGTTCAGCGACATCCTGCGGCTGCAGCACCGCAATGGGCGGGCCTATCCGCTGTTCCTGATGACCGGGCGCAAGCCTGGATAGCCCCGCCGGGCATATCCATATGGCCATTGCGGCAGAACAACTGGTTCAGAATGTGCCGCACATTTGCTTTTTCCCACAGGAGACGCCATGAAAGTCGACAACATTCTGCACACCATCGGCAACACGCCGCACGTGCGCATCAACCGCCTGTTTGGCCCGGGTGCCAACGTGTGGGTGAAGTCCGAGCGCAGCAACCCCGGCGGCTCGATCAAGGACCGCATCGCCCTGGCCATGGTGGAAGACGCCGAAAAATCGGGTGCCTTGAAGCCCGGCGGCACCATCATCGAGCCCACCTCGGGCAACACCGGCATCGGCCTGGCGCTCGTCGCGGCCGTCAAGGGCTACAAGCTCATCCTCGTGATGCCCGACAGCATGAGCATCGAGCGCCGCCGCCTGATGCTGGCCTACGGCGCCAGCTTTGACCTGACCCCCAAGGAAAAGGGCATGAAAGGCGCCATCGCCCGCGCCGAGGAACTGCAGGCCCAGACGCCCGGCAGCTGGATTCCGCAGCAGTTCGAGAACCCCTCCAACGTGGAAGTGCATGTGCGCACCACGGCGCAGGAAATCCTGGCCGACTTTCCCGACGGCCTGGATGTGCTGATCACCGGCGTGGGCACGGGCGGGCACATCACCGGCGTGGCGCGCGTGCTCAAGGCCCGCTTCCCGCAGCTCAAGGTGTTTGCCGTGGAGCCCTCGCTCTCGCCCGTGATCTCGGGCGGCCAGCCCGGGCCGCACCCGCTGCAAGGCCTGGGCGCCGGGTTCATTCCGAAGAACCTGGACACCAGCGTGCTCGACGGCGTGATCCAGGTCGACGCCGAACCCGCCCGCGAATACGCCCGCCGCTGCGCCCGCGAAGAAGGCATGCTGGTCGGCATTTCCTCGGGCGCCACCCTGTCCGCCATTGCGCAGAAGCTCCCCGAACTGCCCGCGGGCAGCCGTGTGCTGGGCTTCAACTACGACACGGGCGAGCGCTACCTGTCGGTCGAAGGCTTCCTGCCTTCTTGATGAAAACGGCTGCAGCGCTTGTGAATAAAGCGCTTGCAGCTATTTTTTATATAGCAAAAGAATGCCGCTGCACACCGGTCGGTAAAATCCGGGCCTTCCCATTGCCCCGCCCGATCACCACGGGCCTGCAAGCCCATGATCCGCCTCTCCGAAATCCGGCTGCCGCTGTCCGCGCTGGCCTCCTGCCCCGACACCCACCCACTCGATGCCCTGCGCACCCACGCCGCGCAGGCGCTGGGCCTGGCCGAAGCCGATATCGCCGCCCTGCAGGTCTTCAAGCGCAGCTTTGATGCACGCAAGGCCACGCTGCTGGCGGTGTACATCGCGGACATCACCCTGGCCCGCCCGGCCAGCGAAGCCGCGCTGCTGGACCGGCACGCAGGCAACCCGCACATCCAGCCCACGCCCGACATGGCCTGGCACCCCCCAGGCCGGGCGCCTGCCAACCTGCGCGAACGCCCGGTGGTGGTGGGGTTTGGTCCCTGCGGCATCTTTGCCGCGCTGGTGCTGGCGCAAATGGGGTTCAGGCCCATCGTGCTCGAACGCGGCAAAACCGTGCGCGAGCGCACCAAGGACACCTGGGGCCTGTGGCGCAGGCGCGAACTGCAGGCCGAGAGCAATGTGCAGTTTGGCGAGGGCGGCGCAGGCACGTTCAGTGACGGCAAGCTCTACAGCCAGATCAAGGACCCGCGCCACCTGGGCCGCAAGGTGATGCACGAGTTCGTGCAGGCCGGGGCGCCCGAGGAAATTCTGTACGTGGCGCACCCGCACATCGGCACCTTCAAACTGGTGAAGGTGGTGGAGAGCCTGCGCGAGCAGATCATTGCGCTGGGCGGCGAGGTGCGGTTCGGGCAGCGCGTGACCGATGTGCTGCTGGAAGAAGACGCCCAGGGCCGCCACCTGCGCGGCCTGCAGGTACTCGACCAGGCCACGGGCGAAACCCGCACGCTGGCCGCCTCCCATGTGGTGATGGCGCTGGGCCACAGTGCGCGCGACACCTTTGCCATGCTGTACGAGCGGGGCGTGTCCATGCAGGCCAAGCCTTTCTCCATCGGCTTTCGCATCGAGCACCCGCAGGGCGTGATCGACCGCGCCCGCTGGGGCCGCCACGCGGGCCACCCGCTGCTGGGCGCGGCCGACTACAAGCTGGTGCACCACGCCAGCAATGGCCGCACGGCCTACAGCTTCTGCATGTGCCCGGGCGGCACCGTGGTGGCCGCCACCAGCGAGCCCGGCCGCGTGGTCACCAACGGCATGAGCCAGTATTCGCGCAACGAGCGCAACGCCAATGCCGGCATGGTGGTCGGCATCACGCCCGACGACTACCCCACCGACCCTGCGGCCTTCGAGGCCACGCTGGGCGCCACGCACGGCGCAGAAGCCCTCGGCGCAGGCCAGCACCACCCGCTGGCCGGTATCGTGCTGCAGCGCCAGCTGGAATCGGGCGCCTACGTGCTGGGCGGCAGCGACTACAGCGCACCGGGCCAGCTGGTGGGCGACTTCATTGCGGGCCAACCCTCGCGCCAATGGGGCGGTGTGGAGCCTTCGTACCAGCCCGGCGTGCTGCTGGGCGACCTGCGCACCGCCCTGCCCGGCTATGCCATCGAGGCCTTGCGCGAGGCGTTGCCGGTGTTCGGCCGCAAGATCAAGGGCTTTGACATGCACGACGCGGTGCTGACCGGGGTGGAGACACGCACCTCGTCACCGCTCAAGATGGGACGGGGCGAGAACCTGCAAAGCCTCAACACTGCGGGCCTGTACCCCGCCGGCGAAGGGGCCAGCTACGCCGGCGGCATTCTTTCAGCCGGTGTGGACGGCATCAAGGTGGGCGAAGCCGTGGCGCGCAGCCTGCTGGGGCAGCCGGCGTGAGCGGTCCCGCCCTGGGCCGCACCCCGTTCGCCGTGGCCGCGTGTGCCATGGGAGCCGTGGTGCTGGCGTCCAACATCCTGGTGCAGTTCCCCCTCAACGACTGGTTGACCTGGGGCGCCATCACCTACCCAGTGGCGTTTCTGGTGAGCGAACTGGTCAACCGCGCCCACGGCCCCGGGCAGGCACGGCGTGTGGCCTGGGTGGGCTTCGCCGTGGCGGTGGCGGCCTCGCTGGTGCTGGCACCGGTGCGTATCGCCGCCGCCTCGGGCACGGCCTTTTTGCTCTCGCAGTGGCTGGACATCGCCGTCTTCGACCGGCTGCGCCGGGGCTCCTGGTGGCGGGCGCCCCTGGTGGCTACGCTGCTGGCCGCAGTGCTGGATACGGCCGTGTTCTGGAGCATGGCCTTTGCCGGCACCGGCGGCCCCTGGGTGACCTGGGCGCTGGGCGACCTGGCAGTGAAGCTGGTACTGGGTGTAGCGCTGCTGCTGCCGTTCCGGCTTGCCCTGGGCCGCCTGGTCGCACGCAGCGCGGCCTGACGTCAGCCGCCCTGCTGGGCGTTCTGCAGCGCGGCAATGCGCTCTTCGATGGGCGGGTGCGTGGAAAACAGCTTGCCGATGCCGCCCGCAATACCCATGGCGGCCATGCTCTTGGGCAGCTCGGCCGGGTGCAGACCGCCCAGGCGGGCCAGGGCGTTGATCATGGGCTGGCGGCGGCCCATGAGCTGCGTGGCACCGGCGTCGGCGCGGAACTCGCGCTGGCGCGAGAACCAGGCCACGATCATCGCGGCGACAAAACCGAGAACGATGTCCAGCACGATGGTGGTGACGTAGTAGCCGATGCCGGGGCCCGAGCGGTTTTCGCTGTTCTTGTTCAGGAAGCTGTCCACCGCATAGCCGATGACGCGCGAGAGGAACACCACAAAGGTGTTCATCACGCCCTGGATCAGCGTCATGGTCACCATGTCGCCATTGGCGATGTGGGCGACTTCATGGCCGATCACGGCCTCGACTTCCTCGCGCGTCATGTTCTGCAGCAGGCCCGTGGAGACCGCCACCAGGGCCGAGTTCTTGAAGGCACCCGTGGCAAAGGCATTGGGGTCGCCCTCGAAAATACCGACCTCGGGCATGCCGATGCCCGCCTTGTCGGCAAAGCGGCGCACGGTTTCCAGAATCCAGGCCTCGTCCTGGCTGCGCGGCTGCTCGATGAGCTGCACGCCCGCGCTCCACTTGGCCATGGGCTTGCTGATGAGCAGCGAGATGATGGCGCCGCCAAAGCCCATGACCAGGGCAAAGCCCAGCAGGGCCCCCAGGTTCAGGCCGTTGGCGGTGAGGTAGCGGTTGACGCCGAGCAGACTGGACACAATGCCGAGCACGGCCACGACAGCAATGTTGGTCAGCAGGAACAGAAAGATTCGTTTCATGGTGCGTGCACAAGCGTGCAGGGTTATCAAGGTTTCAAAGGTGGGGATGGCCGTGCGCGGCTTCAAGCCGGGCGGGCTGCCGTGCGGCGAAAAACCGAAAGGTCATCATAGAAGGAAACTGCGTCGTTCCCATGGCACCAGCCCGGTATCCCCATGACAGGCAAAGGAACAAAAGGTTTCTGCGCCCAGCGGCCCGGCTGCAGCTCTGTGGCCAGCCAGGCGTCTGCTTTCGCTATTGTTTCAATAGCTGCAGGCGCTTGATAGACGTGCGCCGCAATGCCTTTTCGCGGCAAAACCAGTTTCTCCATGAGCGCATGGCCGACGAGCAGCAACCGCGCCTGCGCCCACAGCGGGCGCAGGTCCACAAACAAGCGCCGCCAGTCCCGTGCGCGCAGCGCCTGCCACAGCGGCGCGGGCGCATCGAGCAGGGCGCCGTTTTCGTCAAACAGCGTGAGCGCATCGCGCAGCGGCCCGCGCACCGCCCCCACGCCCTGCGCGGCAATGGCCTGCGCCTGCAACTGGTTCATGCGGCGCTTGGCCAGCGGCAGGTGCAGCCACACCAGGCCATTGAAGAAGTCGTGCAGGTTCTCGCGCGTGGGCACCTGGCCGGTGTCAAAGATGAACTGTTCGTAGGCCCTGCCCGGCGGCAGCAGGGCCTGGGGCACGAAGCGCACCGGCGCCGCAGCGTCGGCATTCAGCGCCTGGCAGACCGGCACGCCTTCGCACAGGCGCCCGGCCAGGGTGCGTCCACACGCGCTCCACGGGGCCAGCCAGGGCGCATCCCAGTCGATGGCGGCAGCGTCTACACCAGCCGCCACGGCAGCGCTTCGCCCGCGCGCAGGGGTTTGAGCTCGGCCTCGCCAAAGGCAAAGCTGTCGGGTGGTGTCCAGTTTTCGCGGCGCAGGGTGATGGTGCCGGTGTTGCGCTGCAGGCCGTAGAAGGCGGGGCCGTGGAAACTGGCGAAGCCCTCGAGCTGGTCCAGGGCGCCCGCGTTGTCGAAAACCTCGGCGTACATCTCGATGGCGGCGTGGGCGGTGTAGCAACCGGCGCAGCCCGTGGCGTGCTCCTTCAGGTGCGCGGGGTGGGGGGCGCTGTCCGTGCCCAGAAAGTACCGGTCCGACCCGCTGGTGGCCGCCTGCACCAGGGCCTGGCGGTGCTGCTCGCGCTTGAGCACGGGCAGGCAGTAATAGTGCGGGCGAATGCCCCCCGTGAAAATGGCGTTGCGGTTGTAGAGCAGGTGGTGCGCAGTGATGGTGGCGGCCGTATGGGGCCCGGCCTCCTGCACGTACTGCGCGGCGTCCCTGGTGGTGATGTGCTCGAAGACGATCTTGAGTTCAGGAAAATCGCGGCGCAGCGGCATGAGCTGCTGCTCGATGAACACAGCCTCGCGGTCGAACAGGTCGATGTCAGGGCTGGTGACCTCGCCGTGCACCAGCAGCGGCATGCCTGCCTTCTGCAGGGCTTCGAGCGTGGGGTAGGTTTTGCGCAGGTCGGTCACGCCCGCATCGCTGTTGGTGGTGGCGCCCGCAGGGTAGAGCTTGGCGGCGACCACGCCAGCATCCCTGGCACGCGCGATTTCATCGGGCGGCAGGTTGTCGGTGAGGTAGAGCGTCATCAGCGGCTCGAAAGCGATGCCTTCGGGCACGGCGGCCAGGATGCGCTGCTTGTAAGCCAGCGCCTGCGCGGCGGTGGTCACGGGCGGGCGCAGGTTGGGCATGATGATGGCCCGGCCAAACTGTGCAGCCGTGTGCGGCACCACGGTGTGCAGCGGCTCGCCGTCGCGCACATGCAGGTGCCAGTCGTCGGGGCGGGTGATCGTGAGGGTGTCGGGTGATGCTGTCATGGCTCGCATTGTCCCATCGCCGCGTCAACTTCAAAAACCATAGCATCTGGCGATCACTGCATGCGGCCTAGAGGCAAAAATGGCACAAAACGCCTGAAAGCGCCTTGGATAGCTGGAGATCTCCATGACCGCACGGCCCGGGCCAGGGCCGCCGCGCTGGTGGCGTCCCCCTTCCCGGCGAAGCCGAGAGAAGGGGAAGGCCCCTTTCCTCAATGCTGCAGGATCTTGTCGAGGAAATCCTTGGTGCGCGGCTGGCGGGCGTCGGGGTTGTTGAAGAATTCGTCCTTGGAGCAGTCTTCCAGGATCTTGCCGCCGACGTCCATGAAGATCACGCGGTGGCTCACCTTGCGGGCAAAGCCCATTTCGTGGGTCACGCACATCATGGTCATGCCTTCGTTGGCCAGGCCCACCATCACGTCCAGCACCTCACCCACCATTTCGGGATCGAGCGCCGAGGTGGGCTCGTCGAACAGCATGACGATGGGGTCCATGGACAGTGCCCGTGCAATGGCTACGCGCTGCTGCTGGCCGCCCGAGAGCTGGCCGGGGAACTTGTCCTTGTGGGCCGTCAGGCCCACGCGATCGAGCATTTTCAGGCCGCGCGCCTTGGCGTCGTCCGCGCTGCGGCCCAGCACCTTGATCTGCGCAATGGTCAGGTTCTCGGTCACCGACAGGTGCGGAAACAGCTCAAAGTGCTGGAACACCATGCCCACGCGCGAGCGCAGCTTGGGCAGGTCGGTCCTGGGGTCGTGCAATGCAATGCCATCGACCGTGATCTCCCCCTTCTGGAAGGGTTCGAGTGCGTTGATGGTCTTGATCAGGGTGGACTTGCCCGAGCCCGAAGGGCCGCACACCACCACCACCTCGCCCTTGCGAATGGAGGCCGAGCATTCGTTGAGCACCTGCACCGGGCCATACCACTTGGATACGTTCTTGAGTTCGATCATTTCTTGTTCCTCAATCCAATCTCTCTTGCCCGCTTCAGCGGATGATGGCGATTCTCTGGTGCAGGCGCTTGACCGACCAGGAGAGGGCGTAGCACATCACAAAGTACAGCACCGCCGCGGCCAGGTAGGCCTCGATGGGACGGCCAAAGTTCTTGCCGGCGACCTCGAACCCCTTGAGCATGTCGTAGGCGCCGATGGCGTAGACCAGCGAGGTATCCTGGAACAGGATGATGGTCTGCGTGAGCAGCACCGGCAGCATGTTGCGGAAGGCCTGCGGCAGCACAATGAGCTTCATGTTCTGACCGTAGGTCATGCCCAGCGCCTGGCCCGCGTACACCTGGCCCCGCGGGATGGACTGGATGCCGGCGCGCATGATTTCGCTGAAATACGCGGCCTCGAAGGCGATGAAGGTAATCACGGCCGACACCTCGGCGCCGATGGGCCGACCGATGAGGGCGGGCACCAGCAGGAAGAACCACAGGATCACCATGACCAGCGGAATGCTGCGCATGCCGTTGACATAGATGGTGGCGGGCATGTCCAGCCACTTCTTGCCCGACAGGCGCATGAGCGCCAGCACCGTGCCAAAAAGCACGCCGCCGAGGGTGGCCACCGCCGTGAGCATGAGGCTGAAGTACAGCCCCTTGAGCACGAAACTGGAGATCAGGTCCCAGTTGTAGAAGGAGAAGTCCAGATTCATGTCAGTGGCCTCCCCCGCTGGCGGCAACCATGCCCGGCACACGCGCCCGTTTTTCAATGAACGCCATGATGCGGTTGATGGCGAACGCCGAGAGAACATAGAGCGCCGTCACGGCCAGATAGACCTCGATGCCGCGCGAGGTTTCCTCCTGCGCCTGCATGGCGAACATGGTCAGTTCGGCCACCGACACGGCAAACGCCACGGACGAGTTCTTGAAGATATTCATGGTCTCGCTGGTCAGCGGTGGAATGATGATGCGAAACGCCATGGGCAGCAGCACATAGCGGTAGGTCTGGAAGGTCGTGAACCCCATGGCCAGCCCGGCATAGCGCTGGCCTCGCGGCAGTGCCTGGATGCCCGAGCGCACCTGTTCGGCGATCCGTGCCGAAGTGAAGAAACCCAGCGCAAAAACCACCAGCACGAAGCCGGGAACGCCCTGCAGCACCGGGAAGAAGCTGGGCAGCACGTGGTACCACAGAAAAATCTGCACCAGCAGCGGTATGTTGCGGAACAGTTCCACCCAGGCGTTGCACAGGCCCACCACCACGCGGCGCCCCTCCAGGGTGCGCAGCGTACCGATGACGGCGCCCAGCACCAGCGCCAGCGCCAGTGCCAGCAGCGACACCGACACCGTCCAGCCCCAGGCCGACAGCATCCAGTCCAGGTAGGTGATGTCGCCCCCCTTGCCAAAGCAGCCCTGCACTGCCTGGCGATCCAAGGTGTCTTCGCAGAACACCTGCCAATCCCAGCTCATAGGATTCCTTTCATTTGACGGCCTGCGCCGCGCCACAAAAAAA
Organism: Burkholderiaceae bacterium; assembly: GCA_023954095.1. GTDB lineage: Bacteria > Pseudomonadota > Gammaproteobacteria > Burkholderiales > Burkholderiaceae_C > Simplicispira. The sequence goes on along the minus strand of JAMLIQ010000025.1, from coordinate 26,657 downwards.
GCCCCCCCGAACCCATGGCTCGAAGGGGCGTTGCAGCGCGCCGGTTACTTCTTGGCGTAGTCTTCCATGGGCTTGTCGTTCGGATGCGCCCAGGCGTTCTTGGTGGCTTCGGACATGGGCAGGCCGATCTTGGTGTTGGTGGGCGGCACGGGCTGCATGAACCACTTGTCGTACAGCTTGGCCAGCGAACCGTCGGCAATCTGGCGCTTGATGGAATCGTCCACGGCCTTCTTGAAGGCCGGATCGTCCTTGCGCAGCATGCAGGCGATGGGTTCAACAGACAGCACCTCGCCCACGATCTTGAAGTCGGCAGGATTCTTGGCCTTGGAGATGTTGGCGGCCAGGATGGAGCCGTCCATCACAAAGGCGTCGGCACGGCCGGTCTCCACCATCAGGAAGCTGTCGGCGTGGTCCTTGCCATAGACTTCCTTGAAGTCCAGGCCGCCGGCGCGTTCATTCTTGCGCAGGGTCTGCACCGAGGTGGTACCGGTGGTGGTGGCCACGGTCTTGCCGTTGAGATCCTTGATGGAGGCAATGCCCGAACTGGCCTTGACCGCCATGCGCACTTCTTCCACGTAGGTGGTCACGGCAAAGGCCACGTCCTTCTGGCGGGCGGCGTTGTTGGTGGTGGAGCCGCACTCCAGGTCCACCGTGCCGTTGGTCACCAGCGGGATGCGGTTTTGCGAGGTGACGGGCTGGTACTTGGTTTCCAGCTTGGCCAGGCCGAGCTGCTTCTGCAGGTCGGCGATGATGTGCTCGGCCATCTCGGTGTGGAAGCCCACGTACTTGCCATTGCCCAGCGTATAGGACAGGCCCGAGGACTCGCGCACGCCCAGCGTGATGCTGCCAGAGGACTTGATCTTGGCCAGGGTGTCATTGGCCTGTGCAAAGGCACTGCTTGCAGCCAGTACGGTAATGGCAGCAGCCAGCAAATGTTTCTTCATACTTCTGTCTCCTTGTGGGTGAACGGGGGAAAGAGTGGATTCTAGAGATTCGCAGCCCGTGCAACAGCGCGCGGGTCAAAAATCACCGGAATGGCGCTGTGAGCAACGTCCCCGGGGCGCTGCCCACGGTCAAAGGGGAACGAAATCGGTGGGGTACTTCCAGAAATCGCGCAACAGGTAGCTGATGGGAAGATTCAACGTTGTGTTGTTCGGCGGTATCGGTTTGGCAAACCACTTGTCGTAGATCGGATTGATTTCGCGGCTGGTGATCAGGCGGCGCATTTCGTCGTCCACCAGTTTCTTGAAGTCCGGATCGGCCTTGGGCAGCATGATGGCCAGGGGCTCGGTGGTCATGAAACGGCCCACCACCTTGAGGGCCTTGGGGTTCGGCCGGTTAGCGGCCAGGCCATAGAGCAACACATCGTCCATGAGGAAGGCATCGGCTTCCCCCTTTTCCACCATCTCCAGGCCACGGGCGTGGTCCGGCGCTTCGAGGATGGTGATGCCCATCAGGCGCTCACGGTTGGCCTGCTGCGCCGCCTTGAGGGGCGTCGTGCCTTTGGTCGACACCATTTTCTTGCCCATCAGGTCTTCCACGCGGTCAATCGAGCTCGTCGACTTGACCAGCAGGCGTGCGCCCGTGATGAAGTGCGGAATGGTGAAGGCCACCTTCTGGCGCCGCTCGGCATTGTTGGTGGTGGAGCCGCACTCCAGGTCCGCCTTGCCCTGCGCCACGATATCGACCCGATTGGCCGGGGTGACCTGCAGGAATTGCACCGGCATGTTCTTCATGCCGGTCTTGCGGCGCACCACCTCGGCCAGGTGCAGACACAGGTCCACCGCATACCCCACGGGCTTGCCCGCCGCATCCAGGTAGGAAAACGGCACCGACGACTCACGGTGGGCGATCACCAGCGCGCCCCCCGCACTGACGCGTTCCAGCACCGTCTGTGCCGCTGCCGCGCTGGCACCGCACGCTGCAGCGAGCGCCCAGGCGGCGGCGGCAAGGCCATGGACAAGAGGTTTGTGCGCCCAGTTTGCGTTCATACGGTGTCTCAACAAATCAGTGTTTCTGGATTGCAAGGCGGCATACTGCGAAAGTCATTTCCATGTTCTGGAAAAAAACGGATGGCAGGGCGCGGAATCGTACGATTCGGCAGAGCGCATTTCCAATGCCGAATAAGCGCACAACTATGCAAATAATTCATGCAGGCAGGGCGCCCGCGCCGCCGCCCGTCTGCGTCTGCAGATAGGTCCAGAGCGCCTGCGCCGTGCCCTTGGGCTCGTCCTTGCCGGTGGGACGCTCACGGTAGGCGCGCACATCCATCACCATCTGCAGGTCTTGCAGGCCCGGCGGCACCGCGCTGACCAGTCGGCGCGCGCGCAGGTCCTTCTTCACCGCGCTGTGGGGCAGAAAGGCCACGCCCTGCCCCTCCAGCGCCATGGCCTTGAGGCCCTCGGCCATATCGGTTTCATAGACCCGGCTGAGGTGGATGGCCGTGCCGGACTGTTTCAGAATCAGCTCGGTCACCCGCCCCAGATAGGCCCCCGGCGCATACCCCAGATACGGCAGCGGCTGGCCCGGCTTGCCGGGCAGGCAGTGCAGCGGCCGGCCTTCGGCGTCGGGCTTGCTGTAGGGCGACAGCACCTCCTTGCCCAGGCTCACCATTTCATAGTGGTTGGCGTCGAGCTGGAAGGGCTGGGATTCGTGGTGGTAGGTGACCAGCACATCGCAGCTGCCTTCCACCAGGCGCATCACGGCATCGTGCACATTGAGGGCGATGAGCCGGCTCTTGAACGGCCCGAACTGGCTGTGCAGGCTGGCCACCCAGGCCGGAAAGAAGGTGAATGCCAGCGTATGCGGTACGGCAAACTCGATCATGTCCTGGCTGGACGTGCTGTGCGCACGCAGCATGGCGCGGGTGTTCTGCAGGGCCTGCAAGACCTCCAGCGACTGGTCGTACAGTGTCTTGCCCGCCGCCGTCAGGCGCGTGGGGTAGGAACTGCGGTCCACCAGATCGGTGCCGGCCCAGGCTTCCAGCGCCTGGATGCGGCGGGAGAACGCCGGTTGCGTCACATGGCGCAGTTGCGCTGACCGGCTGAAACTGCGCGTTTCGGCCAGGCTGACGAAGTCTTCAAGCCACTTGGTTTCCATCGGCGCATTATCTGCGCGCGCCGACGCTTTCGCAGACCGCCCGCGCACGCCCCGATTGCTGCGCCCACATAGGAATTCGCCGCATAATGCAGCGATACGCCGCGCCCTGCGCGTGCGTGCGGCCTTGACCGCCGTGCCACAGAACCTGCCACGCGACCTGCATTGATGTCCAACCACCCACCCGCCACGCCAGAGAGCGCGGCTGCGCCTACGGCCTCTCCCCCCGCCGAAGCCCGCCTGCTGGGCCTGGAAGACTGGCTCACCGTGATCGTCATGGCGGCCCTGGCGCTCATCACCTTTGCCAATGTGCTGGTGCGCTATTTCACCAATTCGTCCTTTGCCTGGACCGAGGAAATCTCGGTCTTTCTCATGATCGTGCTGGCGATGGTGGGCGGTTCGGCTGCGGTGGCGCGCGACCGCCATATCCGCATCGAATATTTTTCCGAAAGCGGCCCGGCCCGGCGCCGCCAGCGGCTGGCCCAGCTGGGCGCGCTGATGGTGGCGCTGCTGTTTGCCACCATGGCCGTACTCAGTGTGCGCGTGGTATGGGACGACTACCGTTTCGAGGAAACGTCGCCCGGCATCGGCGTGCCGCAGTGGTGGTATTCGGTCTGGCTGCCGGTGTTCTCCACACTGATCGCCGCACGCGCGCTGGGCCATGGCCTGCGCAGCTGGCGCCGTGCCCGCCAGGAGCCCGGCGCATGACGGCCACCCTGCTGTTCGTCGCCTTTGCCCTGTTGATGCTGGCGGGCGTGCCGATTGGCGCGGCGCTGGGCTTGGCGGGCACGGCTGCCATTGCCGCGGCCAATGCCGATTCGCAGTGGTTTGGCCTGCTGGCCGTGCCGCAGAACTTCTACGCCGGGCTGGGCAAATACCCGCTGCTGGCCATTCCGATGTTCGTGCTCGTGGGCTCGATCTTCGACCGCTCGGGGGTGGCCCTGCGGCTGGTGAACCTGGCGGTCTCCATCGTCGGGCGCGGCCCGGGCATGCTGCCCCTGGTGGCGGTGGCCGTGGCCATGTTCCTGGGGGGCATCTCGGGCTCCGGCCCTGCCACGGCAGCGGCCGTGGGCGGGGTGATGATCGCGGCCATGACGCGCGCGGGCTATCCCGCGCCGTTCTCGGCCGCCGTGGTCGGCGCAGCTGCGTCCATCGACATCCTCATCCCGCCGTCGGTGGCCTTCATCGTCTATTCGGTGCTGGTGCCCGGCGCCTCGGTGCCTGCATTGTTTGCCGCCGGCATGATCCCTGGCATTCTGGCCGGCCTGGCCCTCATCGTGCCCTCGGTCTGGCTGGCGCGGCGCCACGGCATGGGCGCCCACGAAGCCCACCTGCCGCGCCCCGCATTCTGGAAAAGCCTGCGAGAAGCCTCGTGGGGCCTGGCCGCACCCGTGCTCATTCTGGGGGGCATGCGGGCAGGCTGGTTCACCCCCACCGAGGCCGCCGTGGTCGCCGTGTTCTACGGCCTGTTCATCGGCATGGTGGTGCACCGCACGATCCATGTGCGCGACCTGTTCGAGATCCTGCGCGAATCGGGCGAACTGTCGGCCGTCATTCTGCTGGTGGTGTCGCTGGCGGGCATCTTCGCGTTCTCGCTCTCCACCCTGGGCGTGATCGATCCCATCACCCGCGCCATCGTGGGTTCGGGCCTGGGCGAGTACGGCGTGCTGGCCCTGCTGGTGCTGCTGCTCATCGCGACCGGCATGTTCCTCGACGGCATTTCCATCTTCCTGATTTTCGTGCCGCTGATGGTGCCCATCATGCAGCACTACCAGTGGAACCCGGTGTGGTTTGGCGTGCTGCTCACGCTGAACGTGGCGCTGGGCCAGTTCACTCCGCCCATGGCCGTGAACCTGATGGTCTCCAGCCGCATTGCCGGAGTGCGCATCGAGCAGACCTCCCGCTGGGTGGGCTGGCTGCTGGTCGCCATGTGCATGGTGATGCTGGCCGTCGTGCTCTGGCCCGGGCTGGCACTGTGGCTCCCGGCCCGGCTGGGATACTGATTTTTTCGTGTGCAACAACATCGCTAGGAGACTGAAACCATGAAACTGCGTACCTTCCTCACTTCGGCCGTGGCCGCCGCCTCGCTGCTGGCCCTGGGCAGCCCCGCCGCCCTGGCGCAGACGGCCTACAAGAGCGAATACCGCATGTCGCTGGTGCTGGGCACGGCCTTTCCATGGGGCAAGGGGGGCGAGCTGTGGGCCAACAAGGTGCGCGAGCGCACCAATGGCCGCATCAACATCAAGCTCTACCCCGGCGTCTCGCTGATCCAGGGCGACCAGACGCGCGAGTTCTCGGCCCTGCGCCAGGGCGTGATCGACATGGCCGTGGGCTCGACCATCAACTGGTCGCCCCAGGTCAAGCAGCTCAACCTGTTCTCGCTGCCCTTCCTGATGCCCGACTACGCCGCCATCGATGCACTCACGCAGGGCGATGTGGGCAAGAGCCTGTTCAAGACGCTGGACAAGGCCGGTGTGGTGCCGCTCGCCTGGGGCGAAAACGGCTACCGCGAGATCTCCAACTCCAAGAAACCCATCAAGACGCCTGGCGACCTGAAAGGCATGAAGATCCGCGTGGTCGGCTCACCCCTGTTCCTCGACACCTTCAGCGCCCTGGGTGCCAACCCCACGCAGATGAGCTGGGCCGACGCCCAGCCCGCCATGGCCAGCGGCGCCGTGGACGGCCAGGAAAACCCCCTGGCCATCTTCACCGCCGCCAAGCTGCACAGCGTGGCGCAGAAATACCTCACGCTGTGGGGCTACATTGCCGACCCGCTGATCTTCGTGGTGAACAAGGACATCTGGAACTCCTGGACCCCTGCCGACCGCGAAATCGTGCGCCAGGCGGCCATCGAAGCGGGCAAGGAAGAAATCGCCATTGCCCGCAAGGGCGTCGTCGAAGCCGACAAGCCCCTGCTCAAGCAGATCGAAGGCCTGGGCGTCACGGTCACCCAGCTCAGCCCCGCCGAGCGCGAGGCCTTCGTCAAGGCCACCCGCCCGGTGTACGACAAGTGGAAGAGCCAGGTGGGCACCGACTTGGTGAACATGGCCGAGAAAGCGATTGCTGCGCGCAAGTAACAAGTACCCTGCGCCGCAATCCATCAACCCCGCTGTCGCGGGGTTTTTTGTTTCACTCCTGATTTGATAGCTGCTTGCGCTTGCCCAGAAAGCGCCGGAGCCAAAAAACACTCAAACCGCATCGCCCGACTGCTGCATCGCCCACATGCGCGCATAGCGCCCCTGGGCCGCCTGCAGCTGCGCGTGCGTGCCGCGCTCGACGATCCGGCCCGCTTCCATGACCAGGATTTCGTGGGCGTCCACCACGGTGGAGAGGCGGTGGGCGATCACCAGCGTGGTCTTGCCGCGCGCCACGCCGCGCAGTTCGGCCTGGATGGCGCGCTCGTTGGCGGAATCGAGGGCGGAGGTGGCCTCGTCGAACACCAGGATGGGGGGGTTCTTGAGCAGGGTCCGGGCGATGGCCACGCGCTGCTTCTCGCCGCCCGAGAGCTTGAGGCCGCGCTCGCCCACCATGGTGTCGTAGCCTTTGGGGGTGGACGCGATGAAGCCGTGGATGTGCGCCGCGCGCGCGGCCTGTTCCACTTCCTGCGGGGTGGCGCCAGGGCGCCCGTAGGCGATGTTGTAGGCCACGGTGTCGTTGAACAGCACGGTGTCCTGCGGCACGATGCCTACGCACGAGCGCACGCTGGCCTGCGTGACGCTCTGCATGTCCTGCCCGGCCAGGCTGATGCGGCCCTGCTGGATGTCATAGAAGCGAAACAGCAGGCGCGCCAGCGTGGACTTGCCGGCGCCCGACGGGCCCACCACAGCCACCGTCTTGCCGGCGGGAATCTCGAAGCTCACGCCGCGCAGGATGGGGCGGTTGGGCTCATAGGCAAAGTGCACATCTTCAAAACGCACCGCCGGGCTGCTGCCGGGAGCAATGCGGAGCGGCTGGGCGCCCGGCGCATCCGCCACCTCCTGCGGCCGGTCCATCAGCGTGAACATCTTGTCCAGGTCGGTCAGGTTCTGCTTGATTTCACGGTAGATCACGCCAAAGAAGTTGAGCGGGATGTAGATCTGGATCATGAAGGCGTTGACCATGACCAGGTCGCCCAGCGTCATGTGGCCATCGGCCACCCCCTGCGTGGCACGCCACAGCATGGCGACCAGCGCGGTGGCAATGATGGCCTGCTGCCCGCTGTTGAGCATGGACAGCGTGCTCTGGCTCTTGAGGCGCACGCGGCGCAGGCTCTCCAGGCTTTCGTCGTAGCGGCGCGCCTCGAAATCCTCGTTGTTGAAGTACTTGACGGTTTCGTAGTTCAACAGGGAATCAACCGCCCTGGTGTGCGCAGCAGAGTCGAGCAGGTTGGCCTCGCGCCGGAACTTGGTGCGCCACTCGGTGATGACCACAGTGAACGTGATGTAGACCACCAGCGCAGCCAGCGTGATCCAGACAAAACCCATGTCGAAGCGGTTGCCCAGCACCGAGAGCACCAGGACCACCTCGACCAGCGTGGCGACGATATTGAACAGGGCAAACGAGATCAGCGACTCGATGCCGCGCACACCGCGCTCGATGTCGCGCGTCATGCCGCCCGTCTGGCGCTCCAGGTGGAACCGCAGGCTGAGCGCGTGCAGATGCCGGAAGGTATTCAGGGCAATGCTGCGCGCGGCGCCCTGCGTGGCCTTGGCAAACACCAGCTCGCGCAGTTCGGTGAACAGCGAAGTTGTCCAGCGCAAGGCCCCGTAGCCCAGCAGCAGCGCGACCGGCACTACCAGCAGCGCGGTCACGGCGCCGGGCGGCACCGCCATCGCATCGACCAGTTGTTTGAGCAGCAGCGGCACGCCCACGTTGGCCAGCTTGGCCCCCACCATGAAGGCGAGCGCAGCCAGCACGCGCCATTTGTACTGCCACAGATAGGGCAGCAGGCGGCCCAGCGTGGCCCAGTCCGAATGCGTGCGCGCCGAGGCGCCGGAAGAGATGGGGGGAGAGGATTCGCCGTGGCGGCGCATGAGGGACAATTCCGTTGGTTGTTTTCACCGAGATTGTGCCCATGTCCGACATCCCTTCCCGCACCCCTGCCACATTACCCACCGACAAGGAGCTGGTGCTCAAGGTCATTCCCATGCCGGCCGACACCAACGGCAACGGCGACATCTTCGGCGGCTGGGTCATGGCCCAGGTGGACCTGGCGGGCTCGGTGCTGCCCGCGCGCCACGTGCAGGGCCGCATGGCCACCGTGGCGGTGAATGAGTTTGTCTTCAAGCATCCCGTGCGCGTGGGCGACATCCTGTCGTTCTTCTCCAGCGTCACGCGCGTGGGGCGCACCTCGATCACGGTGGAGGTCGAGGTGTACGCCGAGCGGTTTGCCGAACAGGGCAACTATGTCAAGGTGACCGAGGCGCGGCTGACCTATGTGGCCATCGACGCCGACGGGCGCCCTCGCCCCCTGCCCGTGCGCTGATTTCAGAACCGGGAAAAATCGGGCGCGCGCTTGGCCAGAAAGGCCGACACGGCCTCGGCCAGTTCAGGCGAACGCAAGCTCTCCTGCAGCGCCAGGCCCTCGCGCGCCAGTGCGGCCTCCAGCGCTGCCTGGTGGCCCTGGCGCAGCAAGTTCTTGCTGCGGCGCAGGGGGCCTGGGGCCATCTGCGCCAGCGTGTGGGCGCTCTGCCATGCCCGCTGCATCAGGCCCTCGGGGGGCTCCACGGACGTCACCAGCCCCGCCCTGAGTGCAGTCGCGGCGTCAAAGGGCTCGCCCAGCAGCACCAGTTCACTGGCCAGCCGCATGCCCGCGTTCAGCGGCAGCAGGTAGCTGGACCCAAACTCGGGCACCAGGCCCAGTTTGGCGAACGGCATCTGAAAGCGCGTGCCCTCGGCAGCGTAGACAAAATCGCAGTGCAGCAGCAAGGTGGTGCCGCCCCCGATGGCCAGGCCGTGCACCGCAGCCACCAGCGGCTTGTCGAAGCGGGTCAGGCGCTGCAGCAGCCGCGCCAGCGCCGACTGCGCGTAGTCGTCGGTGAGCAGGCTCGGCTGGATGCCCTTGAGATCGGCCCCCGAACAGAACGCATCGCCCTCGGCACTGAGCAGCACGACGCGCACATCGGGATGGCGGTCGGCTTCGGCCAGATGGCCTGCGAGCGCATCGAACCAGGCGTCGTCCATCAGATTGCGCACCCCCGTCCGGCCGAAGCGCAGGTGCAGTACTTTGCGCTCGATGGTGGTGGCGAAATGTATGTCCATAAGGGCTCCGGATGGGGTTACAAGGCGGGGAACGGAATCACCGGAATCACTCCGGCGCCAGGAACAGGGCCAGGGCATGGGCAGCCAGGGCATCGAGCGACAGCCGCCCCTCGGGGCGGTACCACTGTACCGCCCAGTTCAGGGCCCCAAAAATGAACAACCGGGCCAGGCCGGGCTCTGTGCGCAATGCGCCTGCGTCGTACAGGGCCTGCAGTACCGGCATCCACGGGGCTTCGTATACGGCTTTGATTTGCGCAATGGCCGCACGCTGCGCGGGCGTGAGCGAGCGCCACTCGTACAGCATGACGGGCACAAAATCGCCAGCGGGGCCGAGCAGGATGTCGCAGTGGTGGCGCACCAGGATGGCCAGGCGCGCACGCGGGGACGTATCGTCCAGCCCGCTCAGTGCCTGCGCCTGGCTGCGCACGGCGCGCTGCATGCCCTCTTCCATCACGGCGTAGAGCAGCGCGTTCTTGCTTTCGAAATGGTAGAAGGGCGAGCCGCTGCGCATGCCTGCCGCAGCAGCAATGTCGCGCGTGCTGGCGGCATCGAAGCCCTGCGCGCGAAACAGCCGCGCCGCACCGTCAAGGATAAGCTGGCGCCGGTTGCCTTCGTCGCGCTCGTCTGCCGTCTTGCGGGGCCGCCCCCGGGGCCGTGCCGCCACCGGGGCCGCTGGCGCCTTGGGGCGCCCGGCGGGGGAATCAGGGAAAGGTGCGGACATGCCCGGCACGATAGCCGGATTTGATTATTTCAGCAAGCAAATGCTTTGCAAAATACCTTTGCAGCGCTCCTGCCGCAAAGGCTGCCGTTCAGGCCGCGATGGCAGCCGCCTCGGCGCTGCGTGCGCCCGGGCTGCGGGCCGCACTGCTGGCGGCGCCCACGTCGATTTCACCCGAAATCTGGCCGCCCTCCTCGATCACCAGCTTGCCATAGCGGATCTTGCCGCTCACCTTGCCGGTACTGAAAATCACCAGCTTCTGCCGCACGGTCAGCGTGCCGTTGAAGTCTCCCCGGATTTCGGCGATGTCAATGTCGGCCGAACCCCGAAAGGCGCCCTGTTCCGAGATCTGGATCACGCGCGAATCCATGGTGGCCTCCACCGTGCCTTCGACCACCAGGGTGTCGCAATCGGTGATCTCAACGCCCTTGAGCTTGATGTTGGGACCCACCGTCAGCTTGCTGCCCGTGCTCTCCGTGCTGGCCTTGGCACTGGCCGCTGCCGAGGACGCTGGGCTGGGGGTCCCCGCAGGATGCAGTCCATTGGCGCTGCCCGGCGTGATGGCGGGCTGGCGGGGCTGGAAAGTTTCGGGTTCACGCTTGCCAAAGAAGGGGTTTTGCACGGCCATGGAATCTCCTAGAAAAGACACCATGATGGCCACCGATCAATGCAAAAGCTGCCTGTATTGCGCAAGAACGGTAACCAAACGGTTCTATGCTTGCATGCGCTTGCAGTCTTTGCAGCAGCACACAGGCATGCCACCGGCCCGTGCGGCCGACCGTCAGGAGACGATGTAGGCGGCGGCCCCGGCCGACATGGTCTGGCCGTCGGGCCCCAGAAACTCCATGCGCGTGGTGGCCACGCGCGAACCCAGGCGCAACACCTCGGCGCGCAGCTCGAAATGGTCGCCAATGCCGGGTCGCAGGTAGTCGATACGCAGGTCGATGGTGCCCAGCTTGGCAAAGCGGTGCAGGCGCTGCAGGGGCTCCTCGTCCATGTGGCGGGCGCCAATGGCGGCCATCACGGCGAGCCCGCCCATGGCGTCCAGCCCGGCGCTGATGACACCTCCATGGATGCGGTTGTAGGCAAAGTGGCCCACCAGCTCCGGCTTCATGTCGATGCGCCCGACCACCCGCTCGGGCGCCATGCTGACAATCTTCAGCCCCAGAACCTGGTTGAAGACGATCTTTTCCTCGAAGATGGACTTGAGCCCGGCGATGAATTCAGGCTCGAAGGGTTTGACCGGTGCGGGATTTTTGCTCATGGGGGTCCTGAAAAGGCACGGTACCGGCGCACGGCGCCGACATCAAATGCTTCTGTTTTAATAGCTGCTAGCGCAATATGCATCGGCGCTGGAGGCCATTTTGACCTAAAAATACTGTGTGTGCACAGAATTGCAGGACACCGGGCCCGGCCTGCGGCGCGGGCCGCCCGAGTCAGCACTGGCTGAAATCAGGCTTTCTTTTGGCCATGAACGCCGTGAACGCCTCACGCGCGGCGGGTTCGCCCAGCATGCGGCCAAAGCTCTCGCCCTCCTCGGCCATGCGCGCCAGCACGGGCGCTGTCTGGCCCAGCTTCATCAGGCGTTTGGTCTCGATCAGGGACGACAGCGGCTTGGCCGCCAGCTTGCGGGCCTGGGCCTGGGCGATGGCGTTGCATTCGGTGGGGGGCACCACGCGGTTGGCCAGGCCCACTTCCAGCGCGGCCTCGGCCATGAAGGGTTCACCCAGCAGCAGCGCCTCGGCGGCGCGGTGGTAGCCCAGCATCTGCGGCACCAGCAGGCTCGAAGCCGCTTCGGGGCACAGGCCCAGGTTGACAAAGGGCATGGAAAACGCTGCGTTGTCGCCCGCGTAGACCAGATCGCAGTGCAGCAGCATGGTGGTGCCGATGCCCACCGCCGGGCCGCACACCGCGGCCACGACGGGCTTGGGGAACGTAGCGATGGCACGCAGGAAGCGGAACACGGGCGAGTCCTGCGAGGCCGGGGGCTGCTGCAGAAAATCGCCAATGTCGTTGCCCGCGCTGAACACGGCCACATCGCCCTGCAGCACGATGGCACGCACCTCGGTGCCCTGGGCGGCCGCCTCGAAGGTGTCGGCCAGGGTGGAATACATGGCGCGGGTGAGGGAGTTCTTCTTGTCCACCCGGTTGAGGGTGATGGTGGCCACACCGGCTTCGGTGTGCACCAGGATGTCGTTTTGGGTTTCGCTCATGGGACGGGTTCCTCAAAAATGGAAAGCAGGCCGCTCACGCAGGGCGGTGCGGCGCTATTCCTTGTAGTAAACAATCTGGTGGCTGGTGGCGAGCATGGTGCCGCTCTCGCTCCACAGCTGCACGGTCTGGTCGAAAAAGCCGTTGCGAAACTCCTGCGCGCGTGCCTGCCCGAGCACATGGCCCGTGCCGGTGGCCTGCAGTTGCGCCGGACTGGCATGGAAATACACCGTGATCGACACCGTTCCCGCCGGCACGTGCACCGCGCGGCGCAGCCAGACGCGCGGGAAGAACACATCGGCCAGCGCGGCCAGCGCGCAAAAATCGAGGGGGCGTGCCGGGTTGTCGCGCATCCACACCTGTGACAGGCTGCTGTCGCCCTGGCCATTCCATTGCCGGGGCAAGGCCCCGGTCACGGGCCGGATGTCGTAACGGTTGAACCATTCAATGCCCGGCGCGGCCGGATAGGCATCGAGCTGCTCCGGCGTGGGCACCTCGGGCATGGCCACATCAGCCAGGCTCCAGGTCTCGCGCCGCACGGCCGTGACGGCGGTGGCCGTTGTGGTGACGACCTGCTCACCCTGGGCGCCCGTCTGCAAGATCGACACGTTCCAGTGCTGCGTGGAGCGGTTGGTGCGCACCGGCGTGGCCTGCACGGTGAACGGCCCCGTGGACAGTGCACCGGCATAGTTGACGGTGAGCGAGAGCGGATCGCCCAGGCGGTCAGGGTGCAGCAAGATGGCGCGCAGCACCGTCGCGGCGGTGATGCCGCCAAAGGGCCCGACCATGTTCCAGTACGCGGGGCTGGTATGCCCCCGGAAATGGCCCGGTGCGCTGGATTCCAGTACCAGGGCCTGGTCAAAGGGATGGGGAATCGTCGTCATGCTGGACAGTGTGCCGCTAAATGGCCCCTTCGACCGTCGTGCCGGTGACTGGCAGCCCGGCCAGCCCCACGAGATCGGCGACCGCACGCGGCCACAGCGTCTGGCGGAACTGCTCCCGGAAGAACCCGAAATGCCCAATGCGCAGGGCGTTGATGTCTTCGGGCGCAATGCGCTCGACCCGGGCCGGGGCATTGCGGTAGAGATTGACCAGGCTGTGCGTGCCGCGCAGGGTCATGAGCTCATCGTCGCTCATCCACAGCGCCAGCACCGGAAAGCGCACCTCTGCATAGCTCTGCGCGGCGGCCGGGCCTTCGGCGCCCACGCTGTAGGTGGGATTGAGGCACCAGCGGCGCCATTGCAGAATCACACCGGCCGGCAGGTCGCCCACCTTGCGCAGCGTGCGCCCCGGAAAGTAGCCCCACAGGCGCGTGGCCAGCGGCACCAGCACCCACCAGAAGTAGGGCACCATGCGCTTGAGGCGCGGTGCGTTCTCGCGCCAGTAGCCACTGCCTGCGGCCACGCTGAGCAGGCCATCGACCTGTGCGGGATTCTTCAGCAGGCCCGGCAGTTGCGCGCCCAGGCTGTGGCCCAGCAGGTAGAGCGGCGCACCGGGCAGCGCGGCGCGGGCGGCCGAGATGACGGCTTCGTAGTCGCGCGCCCAGTCCAGCAGATCCGCCCGTACCGCGCGCATGGGGCCTTGCAAGGAATCCCCCTGGCCCCGGTAGTCGAAGGTGGTGACCCGAAAACCCTGCCCCGCCAGCCACTGCGCAAAGGCCGCGTAATAGTCCTGCCGCACCCCCATGGCCCCGCCGATGACCACGCTGGCGCGCGGAGCGCCCTCGGGCTCGAAGACGCACAGCGCCACGCTGGCGCCTTCATCGACCTGCAAGGTCTGCTTGTTCATGCGATGTCTCCTTGTGTCAGCCGGTCTGCGCCGGCTTAAAAATAGACAACAACCCCCTGTGGCGCTGCGCGCGGCAGCCCGCGCAGTAGCCAGTTAAACCGCCTCAAAGATTCCCGCTGCGCCCTGGCCCGTGCCGACGCACATCGTCACCATGCCGTACTTCAGCTTGTGGCGGCGCAGCGCGTGCACCACGGTGGCGGCGCGGATGGCGCCGGTGGCGCCCAGCGGGTGGCCCAGGGCGATCGCGCCGCCCATGGGGTTGACCGTGGCCGGGTTCAGGCCCAGCGTGCGCATGACCGCCAGCGACTGTGCGGCAAAGGCTTCGTTGAGCTCGTACCAGCCGATGTCTTCGTGCTTGAGACCGGCGTAGCGCAGCGCGGCAGGAATCGCCTCGATCGGGCCGATGCCCATGATCTCGGGCGGCACGCCGCGTGCGGCAAAGCTGACAAAACGCGCCAGCGGGCTCAAGCCGAACTGCTTGACGGCCTTCTCGCTGGCGAGGATCAAGGCGCCCGCACCGTCGCTGGTCTGCGAGCTGTTGCCGGCCGTCACGCTGCCGCGGGCCGCAAACACGGGCCGGAGTTTGCCCAGGGCTTCGAGCGTGGTGTCTGGGCGGGGGCCTTCGTCCAGGTTCACGGTGCGCTTCTTCGTGGCCACCTCGCCGGTGGCCAGGTCGGGCGTGCGCTCGGTGATCTCAAAAGGCGTGATTTCGTCGGTGAATTCACCGGCCTGCTGGGCCTTGACCGCGCGCAGGTGCGACTCCAGCGCAAACGCATCCTGGTCTTCGCGCGACACCTTCCACTGCTGGGCTACTTTTTCGGCCGTCAGGCCCATGCCGTAGGCAATGCCGACGTTCTCGTCGCGGGCAAACACCTCGGGGTTGAACGAGGGCTTGTTGCCGCCCATGGGCACCATGCTCATGGATTCGGCGCCGCCAGCGATCAGCACGTCGGCCTCGCCCACGCGGATGCGGTCGGCCGCCATCTGGATGGCGCTCACGCCCGAAGCACAGAAGCGGTTGACCGTGATGCCGCCCACAGGGTGGTCAAAGGCCAGGCCCATGGCAATGCGGGCCATGTTCATGCCCTGCTCGCCCTCGGGAAACGAGCAGCCGATGATGGAATCCTCGATCGCCTTGGGGTCGAGCGTAGGCACCTGCAGCATGGCGCTGCGGATGGCGGCGACCAGCAGGTCGTCGGGGCGGGTGTTGCGGAAGTAGCCGCGCCCCGAGCGCCCGATGGGCGTGCGCGTGGCGGCAACGATATAGGCTTCCTGGACTTGTTTGGCCATGGGGTACTCCTTCAGTTCTTGGGGCGGCTGGAGGGAATCCAGGCCCAGGTAAATTCACATTGCACCGGCTCGGCGCCGGTTTCGTCGGTCACGGTGACCTGCACCTGCACCTCGCCCTTGTCGCTCTGCTGCATCAGCGCGCGCTGGTCGTCTGTGAGGGTGGCCACGGCGCGCAGGGCACCCTGGGCGCGCTTCTTGAACGCCACCTTGAGCTCCTTGGCCAGCGGCAGGCAGTCGTCGCGCACGTTCATGCCCACCACCATGCCGGTAGCCGTCTCGGCCAGCAGCGTCATGGCGGCGGCGTGCACGCCGTGGATATGGTTCTGCACGCGGCGCTGGTTGGCCACGGCCACTTCCACACGCTGCGGCGTCAGCGCCACGTACTGCAGCCCTGCCGTACCGGTGAAAGGCACAGCGCGGCGCAGCACCAGGTTGCGCGCCCAGGGGCGGGCAACCGCAGGCACCCGGTCGAGCTGACCCAGGGTACGGGCCAGCCGGTTGGGGCGTGTGGCCGCAAGGGTTGCAGCTGCGCGGCCCATGTCAGTTACGAACCGGCTTGCCGGTGGACAGCATGCCCAGGATGCGTTCCTGCGTCTTGGGATGGGTGATGAGGCTGCAGAAGGCCTTGCGCTCCATGGCCATGAGGTATTCCTCACTGACCAGTGCTCCCGCATCCACGTCGCCGCCACACACCACGCCCGCGATCAGGCTGGCGATATGGAAGTCGTGCGCGCTGATGAAGCCGCCGTCCCGCATGTTGACCAACTGCGCCTTGATGGTGGCAATGCCGCTGCGGCCCGCCACGGGGAACAGGCGCTTGTGCGGCGCACGCCAGCCGCCCCGGGCCATGGCCTTGGCTTCGTTCAGCGCGACGAACAGCAGTTCGTCCTTGTGCGGCACGACGATGTCGCTCTCCAGCAGGTAGCCCAGCTTGCGCGATTCGAGCGCGCTGGTGCCCACCTTGGCCATGGCGGCGGCGGTGAAGCCTTCGGTCAGGAAGGGCAGCACGTCCTTGGAGGTGGACATGGCCATGTTCTCGGCCGCGCGGCGCGCGATGTAGGCCAGGCCCCCGGCACCCGGCACCAGGCCCACGCCCACTTCGACCAGGCCGATGTAGCTTTCCATGTGCACCACACGGCGGGCCGAGTGCACGGCCAGCTCGCAGCCGCCGCCCAGCGCCAGGCCCCGGATGGCCGAGACCACGGGCACGTTGGCGTAGCGCAGGCGCAGCATGGTGTTCTGCAGTTCCTGCTCGGCACCTTCGATGGCGCTGACACCGGCAATCATGAACGCGGGCAGCATGGCCTGCAGGTCGGCACCGGCACTGAAAGGCTCATCACCCGACCAGACCACCACAGCCTGGTAGTCCTTCTCGGCGATGTCCACCGCCATGGCCAGGCCCTCGGCCACATCGGGGCTGATGGCGTGCATCTTGGTCTTGATGCTGGCAATGACCACTTCGTCGTCCAGCGTCCACAGGCGGATGGCGTCGTCCTCGTGCAGCGTCTTGCCCGCCGTCTTGTAGTCGGGCAGGGTTTCGCCCAGCAGGGCCTCGGGGAAGTGCTGGCGCTCGTACACCGGCAACTGGCGGCGCGGGATGAATTTGCCTTGCGAGGCGCTCCATGAGCCCTGCGCGGTGTGCACGCCACCGGCCTCGGCCACGGGGCCCTTGAAGACCCACTCGGGCAGCGGCGCCTTGGACAGCGCCTTGCCCGCGTCGATGTCTTCCTGGATCATCTTGGCCACGTCCAGCCAGCCCGCTTCCTGCCACAGCTCGAACGGGCCCTGCTTCATGCCGAAGCCCCAGCGCATGGCCTGGTCGATGTCGCGCGCGTTGTCGGCAATCGTGGCCAGGTGCACGGCGGCGTAGTGGAAGCTGTTGCGCAGGATGGCCCACAGGAACTGGCCCTGCGCGCCTTCGGCATTGCGCAGGAGCTTCAGGCGTTCGGCGGCGGGCTTTTTCAGCATGCGTCCGTACACCTCGTCGGCCTTCTGGCCGCCGGGCACGTACTCTTCGCCTTCCAGGTCGAAACGCAGCACGTCACGGCCCACCTTCTTGTAGAACCCGGCTTTCGTCTTCTGGCCCAGGTTGCCCAGGTCGAGCAACTTTTGCAGGACGGCAGGGGTGCCGAAACTTTCGTAAAACGGATCGGTTTCAAGGCTCAGGTTGTCCTGCAGCGTCTTGATGACGTGCGTCATGGTGTCCAGCCCCACCACGTCGGCGGTGCGGAAGGTGCCGCTGCTCGCGCGGCCGAGCTTCTTGCCGGTGAGGTCGTCCACCACATCGAAGGTCAGGCCGAAGTTCTCGACTTCCTTCATGGTGGCCAGCATGCCGGCAATGCCGACGCGGTTGGCGACGAAGTTGGGCGTGTCGTGCGCGCGCACCACGCCCTTGCCCAGGCCGCTGGTCACAAAGGCTTCGAGCTGGTCGAGCACCTCGGGGGCCGTGGTGGGAGTGTTGATCAGCTCCACCAGCGTCATGTAGCGCGGCGGGTTGAAGAAGTGGATGCCGCAGAAGCGCGGCTTGATGTTCTCGGGCAGCGCCTCGGAGAGCTTGGTGATCGACAGGCCCGAGGTGTTGGACGCGACGATGGCGTTCGGACTGACGAAGGGCGCGATTTTCTTGTACAGGTCGAGCTTCCAGTCCATGCGCTCGGCGATGGCCTCGATGATGAGGTCGCACCCGCGCAGCTGCTCCAGGTGCTCTTCGTAGTTGGCCTGGCCGATCAATGCGGCGTCGTCCGCCACGCCCAGCGGCGAGGGCTTGAGTTTCTTCAGGCCTTCGACGGCACGGGTGACGATGCCGTTCTTGGGGCCTTCCTTGGCCGGCAGGTCGAACAGCACCACCGGCACCTTGACGTTGACCAGATGCGCGGCAATCTGCGCACCCATCACGCCTGCGCCCAGCACGGCGACTTTCTTCACTTGAAATCTAGACATCGATGTTTCTCCATGGAGCCCGCTCAAACCGGGCCTCCGTTGTCAGACACCCCGCGACTGGCGCCGGGCAGACCGGGTGGTTACTGGACGCGTGTCCAGGTTTGCGTACGGCCAAAGGGGCCGAAGGAACCACGCACTTCCAGCTTCTTGCCGCCTTCGATGGGCGTCATGCGCAGCGTGTAGTTGCGGCCATTCTCGGGGTCGAGAATCTTGCCGCCCTCCCACACGTCCCTGCCCTCGGCCTTCTTGGCGTTGCGGATGATCTCCAGGCCCAGCAGCGGCTTGTCCTTGCGGTCGTCGCTGCATTCCTTGCACAGGTCCTCGGGCTTGGCGTCCTTGGCCAGGCGCTTCTCCAGCACACCATTGAGGCCGCCCGCGCCGTTGTCCTTGATACGGATTTCCGCCTTGGCCTCGCCGGTCTTGTCGTCGATGTTGCGCCACAGACCCTCGGGCGTCATCTGGGCCCACGAGGGGACGGCAATCACTGCAAAAACAATAGCTGCTAGCGCTTTATTCATGGGCACTCCAGGGTAAAAAGGCTTGAAATCCGCCGGGGACACCCGATCAGGCCAGGGCCAGATCGGTGTCCATCAGCACCTTGGCGCCGGTGCGCGCCGTGCGCATCAGTGTCGCCGTTTCCGGGAACAGCTTGGCAAAGTAGAAGCGCGCCGTCTGCAGCTTGGCCTGGTAGAAGGGATCCTGGTTGCCCGCAGCGATCTCGCGCAACGCCACCTGGGCCATGCGGGCGAAGAAGTAGCCAAACACCAGGTGACCGGCCACGCGCAGGTAGTCCACGGCGGCAGCGCCCACTTCGTCGGGGTTCTGCATGCCCCGGAAGCCCAGCTCGGTGGTGAACTTGGTCATCTGGTCGGCCAGGTAGGCCACGGGGTTGATGAATTCGGCCATCTTCTCGTTTACGCCCTCTTCCTGCACCAGGGCGCCCACGAGCTTGCCGAACTTCTTGAGCGTGGCGCCGTTGTTGCCCAGGATCTTGCGGCCCAGCAAATCCAGCGACTGGATGGTGTTGGTGCCTTCATAGATCATGTTGATGCGGTTGTCGCGCACGAACTGCTCCATGCCCCATTCCTTGATGAAGCCGTGGCCGCCAAAGACCTGCATGCAGGCGTTGGTGGCGGTGTGGCCGTTGTCGGTCAGGAAGGCCTTGGCAATGGGGGTCAGCAGGGCCAGCAGTTCGCCAGCGTCCTTGCGTGTCTTCTCGTCGGGGTGGTTGTGCTCTTTTTCCAGCAGCATGGCGCAGAAGGCCTGCAGCGCGCGGCCGCCCTCGGCGTAGGCCTTGGCCGTGAGCAGCATCTTGCGCACATCGGGGTGCACGATGATGGGGTCGGCCGGCTTGTCCTTGGCCTTGGTGCCGCTCAAGGAGCGCATCTGCAGGCGGTCCTTGGCGTAGGCCAGGGCGTTCTGGTAGGCCACTTCGGTCAGGCCGAGCGACTGGTTGCCCACGCCCAGGCGGGCGGCGTTCATCATCACGAACATGCCCTGCATGCCCTTGTGCGGCTGGCCCACAAGGGTGCCGACGGCATCTTCGAGCACCATCTGGCAGGTGGCGCTGGCCTTGATGCCCATCTTGTGTTCCAGGCCGCCGCAGTAGATGCCATTGCGCTCGCCAATGGAGCCATCCTGGTTCACATGGAACTTGGGAACGATGAACAGGCTGATGCCCTTGATGCCGGGAGGCGCATCGGGCAGGCGGGCCAGCACCAGGTGGATGATGTTCTCGGCCATGTCGTGCTCACCGGCGCTGATGAAGATCTTGTTGCCGGTGATCTTGTAGGTGCCGTCCGCCTGGGGCTCGGCCTTGGTGCGCATCAGGCCCAGGTCGGTGCCGCAGTGGGGTTCGGTCAGGCACATGGAGCCCGTCCACTCGCCGCTGGTCATCTTGGGCAGGTAGGTGGCCTTCTGCTCGGGCGTGCCGTGGGTTTCCAGGGCAGCATAGGCGCCATGGGTCAGGCCGGGGTACATGGTCCAGGCCTGGTTGGCGCTGTTGAGCATTTCGTAGAACATGGTGTTGACCACGTAGGGCAGGCCCTGGCCGCCGAATTCGGGGTCGCAACCCAGGGCGGCCCAGCCACCCTCGATGTACTGCGCGTAGGCTTCCTTGAAGCCCTTGGGCGTGGTCACCGCATGGGTGGCCTGGTCGATGGTGCAGCCCTCGGCATCACCGCTGATGTTCAGTGGGAAAGTGACCTCGGTGGCAAACTTCCCACCCTCTTCCAGCACGGCATTGATGGTGTCGGCATCCATGTCGGCGTGCTTGGGAATCTGCTTGAGTTCGTCAGCAACCTTGAACACTTCGTGCAACACAAACTGCATGTCGCGCAGGGGCGGTGTGTACGTGGGCATGGGGTTTACTCCTTGGTGGTTTGGGTGGAAACAGGGGAAAGGCCCGCGTGGGGCGCCTGGGCGCCAAAGCGGGCAAGGATGTTGTCAAAGCCGGTCAGCGCCCGCGCGATGGAACCGGGGTTCTTCAGAAAACGGGCCTCGTAGTGCAAGGCCAGGATGAGTCCGTGGATCTCGAACAGCATCTGGTCCTCGACCACATCGGCATTGAGCTGGCCCAGCTCCTTGGCCTGCAGGATGGCGCGCTTCATGGCCGCATGCCAGGTCAGCACCGAATGGACCAGCGCATCGCGCACCGGACCGGTGCGGTCGTCAAACTCGATGGCGCCGCTGATGTAGATGCAGCCCGAATCGATCTCGATGGAAGTGCGCTTCATCCAGTTGTCGAACAGGGCGCGCAACCGTGCCACGCCGCGCGGGGCCGCCATGGCGGGAAAGAAGACTTCCTGCTCGAAGCAGTGGTGGTACTCGCGGATGACCGAGACCTGGAGTTCCTCGCGCGAACCGAAATGTGCGAACACGCCCGACTTGCTCATGCCCATCACCTCGGCCAGGGCGCCGATGGACAGGCCCTCCAGGCCGATGTGCGTGGCCTGGCCCAACGCTGCGTCGATGATGGCCGCCTTGGTTTGCTGCCCTTTTTGCAAAGCGCGGGCGCCACCGCTGCGCGCACGGGATGTGCGGGAAACGCGGGGTGCCGGACTGGAAGAAGAGGCTGCGGACATGGGGGCTACAAAAACGAACGATCGTTCTATTCTGCAGCAAATTCACCGCAGCGCCCAGTCCGGGGCCAAAAATAGAGAGCCGCCCCCAAATTGACGGGGTGTCGGCCAGGGCGCCGCCGTTCAGAGCATCAGCGCCAGACTGGCTTCGAGGTGTTCTGTCGGCAGGCGGCGCAGGCCGGTGCGCGCAAAGCGCTGCAGGCGGCCCTGCACAAAAGCCGTCAGCACGCTGGCGGCCACCTGCGCATCCACACTCGGCGTGGCCGAACCAGCGGCACCGGCGGCGGGGCGCAGGCATTGGCGCAGGCCCGATTCGATGCGGTCAAAAAACTGGTTCATGCGCTGCTGCAGGCGTTCATGCTCCAGCACCAGGGCATCGCCCACCATCACGCGCACCAGGCCCGGGTTGCGCTCGCCAAACTGCAGCACCAGGGCGACCACACGCTGGGCCCGGTGGGCGCCTTCATCGGGCGGTACACCCTCTGGAGAACCATTCTCCAGAATCTGCGCCATGCGGGCGAACACCGCCTGTTCGATGAAATCGATCAGGGCCTCGAACATCTGCGCCTTGCTGGCAAAGTGGCGGTACAGTGCCGCTTCGCTCACGCCCAGACGCGACGCCAGGGCGGCCGTGGTGATGCGCTCGGCCCCCGGCTGTTCCAGCATGGCGGCCAGCGCCTGCAGAATCTGCTCGCGCCGCTCACCAGGCCGTGCGCGCTTGCGCTCGGCAGGCGAGGGCGTGGGGGGGGATAGGGGCGCGGCGGACTCTGTCATGGCGGCAAGATGTGTGCAATTGATTCTCGCACAGCCCCTGGACTCACACGGGGAACACCAGGGTGACCAGCAAACCTTGTCCGTTGCCGCCATCCTCCAGCGTGAACAGGGCGCCGTGGGCGCGGGCAATTTCGTCGGCAATGGGCAAACCCAGGCCCGTGCCCTCGCCCGCCGTGCCCGGCACCCGGTAGAAGCGCTCGAGGACCCGCCCGCGCTCGGCCGCTGGCACGCCGGGGCCATCGTCCTCCACCTGCAGGCTGGCGCGCACGCCGCCTTGCGGCCCCGGCTGTGTGCCGCAGCGGATGGTGACGCTGCCCCCGGCCGGGGTGTACTTGATGGCGTTGTCCACCAGGTTCGACAGCAGTTCGCGCAGCAGCCAGCCATGGCCCATCACGTTCGCAGGCCGGACTTCAAGCCCCAGGTCGATGCCCTTGACGGCGGCGGTGTCGAGGAACATTTCCAGCATGTTCTCGCACAGTTCCCGCAAATCCACGCGTTGCATGGTCTGCCCATCGAGGCTGCGGGCATCTGCCCGCGAGAGCGCCAGCAACTGGTGTGCCAGTTGCGAGGTGCGGCGCGTGGCATCGCGCAATTTCTCGATCTCGGACGCTCCTAATGTAATAGCTGACACCGCTTGCCGGTATTGCCCTGGAGGCCTGTTTGGCCTTGAATCTGGCGCACCATCCACCGTTTTGATGCCGGAGCGCGCCAGCATGGCCCAGGCTTCGACCTGGGCCTGCAGGCCTGCCAGCGGGGTGCGCAACTGGTGCGCGGCATCGGCCACGAAGCGCCGCTGACTCTCGGCCTGCGCATTCACCAGGGTGAACAGGCGGTTGAGCGAGTGGACCAGCGGGCGCACCTCGGACGGTGACGCCGCCTCGTCGATGGCGCTCAGATCACGCGGCGAGCGCCGCTCCACGGCCGCAGCCAGGTCGACCAGCGGCTTGAACGCCCGGCGCACTGCCCAGTGGATGGCCAGTGCCGCCGCCGCCACCAGCACCAGGTTGGGCAGCAGCACCCGCAGCAGCAGGTGCTGCGCCCATTGCTGGCGCGGGTCGGTGCCGTCGGCCAGCGCCACGACCAGTTCACCCGCCCCCGTGCGCCCCCGCTGCACCGCCACCCGGTAGGTGACGCCACCGAACTCCACACTGTGGAACTCGGGCTCCAGCGTGGCGGGGACGGCGCCGTGTACCCATTCATCGCCCAGCAGCAGACGGCCCGAGAGATCGCGCACGCTGTAGCTGGTGTAGTTGCTGTGGCGCAGGAAGTCTTCCACGGGCGGGGCCAGCAGCCAGACCGGGGTGTCCCCCTCGTCGGCCCCGCGCGCCAGCACCGAGTCGGCCAGCGCCGGCAGCAGGCGCAGCAGGCGCTGGTCGTGGCGCGAAGCGGCCTCGTCGGCGGAGCGGTAATCCATCCAGGCGCCCAGCAGCGCCAGCACGCACAGAGGCAGCACCAGCAGCAGCAGCAGCCGGTTGCGCAGGTCCGAGGTCATGGCCCGCAGGCGGGGGCGCAGCAGGCTCATGCCCTGTCCGATTCCGCCAGCCGTGCGCGTGTGCGGGCCATGTCGTCCTGCGCAGCCGCGCGGCTCAGGAGCCCAGCAGTTCCAGCCGGTAGCCAAACCCCCGGATGGACCGCAGGCCCACGCCATGGGGTTCGAGCTTGCCGCGCAGGCGCGAGACGTACACCTCGACCGCGTTGGGGGTGATCTCCTTGTCCCAGCCGGTCAGCGCCTGCAGCAGCTTGTCCTTGCTGGCGGGCTTGGGCGCGTGGATCATCAGGTATTCAAGCACCGTCCATTCGCGCGGTCCCAGGTCGATGGGCACCAGGGCCGCATCGGCCGCCGGGCGAATGCCAACCTGGCGGTTGGCGGTGTCAAGCTCCAGCGGTCCAAAGCCCAAAACGGCCGTGGTGGCCGCCTGCGAGCGCCGCAGCAGCGCCCGCAGCCGGGCCAGCAGCTCGGGCAACTCAAAGGGTTTGACCATGTAGTCGTCCGCGCCCAGGTCCAGCCCCTGCACACGGTCCTGCAGCGCGTCGCGCGCCGTCAGGATCAGCACCGGCATGTCGCGGCTGGCCATGTCGGGGCGCCGCAGACGGCGCGTGAGTTCAAGGCCATCCATGCCCGGCAGGCCGATATCGACCACCGCGACATCGAAGGTCTCGCGCTGCAGAACCTCCTCGGCGCGCTCACCGCTGCCCACCCAGTCCACCGCATACCCGGCATCCGACAGCCCCAGCTTGATTCCGCTGGCGACCATGATGTCATCCTCGACCAGAAGCAGGCGCATGGTTCATCCTCGGCAATTAATGGGGCGCATTGATGCGGCCCATGCAAGAAGAGCAGCGCTTGCGTTGGGCGCTGCCCAAGCCAGCGACCGCCGCGCAAGGGCCGCCAAGCCGCGTATGCGGCGCTTTGCTTGCGTGCGCTGGCGGCGACCACCCTCCGCATTGCGCAGCAATGCAAGAGAGGGGGGAAGGCGCGAAGCGACGCAGGGGGGTGTTCATATCAGTGGCTACGGATCATGGTGCCGTAGGCCTGGTCCGTCAGGATCTCCAGCAACATGGCGTGCGGCACACGGCCGTCGATGATGTGCACAGCGTTCACGCCGGCCTTGGCGGCATCCAGCGCTCCGGCAATCTTGGGCAGCATGCCGCCGCTGATGGTGCCGTCGGCAAACAGCTCGTCGATGCGGCGCGCTGTCAGGTCGGTCAGCAGGTTGCCTGCCTTGTCCAGCACGCCCGGCGTATTGGTCAGCAGCATCAGCTTCTCGGCGCGCAGCACCTCGGCCAGCTTGCTGGCCACCACATCGGCGTTGATGTTGTAGCTTTCGTTGTTCTCGCCAAAACCGATGGGACTGACCACCGGAATGAACGCGTCGTCCTGCAAGGCCTTGACCACGCTGGGGTCGATCGACAGGATCTCGCCCACCTGGCCCACGTCGTGTTCGATCTCCGGGTTCTTGCTGTCCAGCATCTTGAGCTTGCGCGCGCGGATCATGCCGCCGTCGCGCCCCGTCAGGCCCACGGCCTTGCCGCCGGCCTGGTTGATCAGGCCCACGATGTCCTGCTGCACCTCACCGGCCAGCACCCATTCGACCACCTCCATGGTCTCGGCATCGGTCACGCGCATGCCCTGGATGAACTCGCCCTTCTTGCCCAGGCGTTTGAGGGCCGCCTCAATCTGCGGTCCGCCGCCGTGCACCACCACCGGGTTCATGCCCACCAGTTTGAGCAGCACCACATCCTCGGCAAAGTCCTGCTGCAGGGCGGGGTCGGTCATGGCATTGCCGCCGTACTTGATGACGAGGGTCTTGCCGTGAAACTTGCGGATGTAGGGCAGCGCCTGGGCCAGAATTTCGGCCTTGTCGCGTGGGGCAATCGAAAGAAGAGGGTCGGTCATGGCTCAGGAGGCGTTAGCAACAATCCGCAAATTGTGCCGCATTCAGGCCTTGGGCAGGCCCAGGGCATAGGCCAGTACAACCAGCCCCAGCACCAGCACCAGCCAGCCCGCAATCAGCCAGCGCCAGAGCGCCGGTGCCTCGCGCAGTTCCAGAAACTCCAGCGCCACCACCATGCCCTTGGCAAAGGCCTGCCCCAGCACCGCCAGCGCCACCATCAGGCTGCCCGCCGCTGACCCGCTCTCGCCCATCCAGAAGGTCACGCCGGTGATCGCCAGCAACAGCAGCCAGGCGCGGTTCAGTCGTGATGCATGCATGTTCAGCCCCTCTCAGCGCAGTACATAGACCAGCGGGAACAGCACGATCCACAGCAGGTCGACCATGTGCCAGAACGCAGCCCCCGTCTCCAGCGCATGGCTGTCATGGGCGCTGTAGGCACCCTGCCGGGTGCGCCACCACAGGTAGACGATGGCCAGCATGCCCACCGCCACATGCAGAAAGTGGAACCCGGTGAGAAGGAAGTACAGCATGTAGAACGTGTTGTCCCCCATGTCGGCCCAGGCCTGCGCCTTGCCTGCGTATTCACCCAGCTTGACGCCCACGAATCCCCCGCCGCAGAGCAGCGCCCCCAGCAGCCAGCGCGCCCCGGCCTGCGCCGCATTGCGCCGCACCGCCTGCACGGCGCGCGCCACGCACCAGCTCCCGGTGATGAGCAGCACGGTGTTGAGCGCCCCGGAGTGCAGGTCGAGCGTGGCCTGCCCCGCCTGAAACACCGCAGGCTCGCGGTTGCGCGCAAACGCATAGGCCACGAACAGGATGGCAAAGGTCAGCAGCTCGAGCAGGATCACGAACCACACGCCCAGATCACCCCGCAGTTGCGGAGCGGAGGGCCTGTCGGTTTCGCGCAACAGGCGTTCAGAAACAGAAGTCACGGCAGCAGTCATGGCGGCAGGGGCGTGCACCCCTTGGAGATTGCGGAAAGCCCCGCCAGACCATTGTGCGGTGCGGCAAAGCGCTGGGAAAGGCCTCGGCGAAAAAGAGTCACATAAAATTCATGTTATTGATTATAGTCAACCATACAGAGGGTTAACCCGATATGGTGTTGGCTGTATTCATCGCAACTCC
>JAMLIQ010000024.1 GCA_023954095.1 Burkholderiaceae bacterium | reverse complement strand
CCATGCAAAGACGCACCCTTGTAGCCCTGGCCGCCCTGGCCACCCTCGCAGCCCCTGCTTTTGCGCAAACGGGCGAAATCCGGATTGCCCACGTGCACAGCATGACGGGGCCGCTCGAAGCCTACGGCAAGCAGACCCAGACGGGCCTGATGATGGGCCTGGAGTACGCCACGGGCGGCACCATGATGGTGGCGGGCAAGAAGCTGGTGGTGATCGAGAAAGACGACCAGGGCAAGCCCGACCTGGGCAAGAGCCTGCTGGCGGCGGCGTACTCGGACGACAAGGCCGACATTGCAGTCGGCCCAACATCCTCCGGTGTGGCCCTGGCCATGCTGCCGGTGGCCGAGGAATACAAGAAGATTCTGCTGGTCGAGCCTGCCGTGGCCGACGCCATCACGGGCGAGAAGTGGAACAAGTACATCTTCCGCACGGGCCGCAACAGCAGCCAGGACGCCATCAGCAACGCCGTGGCGATCGACAAGGCGGGCGTGACGGTGGCCACGCTGGCGCAGGACTACGCCTTTGGGCGTGACGGCGTGAAAGCCTTCAAGGATGCGCTCAAGAACGCCAAGCTGGTGCACGAAGAGTACCTGCCCACGACGACCACCGACTTCACTGCGGGTGCGCAGCGCCTGATCGACAAGCTCAAGGACGTTCCGGGCCGCAAGATCATCTTCATCATCTGGGCGGGTGCAGGCAACCCGTTCAAGATTGCCGACATGGACTTGAAGCGCTACGGCATCGAGATTGCCACGGGGGGCAACATTCTGCCGGCCATGGCCAGCTACAAGAACTTCCCCGGCATGGAAGGCGCCACCTACTACTACTTCGGCATTCCCAAGAACCCGGTGAACGAAGCCCTGGTGGCCGCGCACTACAAGGAATTCAAGACCCCGCCGGACTTCTTCACGGCCGGTGGCTTCTCGTCGGCCATGGCATTGGTGACAGCGCTCAAGGCCACCAATGGCGACACGGCCACCAACAAGCTCATCAAGACCATGGAAGGCATGAGCTTTGACACGCCCAAGGGCAAGATGACCTTCCGCAAGGAAGACCACCAGGCCCTGCAGAGCATGTACCACTTCAAGATCAAGGCCGACCCGGCATTTGCCTGGGGCGTGCCGGAGCTGGTGCGCGAGATCAAGCCCGAAGAGATGAACGTGCCCATCCGCAACAAGCGGTAAGCAGGGTTGGCGAGGCCCGGTGCCCGTGGGCGCCGGGGTTCATCCCGCAGGGGCGGCCGCCCCTCTTTTTCCAGTGAATTGACGTATGAACCCCCGGATTACACGGGGGCAGGACAGGTTTTGCCCCGAAAAATTCAGGAGACAGAGACATGGCATTCACATTCATCCGGTCGGCCGCCGCCATTGCTGCGTGGGCCTTGGTAAGCGCGGCTCCCGTGTGGGCAGCCGTTGACCTGCCCGCGCTCAAGATCGACAAGAACCAGACCACCGTGTCCGGTCTGTCGTCGGGCGGCTTCATGGCGGTTCAACTGCACGTGGCGTATTCGTCCGTGTTCGGCAAGGGCGCAGGCATTGTGGCCGGGGGGCCGTTCTACTGTGCCGAAGGCTCGGTGGTCAATGCCACGGGCCGCTGCATGGCCAGCCCTGCAGGCATTCCCACCAGCACGCTGGTGAACACCACCAACACCTGGGCCAGCCAGGGGCATGTGGACCCGGTGTCCAACCTGCAGAATTCCAAGGTCTATCTGTTCTCGGGCTCCGTGGACAGCGTGGTCAAGACCGGCGTGATGGATGCCCTCAAGACCTACTACAGCAGTTTTGTTCCTGCTGCCAACGTGGTCTACAAGAAGGACCTGGCGGCCGAGCACTCCATGGTGACCGACGACTACGGCAGCGCCTGTTCGGCCAAGGGTGCTCCCTATATCAATGACTGCAACTTCGACCTGGCGGGCGCCATGCTGCAGCATCTGTACGGGCCGCTCAACGCGCGCAGCAATGCCACCTTGCCCGCAGGCAATTTTGTCGAGTTCAAGCAGAGCCAGTTCATCACCAACCATGGCATGGCCACGAACGGCTGGGCCTACATTCCGCAGGCCTGCCAGGCGGGCAGCAGTGCCACCTGCCGCCTGCACGTGGTGCTGCATGGCTGCAAGCAGAACGTGAGCGACGTGCAGCAACAGTACGTGCGCAACACCGGCTACAACCGCTGGGCGGAAACCAACAACATCGTGGTGCTCTATCCGCAGACCAGCACCGCAGCCACCAACAGCTGCTGGGACTGGTGGGGCTATGACAGCGCCAACTATTCCAAGAAGTCCGGTCCGCAGATGGCCGCCATCAAGGCCATGGTGGACCGCCTCACCAGCGGCGGCGGCACCACGGTGCCAGACCCGGATCCCGTGGCCTTGCCCGCACCCACCGGTGTGAGCGCCTCGGGCGCCACCGCCAGCAGCATGGCCATCGGCTGGAACAGTGTGGCCGGTGCGGCGGGTTACAACGTTTACCGCAATGGCAACAAAGCCAATGCGCTCACTGTGTACGGCACCAGCTACACCGACAGCGGGCTGGCCGCCTCGACCAGCTACAGCTGGACGGTGCGTGCGGCTGATGCCAACGGGGCGGAAGGTGCGGCCTCCAGCGCAGTGACAGCCACCACGCTGGCGGCGGCAGGCGGTGAAACGCCGACCTGCACCACGGCCAGCAACTATGCCCACACCCTGGCCGGTCGGGCGTATGCCCTTTATGGTTTCACCTATGCCAATGGCTCGGGGCAGGGCATGGGCTGGTGGAACATTTTTGTGACGACTACATTGAAGAAAACAGGTCCGAACTACTACGTGATCGGCACCTGTCCCTGAACCGCCGGGACCCCCGCACGCGCGGGTGGCAGGCACTGCAAGGATGAAGACTGTGAAAGCGAGCAAGAACCCATGAGTACCCTGGCCACCCGGGACTTGACCATCCGCTTCGGCGGCCACGTGGCGGTCAACGCCGTGACCTGCGCTTTCGAGCCGGGCACGCTGACCGCCATCGTGGGCCCGAACGGTGCGGGCAAGACCACGTATTTCAACCTGATCTCTGGCCAGCTCAAGGCCAGCAGCGGCAGCGTGTCTTTGGGCGGGCGCGACCTGACCGGCCTGTCCGTCTCGCAGCGCACGCACGCCGGGCTGGGCCGGGCGTTTCAGCTCACCAACCTGTTTCCCAACCTCAGCGTGCTGGAGAACGTGCGCCTGGCGGTGCAGGCCACGCGGGACGGCAAGCACCGCAGGGGCCTGAATCTGTGGAGCATCTGGAGCGACCACGGCCGACTTACGGCGCGGGCCGAGGAAATATTGCAGTCGGTGGCCATGTTCGAGCGGCGCGACACCCCCGTGGCCAGCCTGCCGCACGGCGACCAGCGCAAGCTCGAAGTCGCGCTGCTGATGGCGCTGGAGCCGCAGGTCTACATGTTCGACGAACCCACTGCGGGCATGAGCCACGACGAGGCGCCCGTGATCCTGAACCTGATCCGCGAACTGAAGAAAGACAAGACCAAGATCATCCTGCTGGTGGAGCACAAGATGGACGTGGTGCGCGAACTGGCCGACCGCATCATCGTGCTGACCAACGGCACCCTGGTGGCCGACGGGCCGCCTGCGCAGGTGATTGCATCGCCCGTGGTGCAGGAGGCCTATCTGGGCATCTCCAAGGATGCCGACAAGGAGGCCGCATGAGCACCAACCTGCTCGAACTCAAGGGTGTGCACACCCACATCGAGGCGTACCACATCCTGCACGGTGTGGACCTGGCGATCCCCAAGGGCCAGCTCACCATGCTGCTGGGCCGCAACGGCGCGGGCAAGACCACTACGCTGCGCACCATCATGGGCCTGTGGCATGCGTCCAAGGGGTCCATCCACTTTGACGGCAAGGACATCACCGCGCTGCACACGCCGCAGATCGCCGGGCTGAACATTGCCTATGTGCCCGAGAACATGGGCATCTTTGCCGACCTCACGGTCAAGGAGAACATGCTGCTGGCCGCCCGCAAGGCCAGCACGGCGGCGCAGATGGATACAGCGCGGCTCGAATGGATCTTCAAGCTGTTCCCCGCGGTGGAAAAGTTCTGGAACCACCCGGCAGGCAAGCTCTCGGGCGGCCAGAAACAGATGCTGGCCGTGAGCCGCGCCATCGTCGAGCCACGTGAGCTGCTCATCGTCGACGAGCCCAGCAAGGGCCTGGCGCCCGCCATCATCAACAACATGATCGACGCCTTCGACCAGCTCAAGAAGAGCGGCGTGACCATTTTGCTGGTGGAGCAGAACATCAACTTTGCCAAACGCCTGGGCGACACCGTCGCCGTGATGGACAACGGCAAGGTGGTGCACGCAGGCAGCATGGCCGCCCTGGCGCAGGACGAGGCATTGCAGCAATCGCTGCTGGGGTTGTCACTATGAAATATATAAAAAAACAGGCTCTAACGCTTATGCAGCAAGCGCAAGAAGCTATGAGAAGAATAGCAAACACTGTTTCCGGAAAGGCGCGCCATGAACTCCCGTGACTTCGATTGGAAGCCGCTGGCGCTGGTGCCGCTGCTGGCGCTCATCGTGCTGCCCTTCATTGGTTCGCCCAGCACCTGGCTCACGCTCACGGTGGCCGGGCTGGCCATGGGCATGATCATCTTCATCATCGCCTCGGGCCTCACGCTGGTGTTCGGCCTGATGGACGTGCTCAACTTCGGCCACGGTGTGTTCATCGCGCTGGGCGCCTTCGTGGCCACCAGTGTGCTGGGCGCCATGGGCGACTGGACGGGTTCGGAGCAGCTGTGGCGCAACATGGTCGCCGTGCTGCCGGCCATGCTGGTGGCCATGGCGGTGGCCGGCGCCGTGGGCCTGGCGTTCGAGCGCTTCATCGTGCGGCCGGTGTATGGCCAGCACCTCAAGCAGATCCTCATCACCATGGGCGGCATGATCATTGGCGAGGAACTCATCAAGGTTGTCTGGGGCCCGGCGCAGATCCCGCTGCCGCTGCCCGAGGGCATGCGCGGCTCGCTGTGGGTGGGTGATGCCGCCATCGAAAAATACCGCCTGGTGGCCGTGGCGGTGGGCCTGCTGGTGTTCGGCGTGCTGGCCTGGGTGCTGGCGCGCACCAAGGTGGGCCTGCTGATACGCGCCGGTGTGCAGGACCGCGAAATGGTCGAGTCGCTGGGCTACCGCATCCGGCGCCTGTTTGTGGGCGTGTTTGTCGTCGGCTCGGCGCTGGCGGGCCTGGGCGGTGTGATGTGGGGCCTGTACCAGCAAAGCGTGATTCCGCAGATGGGCGCGCAGGTCAATGTGCTGATCTTCATTGTCATCATCATTGGCGGGCTGGGCAGCACGGGCGGTGCGCTCATTGGCGCGCTGCTGGTGGGCCTGATGGCCAACTACACCGGTTTCCTGGTGCCCAAGGTGGCGCTGTTCTCCAACATTGCCCTCATGGTCGCGATCCTGCTGTGGCGCCCGCAGGGCGTCTATCCCGTCACGAACCGTTGAAGCGGAGCCCGACATGTTGAACCGACTTCTCTCCAACGACTACCCGCGCAGCAAGCTGCTGGCAGTCATTCTGGCAGCCATTTTTCTGGGCCTGGCGTTCGCACCTTTTTTGTTCCCGGGCGTCAAGGCGCTCTCGGTCGCGGCCAAGGTGCTGATCTTCGTCGTGCTGGTGGCCAGCTTTGACCTGCTGCTGGGCTACACCGGCATCGTGAGCTTTGCGCACACCATGTTCTTCGGCATTGGCGCCTATGGCATTGCCGTGGCCACCACGCGCATGGGCCCCACCTGGAGCGCGCTGGCCGTGGGCATGGGCGGTGCGCTGCTGCTGTCGCTGCTGCTCTCGCTGGCGGTGGGGCTGTTTTCGCTGCGGGTGCGGGCCATTTTCTTCGCCATGATCACGCTGGCCGTGGCTGCCGCGTTCCAGACGCTGGCGTCGCAGCTGTCCGAGATCACGGGGGGCGAGGACGGCCTGTCCTTCAGGGTGCCCGAGATTCTCTCGCCCAGCTTCGAGCCCTTTGAGGAGCCCTTCCTCGGCGTATCGATCGATGGACGCCTGCTGTGCTACTACCTGCTGTTCGTCACCGCTGTGGTGCTGGTGCTGTCCTTGCTGCGCATTGTCAACTCGCCCTTCGGACGCGTGCTCCAGGCCATCCGCGAGAACGAGTTCCGTGCCGAGGCGATTGGCTACCGCGTGGTGGTGTACCGCACCACCTCCAGCGTTCTCTCGGCCCTTTTTGCGTGTGCGGCCGGTGCCATGCTGGCCCTCTGGCTGCGCTACAACGGGCCGGACACCTCGCTCAGCTTTGAAATCATGATGGACTGCCTGCTCATCGTGGTGATTGGCGGCATGGGAACGATCTACGGTTCGGCCATTGGCGCCGTGCTGTTCCTGGTGGCGCAAAGCTACCTGCAGGATCTGCTGCGCCTGGGCAGCGAGGCTGCGGCCAGCCTGCCCTGGCTGTCGGCGCTGCTCTCGCCCGACCGCTGGCTGCTGTGGCTGGGCGTGCTGTTCGTCCTCTCGGTTTACTACTTTCCCACCGGTGTGGTGGGGCGCCTGCGTGCGGCGGCTGCGCACAAGGCGGGCTGATTTTCCCCCTGGTATCTCTGCAAAAACACCCGTCTGGAGACAAACGCATGAAGACCTGTATTCGCCCCTTTGTTCCTGCCGCCCTGGCGGCTGCAGTCTTGGCCGCTTGCGGCGGCGGCAGCGATGCCGACATCAACACCAAACCGGCCTATCTGGGTGCCATCAAGACGGCCAGCTACGACGGCGGCAGCGACGACCTGCTCACCGCCGGGCTGGGCAAGACGGGCCTGGCTTCGCCCCTGGCGCCTGCCTATGCCGACCCCCTCAAGCCCACGGCGGCTGAACTGCGCCGCACGGCCATCCACACCAACTACCGTGCCATGCTCGACATGACGGCAGACGGCGGCTATGGCACGCTCTATGGCCCCAACGTCGACGCCCAGGGCGCCGTGACGGCGGGTGAAGGCAAGGTGCCGGGCACCGAATACATTGCCTTTGCCGACGATGGCAGCGGCCGCCAGAACGTCACGCTGATGGTGCAGGTGCCTGCCAGTTTCGATCCGAAAAAGCCCTGCGTCATCACGGCCACGGCCTCGGGTTCGCGCGGTGTGTACGGCGGCATCTCCACCGGGGAGTGGGGCCTCAAGCGCGGCTGCGCCGTGGCCTATTCCGACAAGGGCACGGGCGGCGCTCCGCACGATCTCATGAATGACACCGTGCCCCTGATCGATGGCACGCGCACCACGGCGGCGGCTGCGGGCAGGGATGCGGCGTTCAATGCCGGTCTGTCGGCCGCTGAACTGGCGGCCTTCAATGCAGCCACGCCCCAGCGCTTTGCCTTCAAGCACGCGCACTCGGGCCAGAATGCCGAGAAGGATTGGGGCAAGACCACGCTGCAGGCGGTGGAGTTTGCCTACTACGTGCTCAATGAGCGCTTTGGTGCGCTGGACAACGGCCAGCGCCTCAAGTCGCTGACCCCGGCGAACACCATCGTCATTGCTTCGAGCATTTCCAACGGCGGCGGCTCGGCCATTGCGGCGGCCGAGCAGGACACGCAGGGTCTCATCACCGGCGTGGCCGTGTCCGAGCCTGCCATCGAAATGCCGGCCAACCCGGGCGTGACCGTGCAGCGCGGCGGCGTGGCCGTGGCCGTGACGGGCAAGCCCCTGGTCGATTTCACCACCTACGCCAACCTCTACCAGCCGTGCGCTGCGCTGGCGCCGTCCATCAGCAGCTCGCCCTATGCGGCGGCGTTTGGCGCAGGCTTTGCGGCGGCGGCGCTGCCGATTGCCCCCAACCGCTGCTCGGCCCTGGTGGCTGCAGGCCTGCTTTCGGGCGGCACCCTGGCTGCGCAGGCCGAAGAGTCGTTGCAAAAGCTGCGCAGCTACGGCTGGGAGCCGGAGTCGAATGATCTGCATGCTTCGCTGGCAGCCTTCGAGGTGGCTCCAGCCGTGGCCGTGACCTTTGCCAATTCGCTCTCGCGCGCCAGCGTGAAGGACCACCTGTGCGGCTTCAGCTACGCGGCAACCACGGCCACCGGTGCGGTCGGGCCGCTGGCCCCTGCGGCGCTGGCGGGCATGTTTGCGTCGGGCAATGGCGTTCCGCCCTCGAGCGGCGTGCAGCTCATCAACAACGCCGGCAAGTTCGGTGCGGGGCGCGACCTGCTGTCGTTCAACGCGGCCGGGGTGGCCGACTGGAACACTGCTGGCGCGCTGTGCCTGCGCAACCTGGTCACGGGCACCGACACAGCCGCCAAGAAGCTGCAGGCAGGCCTGGATGAAACCCGCCGCAACGGCAACCTGCGCGGCAAGCCCACGCTCATCGTGCACGGCCGGGCCGATGCGCTGCTGCCCGTCAGCCATACCTCGCGCCCGTATGCGGCGCTCAACAGCAAGGTCGAAGGCGCCGCCAGCAAGCTCCGCTACCTGGAAGTCACCAACGCCCAGCACTTCGACAGCTTCATTGGCCTGCCGACCGTGCTGCCCGGCTACGACACCCGCTATGTGCCGCTGCATGTGTACCTGAACCGCGCCCTGGACGCCATGTACGAACACCTTGCCAACGGCAAGGCGCTGCCAGCCAGCCAGGTGGTGCGCACCGTGCCGCGCGGCGGTGTGCCGGGCAAGGCGCCGGCCATTACGGGCGCCAACGTGCCGCCCCTGGCCATGCTGCCGGTGGCCGGCAATGCCATCGCCATCACCGCGGGAGCGATTGCCATCCCGGATTGATGGGGGCTCCCTCAAGGGCGCGGCCCATGGGCCGCGCCGACATCTCCTCCTGCTTCACCAGACCACGCACCATGTCTCCCACCTCCCGCTACGCCACCTGTGCCGGTTATGAAATCCACTACACCGAGTGGGGCGCGCCCGATGCCCCCGTGGTGATTGCCTGGCACGGCCTGGCGCGCACCGGGCGCGACATGGACGACCTGGCCGCGCACCTGGCGCCCCGCTACCGCGTGATCTGCCCCGATACGCTCGGACGTGGCCTGAGCCAATGGAGCCGCCAGCCCGCCCAGGAATACCGCCTTTCGTTCTATGCCCGCATCGCGGCGGCGTTGTTCGAACAGTTGGCCATCGCAAAGGCCCACTGGATCGGCACATCCATGGGCGGGGCGATCGGCACAGTGTGCGCGTCCGGCCTGTTCGAGCCTGCACTGCGGGGGCGCATTGCCAGCCTGCTGCTCAACGACAACGCCCCCCGGCTGGCCGATGCCGCGCTCGAGCGCATCAAGGCCTATGCGGGGCAGCCGCCGGCCTTTGACACCGTGGCGGAGCTGGAAGCCTTTTTCCGGCAGGTGTACCAGCCCTACGGCTGGCTGAGCGACGCCCAGTGGCGCCGCCTGACCGAGACCTCGACCCGCCGCCTTCCGGACGGGCGCGTCACGCCGCACTACGACCCGGCCATGGTGCAGCAGTTCACCCACCATGCGAACGACTACCTGATCTGGGACCACTACGACGCGCTGGACATTCCGGTGCTGTGCCTGCGCGGCGCAGACTCCGACCTGGTATTGCCCGAAACCACGGCCGAGATGCTCCAGCGCGGTCCGGCGCTGCGTGGGCTGGCGCAGGTGGTCGAGGTGGCCGGTTGCGGCCATGCACCGGCGCTGAATGTGCCGGAGCACTACGCGCTGGTGGATCGTTTTCTGGCCCAGGCAGAGCACAGCGCCTGACGGCGAGACTGAACCAAGAAAAACGCCCATGCACAAAGACCTGAAGCGGTTGGCTCTGACGGTCCTGATTTTGTGGGCGCTGGCGGTTGCCTTGGCCCTGGCATTGCTGGCGGGATTGGCACAGGCGCAGGTGCTGGGCCTGGCGGGCCTGGCGGGCCTGGTGTCAGCCTGTCTGGCTGGGGCTGTGGGCGTGCATGGCGTGCGGCGAATGGTACGCGGGCTGGATCTCGTGCAGGCTCGGTGGAGCGATTGCTGCAGGGCCGCCTGGATGAGCCCCTGCCGGTCTAGCCGCACGGCGGCATGGGCTTGCTGCAGCAAGACCTGGCCGATTTGGGAGAACAGATTTTTCAGGTGGTGGTCAAGGTGCGCCTGGGCACCATGGCAATTGCCATTTCCTCAGGTTTCGTGGCCGGGGATAACAGCGCACTTTCGCAGCGTACGGGCGCGCAGGCCGCTGCATTGGAGCAGACTGCCTCGTCCATGGAGCAACTCACCGCCACCTGCGCGCAGACCAACGAGCTGCAGCGGTCATGAGCCTTGCCCAATCTGCACGCATGAAAGGCCATTGTCCGTATGCCTACCTGAGCAATGAGCTTGAGCAGCAGCCAACGCAGCGGGCGGGCTTGATCGGCGAGCTGTCACCTCTCCGCAGGAGAGCAGAGAGGTGGAGGCTGCTCTGTTTTACACCTTCAGCAGCTTGGCAGCCCTGGGATCGTAGATGTACCCAGTGATACTCCCGTCCTTGATGCGCGCGACGGCCTCGTCGATCACGAACAGCGGAACGAGAAACCATTCCTCGGGCTGCACGGGGTGACCGAAGCGGTCATTGATGGTGATGTTCAACCGCGCGGGCGCGAACAGCCTGTGGAACAGGTTCTCCATCCGGGTGCGGTTGATGCCCGCGAGCTTGTAGGTCGCCACCACTTCGACCTTCGCCAGCAGGTAGGTCGCTTCGTGTTCGGCATTGGCGATGCGCGTCTCCACCTTGCCGCCGGTCACACCTATCTTGTGGACGATATCCCGGTGCTGCGCGACGTAGGGATGATCGGACAGGGAGCGCAGGACGTAGATCGTGCCGCTTTCGACATCATCGGCCTCAAGCTCACCGCCGAAAGAGAGTTGCCCGCTCTCGGGCGAGGCCAGCCGCCGCGCGGCAGTGTCGTTGTAGAACGCACGCTGGAGCGAGCGCAGCAGCAAATTGCTTTCGGTGCCGTTGGAGAAGATGAGGCGCAGGCGGCGGTCCACCTCCCCGGCGGTGGTTTTCAACGGCTCGCCGACCTCGGCAACGTAGAGAGTAAGGCCATCGAGAACGAAAAAGTCCCCGGCTTCAATCGCACGGCGACCCGCTTCGATGGGCTGGGACTGGCGCATACCGGTCTTGACTTCCGCTTGCACGCGCTCGAACAAGGGCCGGAAGGTGTCGAAGTCCTCGCAGGGCTTGCGATCCGCGACCTCCTCGGCGGCGCGCTTTTCGGCGCTGGTACGGACATGGCGCAAGACCGTGATGTCGTCCGCGCCGGCAACATCCGCTAGTTCGGCAGCCAGGTCGTCGATGTCGATAGTTTCGTCCGCCGAAGCGGCAACGGTCGGTGCCCCAGCAAGCAAGCCCTGATGGTCCAGCGGCTCAATCAAGGTGCGGCAATCCGGTAGCGCGCGTAGACGGTCGAGCCGCACGGCATATAGGCGCTCGAATATGTCGCGGTCTTCGCCATGCTGAGGCGCACGCCCGTGCTGCTCTGTGAAGCGTTGGATTTCCTCGAAGTCGGCAATGACACGCTCCTCGCTGGCTGGGCGGCCATTTTTCTTCTCAGGCGGAGCGAACTCGGCCAGCTCTGCCGCCAGGTCGTCAAGATCGGAGTTACTCATAGCGTCCCTCCGCCCTGAACCGCATGAAGGCGGCCGCACCTTCAGCAAGGTGCTTTTCCCAAGCGTCCTGCGAGGTAACCGATGGAGCCCTCCCACGTTCGCGTTTGAACTCAACCGCGCGCTTGGCGATCACTTTGGCATCTTCAGGCGTGATAGAGGTGCGTTTGGCCGAGATGGCCGCCGCGACCTGCTTCAAGCTGTCCTCGCTCATTGTCTTGGCGAGGATGGCATAGGCTTCGCCAAAGGGGTTGATGCGGTCGATGAGGTCAATGTCCAGCTCGCGCACGTCCATCGCAAAGCGCCGCACGCCATCGATCAGGGCGGTGTTGGGCGACCCATCGCTCTCGCCTTCGGTGACAAGCCGCTTGGCCTGCTGCGTAAGGTTGAGGGCGGCGATGGCGTGCTGGCGTACCGCCTCCTGATCTTCAGCGTCAAGCTCGGGATATTTTTCCTTGATGATCTTGCCCATGCGGACCTGCGTGAGCTCCTCGGGAACCAGCTCTTCGTCGAACAAGCCACGCTCGATGGTGTGCTTGTCCTGCACGAAAGCCGCGATCACTTCGTTCAAGTCTTCCTGGCAGATGCGCGCGGCCTCTTTGCTCTTGGGTTCGGCGAGGCCCTTGATCTCGATCTGGTAGGCCCCTGTCTGCTCATTGACACCGATGTTGCAGCGGTCCGGGTCATAGCCACCCTCGCCATAATTAAAGCCTGGCGTCGGGCCGCTGTCGGGATTCTTGGGCTTGAACTCGAAGCGCGGAGCGAGAACCTGCTCCATCAGCAGACTCGCCGCGATGGCCTTCAACGTATCGTTGATGGCCTCGGTGACCGCTTCCTCGGTCGCGTCCGGCTCGGCGATCAGGTTGGTGAACCTCGCGCGAGTCTTTCCGGGCGCATCTCGGGTGGCACGACCAATGATCTGAACGATCTCGGTCAAGCTGGCACGGTAGCCCACGGTCAGCGCGTGTTCGCACCAAATCCAGTCGAAGCCTTCCTTCGCCATACCCAGCGCGATGATGATGTCCACATGGTCGCGATTGTTCTTCTGAGCCGGGTCTTTCAACGCGGCGGACACTCGGTCGCGCTTCGAGGCATCGTCATCGACCAGATCAGCGATGCGCAACACGCGGTCATCGGGGAGCTTAACGAGCTGGAACCCTGTGGTGGCGTCGATGCCATGCCACTCCCCCAGCGCCTCGATGATGTGCTCCACCTCGCGCATTTTGTCCTTCGTGCTTTCGCGCGAATTGACGTTGGGGATGTGGATGATGGTCTTCTCAACAGGGTCGAGGACATTGAGAATGTCATCGACATAAGGCCCGCTGTAGAAGAAATAGCCGATGTCGAGTTGCTTGAGGTACTCGTAGCCGTTGAGCTGTTCGTAGTAGGTGTAGGTAACGGTATCGAATTTCGACTCGTCGTGCGGAGCGAGGACGGCCTCCGCGTCGCCCCGGAAGTAGGAGCCGGTCATAGCGACGATGTGCGTCTTGTCTCGCGCGATGAATTGGCCCAGGTGCGTGCCCAACTTGTTGTCGGGGTTGGCCGAAACGTGATGAAACTCATCGACGGCGATCAGACGGTCGTCGAACGCCTCGATGCCATAGGCATCGACCGCGAATCGGAAAGTGGCGTGCGTGCAGACCAGCACCTTGTCGTCGCCTTCGAGGAACGCGCCGAGGGACTTGACCTTACCGCCGTTGTCGTTGCCTGGCGCATTGCACAAGTTCCACTTTGGCTCGACGTGCCAATCAGCCCAGAAGCCGTACTTTGACAGCGGCTCATCGTTGAAGCTGGCCCCGATGGACTTCTCGGGCACGACGATGATGGCTTGCCTCAAGCCCTGGTTCTGCAATTTGTCGAGCGCCACGAACATCAGGGCGCGACTCTTACCCGAAGCGGGCGGCGACTTGATGAGCAGGTACTGCTCGCCCCGCTTGTCATAGGCCCGCTCCTGCATCGGACGCATACCGAGCGCATTAGCCTTGGTTGATGCACCGTTACGCGCATACGTAACAGATACGGAGGGGACGCTCCGAGGTTTGATGTTGTTCATGAGGAAGGTCTCGCTTCGGTGCTGCGTTGTGCCGGCTTTACTGTCATGTGATATGGCCATAACGCCTGCCGCTGTTCATGACACGAACCTCCGCCAGACGGTCACCGAAAGATGTTTCGAAATCGTCCGCCTCCAATGCCCTCATGACGAATCGGCCTTCGGCTCGTTGGAACAAAAGGACCTTGCCATCGTAGATGTCGAAACCATGCGTTTCCGGGATAGGCAGCGAGATCTTCTCCATCATGTTGTTCCCTAGACGGAGGTTATTCGCTACGGGTTCGCCAGTCGGAGTTTCGAAGACAACCTGCCCGATGACGGAGTTGGCGGGCAGGTCGGCCGGAGGGTTAAACCCAAAATATCTGGACATTCCCCGAGGAAAGTCGATCTGGTTACCTGGGCGGTGAGGCCCGCGATTCTTGGTGACATACCCTGCTTCGATCCAGAAGACAGGTGTCGCAGCATGGTCGACTTCGACGTTGGGCTGGTTCTCAACGACTCGCCGAAAAAAGGAGGCACTCCATCGCTCCTCGTAAACATCCAAGATATCGGCAACAGGTGTGGCCTGTTCCCATAGAAGTTCGGCTGCTACGAGGGTGGGACGGAGCACTACGTCGAACTCGTTGATGCCATGCGTGATAACGGAGGCACCGGCTTCGACGCTCTTGCGAAGGCCATTCGACGAAAAGTTTCCGGAACCAACAACTGCACCAGACCGCTCGGCCTCTTGGTTCAGCAGCATGGCCATCTTGGCGTGAAAATCGCGCCGGGGGACAAAACCGCTTTGGTCTAAAACATACATCCCATCGTGAATCCTGACGTCCACGTTCGGTCGCGAACACAACAATCGAAGGGCTTGCGGCTGAGTGCGACCATAGTCAATGCCAAAGAGCCATCGCGAAGGTGTATCTGCCCAGAAATTTCCGGCAAACGTCAAATCGAACAAGGCGGCGCCAGACTGGGTCGCATAGGCGTACAGCCCAAGGAAGTCGGTGGCCGCGATCTCTTCATGGATGCGTCGGATCTCCGATATCGTGGTCGGTGCATTCGCGTCGCGGTGTAGGAAAGTCGAAAGATTCAAGATGCCCCCCAATTACGCTCGTTTGACTCGCCTCTGCCCGGCACCCGCTTGACCGGACATGCGTGAATAGAGCTCAAAGAGTTTTTCAAGGCGCTCCGTGTCATTCTTGAATAAGCGACCTATATAGATTCTCTCCACAACTTCATCGTTACGCTCATGTGCGCAAAGTAGATCGGTCGGCATTGCGTCAGGCGCATAGAGTTCGGCAAGAGTCTGCGGGTAGTGGCGCTCACGCGCTAGCAGGATCTCTTGTGCGCATCTGGTGAGGTCATCGATATTCTTCTCTGTCAACTTAGGCAGTGGGAAGGTATTCCAGCCGATGGTGTTCGAATACCGGAAGTCGGTTTTCATTTTTCCGCACACGGTTGCAATCCACACGAGATGAAGTCGTGACGCCAACACCGCCAAGTTCCATAGCGGCGCGTCATACAGCGCGAACAAGAGATCGCTAACGATCACGCTGCCGTCTAAAAGGTCCACAGGCAGGTATGGTCGGCGCTCGGACGAGACTTTCGCCACGACAAGCGAATGCTGCTTAGCGGTACCGGCAATTTGGACGAAGCGATGAGGCCGTGCCGCGAAGTCGCGGGTAGAACTGGCAGCACTTGATAGGCGAAAATCCCGTACTTGGTCCAACACCGTCTTCAGGTAGGGGTGTTGCTGCGCATAAGGCGCATCGTCGTCCTCAATCCACAGGCACCACCGAGGTTTTCCCTGGATCATCTGTTCAGAGCCCATGTACGGGCGAACGAAGCGTTCGAGTTCGGGGTGCTGCATCAGCACACGTGCTCGTTCCTCGCCGTCCAAAACAAATGCACCACCATCACGCGGCATGTTGCCAAACAGCATGGGCGATACAGATGAAATCGGTCGACGCTCCTGCTCCACCGAGTTGACGCGCCCCGGCACAAGGTAGGCATTGATATAGTCAACTTGCCGCTCCTGCACGGAGCCATCCTCACTCACGGAGAACAACCTTTTAATAGGTTGTGGCGTGGATGAAATACCCACGATGGCCACAGTCACACCAGCGTTATTGCTTGCGAGATTGGTCCACTTGAAGGATGTGTGCGCGAATACGATCTGGTGTCCGGTGTTAAAAATTGCAGGCCACAAAATAGGAACCTGCAAGCCTTGGCAGATTGAGTTGGTGGAAACGAAGGCAGTGGCCGCATTAGTGCGCTCGCCATATGCTGCAGCCTTCATGAACCACCCGGCTACGTAGTCTAGAGATTTCCACGCGACACCAATGCGTTCGAAGATCGCCTTAAGCTCGCCCTTCTGTTCGTCTGACTGCCACTTGCTTCCCAGATACGGCGGGTTGCCACAAGTATATGTTTCGCCCCCTTCGTTCTCGAAGTCGATCTGGGCTTGGTCCAACGGCGAGCTGAACAGGTCGTCCGCCTGCAACTTCACGCCCGTTCCAGTCGGCGGGCAAACGCTCAACCAATCAAGACGCAACGCGTTGCCGCAGGTAATCCAGTTCTCATTGCGCAGGGGCAAGAACTCGGCCAGGGCCAGCTTCTGCCCTCGGTACAGCACGTCGCACTGGTACTCGGCGATGACCAGCGCAAGGCGGGCGATCTCCGCCGGGAAGTCGCGCAGCTCAATCCCGCGAAAGTTGGTGAGCGGGATGTCAGACGCGCGATCTGGTTCGCCGCGCCGCTTGTTGATCTCTGCCTCGATGGCACGCATCTCTTTGTAGGCGATAACAAGGAAGTTACCCGAACCGCAGGCCGGGTCGAAAACTCGGATCTTGGCGATGCGCTTGCGCAGGTTGAGCAAGGTGCGC
Source organism: Burkholderiaceae bacterium (assembly GCA_023954095.1). Lineage (GTDB taxonomy): Bacteria > Pseudomonadota > Gammaproteobacteria > Burkholderiales > Burkholderiaceae_C > Simplicispira. The sequence goes on along the minus strand of JAMLIQ010000024.1, from coordinate 20,723 downwards.
GGGTTGTCACCCGCCTCTTCTAGCGTTGCACGCAGGTCGTCGAGAAACAGCGGGTTCAGCACCTTCAGGATGTTGGGAACACTGGTGTAGTGCATCCCCAGCTCGCCGCGCTCCTCGTCCTCGGCGACGGCCTGGATCATCGATCCGAAGATGTCCGGGTTGATCTTGGTCCAGTCCAGCCCGCCGACGTGCAGCAGGTAGGACCGGGCGATCTTGCTGAATCGCGGCACTTCGTCGCCGCCAGAGAACAACTGCCCGTTGACGTAGGGGAAATCGTCGGCCCACCGGGGCAGCCCGGCGGCCGCCCGGTCTTCACGCTTGGTATTCATGGTGCGGAACAGCGTGGCGATGACCTCGTGCGTATTGGTCGAATCCCCCGCACTCATCCGCGCGACGGTCTCGGTGAACTTGCCCCTGCCGCCAAAGATATCGGTGTCCTCGGCGAAGAAGCAGAAGATCAGCCGCGCCATGAGCTTGTTCATGTCGTGGCGGCGCTCCGCTGTGCCCCAGGCCGGGTTGTCTTTCAACAATTCAACGTACAGCCGGTTCAGCCGACTGGTGGCCCGGATGTCGAAAGCGTTTTCACTGATCTGGCGGACGGTGCTGATGCCCGCCAGCGGCAGGAAGAAGCCGAAGTGATCGGGAAAGTCCTTGAAGGCGCAGGCTACGGTCTCGCCGCTGGTCAGGTCCTCGGCCTCGAGGTCCATGCCGTCCGTAGCAAGGATGAACTTCGCCTTGGCCTTGGCCGTCGCGGGGCTGGCCTTGAGGGCAGCCAGCGTCTGCGTCACCCGCCCTGCGTCGCAGGCCAGAATGTGGATATTGCTGGTCTGGAGAACACCGCCGAGGTCGGATTTGTTCGACGCCCCCGCACGCAGGCGCTTGATTGTCGTCGCCTTGTTGCCAAAGGCTTCAAGGAAGGCGTAGGGGAACTCTGCACGGTCGAAGGGCTGCTCCGCGAGGTCGGTGATGGCTTGTTCGATTTCTACGGCATTCATCGGCGTGCAGTCCCCCCTAGGGGCGAGGCCGCCAAGTTGCTATCGTTTTGCGGGGCGCTCATGTCTTGTCCTGCGTTTTCTCTGCTATCTGCGCGGCAATCCAGCGATCCAACTCGCTGCGACGAAACCGCCAGGTGCCGCCCAGCTTGAATCCCGGTATCTCCCCCTGCTGGGCCAACCGGTACACGGTCTTCTTCCCTGCCTTGAGGTAGACCGCTACTTCGTCCAGCGTGAGAATTTCGCTATCGGGTTGGTTCATGTCAGGCGGCTCGTTTGGTGTCGCACGGCGAAGTCTTCCAAAGTTTGGCCAATTTTACTGATGGATCTTCTCCAATGACCCTGATTCGCATGGCGCGGAGTTGGGAAATCAGCCGACGCGGTGCTTTGCGGCGGGTTCGCGGTAGCAGTTCGATAGCAACCGCGTATCAACATTCGATGGGTTGCGGGGTGTTTTCCACAGGACTATCTAAGGGTTGATGGGAATGCAGGTGCATCAAAGCTGGATAGCAAGTCTGCCCACTGACGTCGAACCTGACCATGAACACTGGACTGACTGGTCACGACGCTGGACCCACTGATCAGATCAATTGGAATATGCACGCCCAGGGCGGCGACGGCGGCGGTGGTCTGAAGGAGGCCGCGGCGGGTGGTGTGCATGGTGGCGTTTCGGTGGAAGAGCGGGGGACTCGATGCAGGCGAAAAGAAGTATCTGTCTGTAAACTGACGGGTAGCGTTCAGGCAAACCCGCATACAGGGCCGAATTCGTCACAACGGTGACAGCGCAGGATACGTCGGGACGCCTGCTGGGATGTCGGGCGGCGGCTCTTGTGACCCGTACCGCAGCGTCTTCAAATGCTACATAAATAATAGCTTATAGCGCTTGCTGGGTAAGCGCTGGAGCCACTTTTGCTCAAAAGTTGAACTAGGCGATGTAGAGCGCCCGAAAGTCGTTCACATTGGTGAACGTCGGGCCGGTGACCACCAGATCGTCCAGTGCGGCGAAGAAGCCGTAGGCGTCGTGGCGCTCAAGGTGGGCGGCGGGGCTGATGCCTTGTGCCTGGGCGCGGGCCAGCGTGTCGGGGCCGATGCGGGCCCCGGCGTTGTCCTCCACGCCGTCGATGCCGTCGGTATCGGCCGCCAGGCCATACACGCCGGGGGCGCCCTGCAGCGCCACCGCGCAGGCCAGCAGGAATTCGCTGGCACGGCCGCCCCGGCCGGGGTCGGCTGCGCCGGGCGGGGGCAGGGTGACGGTGGTCTCGCCCCCCGAGAGGATGACGCAGGGCCGCGCAAACGGCTGGCCGTGCCGCGCCACCTGGCGGGCCAGGGCCGCGTGCACCTTGGCCACTTCGCGGCTTTCGCCTTCGATGGCGTCAGACAGGATGTAGGCCGCGACACCTTGCGAGCGTGCCCGTGCGGCAGCAGCCTCCAGGCTTTGTTGCGGTGTGGCGACCAGGTGCAGGGCGTGGTCGGCAAAAACTGCGTCGCCGGGTTTGGGTGTTTCAAACGCGCCGCTGCGCAGCCCCGCCAGGGCGGCCGGGGGCAGGGCGATGCGGTAGCGCTCGCAAATTGCCAGGGCCTGCGCGCAGGTTGTGGGGTCGGGCACGGTGGGGCCGCTGGCGATGACGGCCGGGTCGTCGCCCGGCACGTCGCTGATGAGCAGCGTGACCACACGCGCCGGTGCGGCAAGCTGCGCCAGCCGCCCGCCCTTGAGGGCCGAGAGGTGCTTGCGCACGCAGTTCATCTCGTCGATGGCGGCGCCGCTGCGCAGCAGGGCCTGGTTCACGGCCTGCTTGTCGGCCAGGCTGAGCCCCGGCGCAGGCTGTGCCAGCAGGGCCGAGCCGCCGCCCGAGATGAGGGCCAGCACCAGATCCTCCGGCCCGAGGCCCTGCACCATTTGTGCAATGCGACGGGCGGCCTGCAGACCGGCGGCGTCGGGCACCGGGTGGGCGGCTTCGAGCACTTCGATGCGGCGGCGGGTGTTGTCGACAACTGGTGGCACATGGCCATAGCGCGTGACGACCAGGCCCGACAGCGGGGCGTCTGCAGGCCACAGCGCTTCGACCGCAGCGGCCATGGCGCCCCCGGCCTTGCCCGCACCGACCACCACAGTGCGCCCGCGCGGCGGCGCAGGCAGCCAGGGTGCGATGGCCTGCGCAGGCTGTGCGCGCGCCACGGCAGCGTCGAACAGGGCGCGCAGGAAGGCTGCGGGGGCGCTGGCGGGGTTCATGGCGTGTCGTCGTCGGTGCGGCGCGGGGTGCTGCGCGGGCGGCCTGGCGCGCGCGTGCGGGTGCGGCCTGCGGCCTGGCAGGCGCGGCGGAAGGCCCGCAGGGTTTGTTCGGCGCGCGCCACCACGCTGCCTTCCTCGCCCGTAGTCACTCCGGCCTGCATGCCGGGCGCCTGCCCGGTAAGCAGGGCGATGCCGTCGCTGACGTGGGCAGCCGTCCAGATGTGGAAACGCCCCTGCGCCACGGCGTCGGCCACGCGGCGCTCGAGCATCAGGTGGTGCTGGTTGCGCGCGGGGATCAGGGCGCCCTGCGTGCCGTCCAGGCCTGTGGTTTCGCAGGCGCGAAACCAGCCTTCGATCTTTTCGTTGATGCCGCCCACGGGCAGCACGTCGCCGTGCTGGTTGAGCGCACCGGTGACGGCGATGCCCTGGCGCAGCGCCAGGCCCGAGAGCGAGGACAGCAGCGCATACAGCTCGGCGCACGAGGCCGAGTCGCCTTCGACGCCGCTGTATTCCTGCTCGAACACGATGGAGGCATTGAGCGCCAGCGGCGCGATGTGGCCGAACAGCGCCATCAGGTAGCTGTGCAGGATGAGCACACCCTTGTCGTGGATGGGGCCGGACATTTCCACCTCGCGCTCGATGTTGAGCAGCCCCTCGTGCCCGGCAAAGGCGCGTGCGGTGATGCGCACCGGAAAGCCGAAGCGGTAGTCGCCCAGGTCGATCTGGGTCAGGGCGTTGATCTGGCCCACATGCATGCCGTGCAGGGACAGCAGGCGCTCGCCGTCGGTGATGGTCTCGTGCAGGCGCTGCTCGGGGTAGTTGTGGCGCAGGGTGCGGGCCTGCAGGGCGGCGTCGACGTCGGCGGCCTCGACCCAGGTGCCGCTGCGTGCGCGGCACAGCGCGGCGCTCTCAATCGCCAGGGCTTCGGTCTGGGCAAACAGGGCGCTCTGGCGGCGCTGGTCGTCGGCCTCGCGGTGGGTTTGCTCGAGCATGCGCGCCACCGCTGCGGCAGAGAAGTCGGGCAGTCCGCGCTTCTTGCCGGTGTGGGCGATGAAGGTGGCCGTGGTCTGGCGGGTCTGGGGTGTGGCGCCGAAGGCTTCGGCAAAGTCCACCTTGACCCGAAAGCGCCGCGCCACCTCGGGGTCGGCCTCCTGCAGGGCGTAGTACGCATCGACCGAGCCGATCAGCACGATCTTGACCTGCACATCCACGGCCTCGGGCTGCAGCGAGACGGCCGCCATGGCGCCGTGTGACGCGCCCGACTCCTCGATCTGCAGGCGGCTGCAGCGCAGAAAGCGGCGCAGGCGTTCCCACAGGCCTTCGTTGCCCAGCAGGTCGCGCAGGTGCAGCATGAGAAAGCCCCCGTGCGCCTTGAGCAGGCTGCCCGCATGGATGCACGAGAAGTCGGCCAGCAGGGCGTCGGCCTCGGCCTGGTATTCGATGCTGCCGAACAGGTTGCGCAGCTGCGGGTTGTCCTCGATGAGCACGGGCGCGCTGGTCAGGCCGTCGTTGTCCACGGCCAGGTTCACATGGCAGTGGGCCAGCAGCGCATCGAGTTCGTCCTTGCGCTCGTCGTCGCTGCCCTCTGCGCCTTCGACCGGGATGAAAAGAGTCAGGTGGTCCAGCACCTGCTGGTGTATCTGGTCCAGCCACTGGCCCAGCTTGACGGTGTCCTTGATCTGCTTGCGCAGGCTGTTGCGCACTTCTTGCAGTTCATGGTCGAGCAGCGGTTTGGTGACCTGGCGGCGCAGTTGTTCCAGCGCTTCGTCGCGCTGGCGCTCCAGGGGGCGTGTGGTGTCGAGGAAGCGGGCGATCTCGGCACGCAGTTTTTGCTCGGCGGCGTCGATCTCGGTGCGGCGCTCGCGCGTGAGGGCGCGCGCATCCGCCTCGGTCAGGGGCTGGCCCTGGGGACCGATCAGCGTGAAGACCATGTGCCCGCTCTCGCGGCTCAGGCGGAACTGCAGCGCCTCGGCAAAGGCATCCAGGGCGGCAAATGCCTGCGACTCCTGGGACTCGTAGGCTTTTTCGATGCGCTCGCTCTCGGCCCGGAAGTCGGCGCCGTCCAGGCGCTTGGGTATGTCGGTTTGCAGCGTGCGCGTGAGCTTCTCCATGCCCTGGCGCAGCACCCGGCCTTGCCCTGCGGGCAGGCGCAGGGCGCGGGGGCGCTCGGGGGCATCGAAGTTGTGCAGGTAGCACAGGTCCGGAGGGACGCTGCGCTGCGCGGCGGCCTGTTGCATGGCCTGGTGCAGCAGCGAGGTGCGGCCGCTGCCGACCTCGCCCAGCACGAACAGGTTGTAGTCGGGCTGCTCCATGCCCAGACCAAAGCGTGCGGCGGCTTCGGCGCGCTCCTGGCCGATCCAGGGCAGGGGCAGGTCCTGCAGCTCGGCGGTGCTGGCAAAGCCCAGGCTGTCGGGGGCAATGGTCAGGCGTAACTGGGTGGGGGCAAGCGGGGTGGCGGGCATGGGCAGAAAATTTTTGGATCTTTTTGGCCTCTAGCGCTTACTGGGTAAGCGCTGGAAGCTATCAAAAACAGAGTATTCGTTCAGGAGGGAGCGCCACCGGCGAGTGCATGGGCGCGGGCGTCGGCCAGGGCGCTGGCGCTGTCGGGCTGCACCGGCCAGCCCGACAGGTGCTGCTGCGTGATGCGGCTCAGGGCGGTGACCCATTCCGGGCTGTCGTTCAGGCAGGGGATGTAGTGAAACTCCTTGCCGCCCGCATGCAGGAAGGCTTCGCGCGCTTCCTGGCTGATTTCTTCCAGCGTTTCCAGGCAGTCGCTGGTAAAGCCTGGGCACACCACATCGACCCGGCCCACGCCGGACTGCGCCATTTTCACCAGCGTGGGCTCGGTGTAGGGCTCCAGCCATTTGGCCTTGCCAAAGCGGGACTGGAAGGTGAGCTGCCAGCGGCCTTTGCGCAGACCCAGGCGCTCGGCCAGCAGGCGCGCCGTCTTGTGGCTTTCGCAGTGGTAGGGGTCGCCCAGGTGCAGGGTGCGCTCGGGTACGCCGTGAAAGCTCATCACCAGCTGGTCGGGCTGGCCGTGCGTGCGCCAGTGCGCTTCGATGCGGCGCGCCAGGGCGTCGATGTAGCCGGGGTCGTCGTGGTAGCGGTTGACGAAGCGCAGCTCGGGCACATGGCGCTGGCGCCCGGCCCAGGCGTACACGGCGTCGAACACGCTGGCCGTGGTGGTGCCCGAGTACTGCGGGTACAGCGGCAGGATGAGGATGCGCGTTGCTCCTGCAGCCTTCAGGGCATCGAGCTGGCTGGCGATCGACGGGTTGCCATAGCGCATGGCGGGGCGCACCAGCACGTTGTAGCCCGCTTCGCCCAGCCAGCCGCGCAGCAGCTTGGCCTGCGTGTCGGTCCACACGGCCAGGGGCGAGCCCTCGGGGGTCCAGACGCTGGCGTACTTGGCGGCCGACTTGGCCGGGCGGGTGCGCAGGATGATGCCGTGCAGGATGAGCCACCACACGGCTTTGGGAATCTCGACCACGCGCGGGTCCGACAGAAACTGCCCCAGGTAGCGGCGCAGCGCCGGCGCGGTGGGGGCGTCGGGGGTGCCCAGGTTGCACAGCAAGACGGCGGTGCGGGCGGCTTGCCCATGGGTATAGGCGGGTTCGGTTTGAAAAGGCATGCCGCATTCTCGCCCAAGGGAGCGCGGAGTGATCCGGCTTGCTTTGCCAGGGGATACGCCTTGGCACAATCGCTCCGCATGCGATGCGATTTTTGATCCGCATCAATTTGACAAGAAAAAAGTGCCCTACTCTTCGATGGAATTGTTGCCTGCCTGGAGCCTGCATGACCATCTTGACCTGGAACGACCAATACTGCATCGGTAACGCATTGATCGACGAAGAGCACCAAGCGCTTTTTCGCTTGATCAACGAATTTCATTCCCAATGGTCGCAAAACCATGACCTCGGAACGATTCTCCCCATCTTGAACCAATTGATACGGTACAGCCAGCAGCATTTCCAGGACGAGGAACGCATCATGGAAAAGGAGGAATATCCTCTTTTGGAGGCACACCGCAAATGCCACGAGAAACTGATAGAGGATATTTTCCGGTTGCACGAGGAGTTCAGTACGCACAACGTCCGGCTCGAGCACGATGTACAAAAATTTCTGAAGCATTGGCTGGTGGACCACGTGATCCACAACGACTATGCGTTCCGTGACTACCTTGTGGGGCGACCCAATAGACCCACATAGACCCATCCATGGGCTGCCATTCTCGGTTGAATGCTATAGCGGAGCTTTAGGGACGGCCTGCATAACTCCTCGCGGCGTGTGATAGCGCGGCCTCGGGCGGTCTGCGTCGTTGCGTTTCACAGGCAATAGCTACAGCTATTGCCTGCAAAACGCGCCTAGCATCCCATTCCGACCCGCACTACATCCACTCGCGTAGAGTTAGGCAGGACGTCCTTAGCCTGATCTGGCGTTCATTCAGGTGTCACGGTAAGGCGACCACCGCCGCCGCCCTTGGAGAGATAGAGGGCTTGATCGGCAGCCTTGAGAAGATCGTCGATGGTGGCCATCGATGGGAGCATTTCGGCGACACCTATGCTTACGCTTCCGTCCCAGCAGGGATCGCCTTCGGGCGTGAGCAGGGGTGCACTGCTGCTGAGTATTTTTTGCGCAGCCTTGGCGGCTCCGTGGCGATTGCTGCGCGGGCAGATGACAAGAAACTCATCGCCACCGATACGGCAAACAATGTCGCTGGCGCGGACGGCGTCACGCAGACGCAGGGCCAATTGGCACAAAAGTGTATCGCCCATGGCATGGCCAAAGCGATCGTTCACGGGTTTGAAACGATCTGCATCGAGCATCAGCACTGCCAGTGGCGTTTCGTAGCGCTGGGCCTCGGCCCACAACTGCTTGAGCGCGGCGACGGCAAAACGCCGATTGGGCAGGTTGGTCAGATCATCTTGGCTGGAGAAAATCTGCAGCTGTCGGTTGGCGTATTCAAGGTCTGCAGTGCGTTGCTGGACGCGCTCTTCAAGGTCGCGGTTGAGGGCCCGCAATTCTGCGTTGCGTGCCGATACCGTTTGCAGGAGCCCATTCAAGGCATTCAGCAGAGGCTCTGTTCCGGCCTGCGTGTTGTGGATGTCTTGCTCGTAGGCCTCGGACGGAGACACTCCCGCCTGAATGGCACGCACTTGCCTTGCCATGCTCTGGTCCACCCCCAGTATGTGGTAGGCAAGCCAGTGTGTCAGATAGTTGAGCAGCAAGTGCACATGCGATGCATTGATGGGGCCGGGCGTATCGATGAGCATTCTTGCTTCGCCAACAAACTCCGCGTGGGCTGCGCGATGCACGTCGAGGTGCCGGGCGTCAACGGCGCAGCGCTCCATGTGGGCTTCTTCGTCAGAAAAATGCTCTTGGGCATACAGCAAAAGCGCCTGGCACGCGGCTTCATAACCCTGGGCGTCAATCTTCTTGCCCTCAATGACTATTTCACCCAGTTGGTTGATCAGTTCCACCAAACGCAGGTGTTGCGTATCGACAGACGGTAAGTGGGTGACAAAGGAATCGCTCCAGGTAAAGAAAACGTACGACATCAAGAAGCTCCAATGCGTCTACAGCAATACAACCGTCCACGGAACCATCGTAGACGGTAGGGCGTGTTTGTAAAGAGATGTTGCCCATGTGTGACGGGGCGAGCAACGGCAATAGCGCTGTCTTGGAGATCTTCTTGTGTCGTGCAGGTCCTGAGTGGTGGATGTGGTGTGGCCAATCACCGCCCGCGCATACGCCATTCGCGAGCGGTTTGAAATGAGCGGGCAAGGTCAGTGATGTGCCCGGGTCTGTTCCCAGCGCGACTTGCAGGCCACGCAATGCTGTGTCTGGGGCTCGATCTTCAGCCGTTCGAACGGGATGGCGCAGCCGCATTCGTCGCAGTGGCCATAGCTGCCGTCGGCCAGGGCTTCGAGGGCGCGCTCGATGCGGGCCAGGTCGGCCGTGTCGATGTCGGTGAGGGCCTGGTCCACCTCGCGCGCCACGTTGCGCTGCACCATACCCCCTTCGTCGGCGGTGGGGGGGGACAGATTCTCGCGGTTCTGCTGCATCTGCCCCTGGAGTTCGTTGCGGCGCGCCAGCAGCAGGGCCTTGATTTCGTCGTGCTGTGCGGGGGTCAGTTCCTTGCTCATGGGGATTCCTCTGTCGGTGGTGTCGCTGTCGTTCTGTGGGCGCCGACGGGGCCAGGGCAGCGCGGCACAGGGCTGCGTTCCAGAATACCAGCTTATGCGGCGGCTACAGCGCCATATTCTCGTGTGTGAGCATGGTCTTCTTGACATGCACCGAGATGATGGCCACCACCTCGTCGGGTTTGGCCGGGCGCAGCAGTTGTTCGGACTCGACGGTGACCTTGGAGACCAGCGAGTCGTCTTCCAGCAGGCAGAAAAAAGGCAGGGGGTCGGGCTCTTCGGGGCGCTCGGTGCGTCCCTCCATCGAGCCGTGCGGCACGCGCAGCCCGTCGAGCAGGGTCTTGAGCCGGTTGTCGATGTCGCCGCCATCGGTGATCAGGGTGCCGCGCGGCTGTTGGCGAAACAGCAGCACCGACAGTTCGGCGTACAGGTTGAGCCGCTGCGTGACCAGGGGTGCAAACAGCAGGCCGCCTTTTTCGACGACGACCGAGGTCTGTCCGGGCAGCGCCGGGTGGGCCAGCAAGCGGTCGGCTGCGTTCTTGAGCGGGTGCTCACGCCACAGACGCTTCAACTGGGGGTGCAGGGTACGGCGAATCTCCCATTTGTGCAGCGACTTGGCGCCCTGTCCGTGCAGAGGGCCTTCGTAGATGAGGCGAAATTCCATGAGGGGAGACTATAGCTAATCCATACGAAAAAAGCACCTGACGCTTGACTGGCAAGCGCAAGGTGCTATGAATATTGGAGTAACTTGGCGGCGGTCAAGGGCCCCGCCGCCTTGGCCCTTGGTGCGTCAGAACTTGACGGTCACGCCCACGTTGAACGAGCGGCCCATGCCGGGCACACGCACGCCCCAGGGCACGGCGGTGCCTGCCATGGTCATGCCCTGGCCCACATAGGCGCCACCCTGGGGGTGGTTGTAGAAGCGGTCGAACAGGTTGTCGATGCCGAAGTCCAGGCGCACCTGCTTCCATTCGTAGCTGCCGCGCAGGTTGACCAGGCCGTATCCGGCCGTGGGCAGCTCATTGCGCACGGCAGAGACGCGGGTCTTGGCGGTGACCATGACCAGTTCGGCGGTCCCCGTCCAGGCGCCCAGGCGCTGGGTGAGGGCGGCGCGCGCATTGAGCGGCATGATGCCGTAGAGCTTGTCGCCGGTGGTGCGGTTGGTGCCATGCACGTAGCTGACCACGCCGCTGAGGGTGAGCTGGCCCCAGTTCGCCGTGCGGCCCAGGTCGGTGAAGCCCGAGAGGTCAAAGCCGTGCAGGCGCGCGTCCTGGTTGGCAAACTGCAGGTAGACAAAGCCCGTCGTGGCTGCCTGGTTGGCGGGGGTGCATGCAGACATGGCCCCGCTGCCGCTGCAGCGGCGTGCGTCGATGTAGTTGTTCACATAGGTCAGGTAGGGGGTGAACTTCACGCCCCACTGCTCGCCCGTGGCGTCGTGCCAGTCGGCGGTGGCGCTTAGCGTGTTGGCGGTTTCGGGCTGGAGGTCCATGTTGCCCACGTAGCCATTGCCGTCGCCTGCCAGGTTGATCATGCGCATGGCCATGCCGCCGGTGGACCAGGTGTAGCGTTCGTACAGGTTGGGCGAGCGCGTCTTGTGCGCAAAGCCGAACTCGTAGGTGGCGTTGGCGTTGGGGGTGTAGCGCGCCAGGGCGGTCAGGTCGATGTTGCTGTCGCTGCGCTTGCGGTCGCGGGCGTTGAAGGCGTTGGCCTCCATGTTGTAGTTGGCGTTGTAGCCCTGCACGGCGCCGCTGTTGCTGCGCACATGGCTGCCGCGCAGGCCGATTTGCGAGAGCCATTGCGGGTTCCAGCGGGCTTCCCATTCGCCATACACATCCGCGCGGTCGCGCTGGCCGTCGCGGATGTTCCAGAAGGTGTTGGGCGCCATGCCGCCGCCGGACGGCAGCCACCAGTCGTCCAGGCGGTAGTTCTGCAGCTCGGCGCCCACGCGCAGGGTGTCGCGCGCCGACAGGGCGATGTCGCCCTTGACCTGCAGGCCGGTGGTCTTGCCCTCGGTGTCCATGGGCATGCCGGGCACGTTGTTGGCGGCGCCGTACCAGAACTGCTTGTCCTCGCCAAAGTTCATGCTGTGGCGGGTTTTCTCGTGGTAGGCGCGGGCCTGGAGCTGGCCCCAGGCGTACTGGCCCTGGTAGCGCAGGTTGAACTGGTGGCTGTCGTTGCCCGTCATGTCCATGCGCTGGTTGGGATAGTTCTGGTAGGGGATGTCCTGCAGGCCCAGGCGCATCTCGACCAGGTGTTCGTCGCTGCGCAGCGCATAGGCCAGCGAATGGTTGCGGGTCTTGTAGCTCGACGACCCCACCTCGTCACCGCCCAGCCATTGCGTGGGCTTGTTGGCAGCGGCCGGGCCTGCGGCCTTGAAGTCGCGCGCCGCCTTGTAGTTGTCGGACTGGGCGGTGGAGCCGTCGTAGCGCAGGCTCATCTGCTCGGTGGCATAGGTGGCCGACAGGTTGGCGCCCATGCCGTTGCCGTTGCTGCGGTAGAAGGTGCCGGCCTGTCCCTTGAGCAGGCGGCCCTGGCCGGGCGCGGCAAATTCGGGGGCGGGGGAATCGGCCTGGATGGTGGCGCCAATGCTGTCGCCGCCTACGCTGACCGGGGTGACGCCGGCAAACATGCGCACGCTGCCCACGCGCGTGGGGTCGATGTACGACAGGGGCGGGTTCATGTGGTTGCCGCAGGAAGAGACGAGATCCATTCCATCGACCTGGATGCGCAGGCGGTCGTCGGACAGGCCGTGCACGCTGGGCAGGCTGGAGACGCCGCCAGCGCCGAACAGGCTCACGCCGGGCAGGTTGCGCAGCAGGTCGGCGGTGTCGCTGCTGCGGGTGCGGCCTGACTGCAAGGTTTCAGTATCGGCTGCAGCGGCGCCCACAGGCTGCACGGCGGTCTTGGGCGCCTTGACGGTAATGGTCTGCAGTGCGGCGTCCTGCGCCAGAGCCGCAAAGGGCAGGGCAGCGAGCAGGGCGCACAGGGGGCGCAGGGACAGGGTGAGCGGACGGCCGTCGCGGGCGCGGGTACGGGTGTGGGAAGTCATGGCGATGGTGCAAAAAGGGGCGGGCGCAGGCCCATACGGCTATGCCCGCAGCTGGAGAGCTGCGGGCAAACCAAGTGAGTAAGACAACAGTTCAGGCGGCCGGGGGGGCCTGCGCTGGCGGCCGCACATTGGTGTGCCGCAGCGCCCGGGCGGGCGCGGATGTGAAAAGTGCGCCGTAAACCGCCAGCGCGGGCGGTGGCTCTTGCACGGCCTGGGCGTTGCCCGGCGTGAAACTGGCGGCAGCCACGCTGCAGACCGGGCAGCCCAGGGTGCCGCCCATGGTGTGGCCCGAGGGCAGGCCGTCAGGCCGTTCCGTGCCCATGTCCTGCACGCTGCAGATGTCGCCCCGCATGAACTGCTCGGAGAGCATCTGCGCCATGTGCCCTGCGCTGACCTGCCCCATCCAGAGCTGGGCAAACAGCGCCACCATGGACAAGACCATGGACAGCTGCAGCTTGCGGGAGCGGGGGGTGCGGGATGTCACGGCGGAATTATCGAGGTAACGAACGGTGTTTTGCTTGTCGTGCGTCAAGGGTTTGCCATGGTGACTGGCTGGCAGGCTGTGCGACATCCCGTACCCTGCAAGGGCTTGCGCCGTGGGGTATTCTCGATTCGCCATGGCGCTTGCGCCCCACTGTTTTTTGCACATGCCCTCCATTCCCCTCGATCTCTGCCGCATTCGTGCCATCACGCTGGATCTGGACGACACCTTGTGGCCCATCTGGCCCACCATCGCGCGCGCCGAGTCCGTCCTGCAATCCTGGCTGGCCGAGCACGCGCCAGCCACTCGGGCGCTGTACGCCGAGCCCGGGGCGCTGCGCGCCCTTCGCAGCCGCATGGACCAGTTGCGCCCCGATCTGCGGCACGATCTGAGCGCGCTGCGCCGCGAGTCCATCCGTATGGCGCTCACGCAGGCAGGCGAGGACCCCGCGCTGGCCGAGCCCGCTTTCGAGGTGTTCTTCGATGAACGCCAGCGCGTGGATCTGTTCGAGGATGCGTTGCCCGCGCTCGAATACCTCAGCAGCCGCTGGCCCGTGGTGGCGTTGTCCAACGGCAATGCCGACCTGCAGCGCGTGGGTCTGGGGCGTTATTTTCATGCGTCCATCAGTGCGCGCGAGGTTGGTGCCGCCAAGCCCGATGCGCGCGTCTTCCACCGTGGGGCCCAGGCAGCAGGCGTGTCTGCGGCCCAGGTGCTGCACATCGGCGATGATGCCCACCTCGATGGGTTGGGCGCCCTGCGTGCAGGCATGCAGACTGTCTGGCTCAACCGCGAAAATGCAGACTGGCCGCACCCGGGCACGAGGCCCCATGCGGTGGTGAGCAGCCTGCATGCGCTCAAGCCGCTGCTGGCCCCGGTTTCCATCAACCCTACCTTCTGATCGCGTTATGCCCCAACCCCGCGCTGCTTTGCCCCAGGTGCGTTCCGTCGTCTTCACAAGGCCATTGACCTGGCTGGCGCTGGGCTGGCGTGACATGCTGCGCTCGGGCGCCGCCAGCCTGGTGTACGGGCTGGCGCTGGCGGTATTCGGCATGCTGATCGCAGTGGTGGCCCATGACCGTTTTTGGCTGCTGGCCGGGGCGATGTCGGGCTTTCTGGTGGTGGCCCCGGTGCTGGCCACCAGCTTTTACGTGCTGAGCCGCGCGCTCGAGCGCGGTGAGCCCGCCGGGTTGGCGGTGGTCGTGCGCACCTGGCTTTTCTGGCAGAGCAGCCACCGCAGCAAGTGGGGCAACGATTACTGGTGTCTGGTGCAGTTCGGCGCCTTGCTGGCGCTGGCGGGCACGGGCTGGGTGCTGGTGTCGTCCGCGCTCATCACGCTGCTGGCGCCTGTGCCCATCCGCAGCCCGATTGATTTCATCACGCATGTGGTGCTGGCGCCGGACAGCACGCTTTTTGCACTCTGGCTGGCGCTGGGCAGTCTGCTGGCTGCGCCCATTTTTGCCTCCAGTGTGGTCGCGATGCCGCTGCTGCTCGACCGGCGCGTCGGCCTGTGGCAGGCGGTGCTCACGAGCTGGCAGGCGGTGCTGGCCAACCCGGCCACGATGGCCCTGTGGACGGCCTTGATTCTTGCGCTGACCCTGCTCGGCATGGTGCCCATGATGCTGGGCCTGGCCGTGGTCATGCCTGTGCTGGGCCATGCCAGCTGGCACGCCTACCGTGACCTGGTGGATGCTTCCAGTCTGCCGCTGCGCGAGCCTGGCGTGTGGGCGCCTGGGGCGGTTACGGAGCAACACAACGGAGCGGCATCGTGATTTTTGGCTACACCGAGGCGCAGATCGCGGGGTTCTTTCTGACCTATGGGGTGGGGGCATTCATCCTGTTCATGGTCTTCATCATTGGGCACCTGGCCTGGGAGTCCAAGGCCGGCCGCTTTGGGACATTTGTGATCTTTCTGGGCCTGGGCGTAGGTTTTCTGGGCTTCCTGGCCAAGTATGTGATCCAGTGGTGGCTGGAACGGCGATGACGGGTGGGGCCGCGGATCACAGGAGGACGTTTCCATGTCTTTGACGATTTACGGCATTGCCGCATCCCGCGCTGTACGCCCGCTGTGGGCGGCCGCTGAACTGGGCCTGTCTTTCGAGCATGTGGAGACGCCCTACCAGGGAGGCGCCACGCGCACGCCCGGCTTTCTGGCACTCAATCCGAATGGCCGCATTCCGGTGCTGGTGGACCACCGCCCCGAGGGTGAGGTGGTGGTGTGGGAAAGCATGGCCTGTGCCCTGTACCTGGCGCGGCGCCATGGCAGGGGCGATGGCAGCGACCTTGCACCGGCCACGCCGCGCGAAGATGCCGAGGCCCTGCGCTGGAGCTTCTGGTCGGTGACCGAGGTGGAGAAAGATGCCTTGACGGTGCTGATGCACCGCGTGGCCATGCCGCCCGGGCAGCGCAAGGCCGACCTGGCCGAGGCCGCTGAAAAACGCCTGCATGTGCCGCTGCGGGTGCTGGAGCAGCATCTGGCGCAGCAGAGCGCGCAAGGGCTGCCTTTTCTGGCGGCAGGACGTTTTACGGTGGCCGACCTGTGCGTGGCCAGCGTGCTGGGCTGGGCGCGCCCGGCGCGTGCGCTGATGGAGGCCTTTCCAGCCACCGGGGCGTGGCTGGAGCGTTGCCTGGAGCGGCCCGCACACCAGGCCCTGCGGGCCCAGGCGCGCAGGGCCTGACGCGTGGCGGGAGCCGCTGGCGTGCAAGGGTGCCTGTCTTTACACAGGCTTCACCTGCGTGCCGCCGATGCGACAAGACCACCCGGCACAATGCCTTCATCGTGCGCACCCCGTGGCGCGTTCTTCGCTGTTTCCTCCAAGGTCATGATGTTTTTCTCCCGCCGCCTCCGTCTGCCCCTGGCTGCCACACTGGCCTTGCTGGCGGGATGTGCGTCCATGGCGCCGCCCCATGCTGCGCTGCCTGTGCTGCCTGTTCCCACAGACTGGTCGAAGGCGCCCGGCAGCCCTGCAGCGCCTGGCGCCGAGGCCACGCCGCTGGCGCAATGGTGGCAGCGTTTTGGCGACCCGCAATTGACGGAGCTGGTCGGCCAGGCCTTGCAGGCCCACACCAGTGTGCGCAGCGCCCAGGCCGCTTTGCAGCAGGCACGCGCCCAGGCGCAGGTGCAGCAGGCGGGGCTGCGGCCCAGCGTGAATGCGTCGGGCTCGGCGCAGCGCAGCCGTTCTGCGGGCAGCACGGGCAACAGCTTTCAACTCGGCTTCGATGCCGCCTGGGAACCCGACGTGTTTGGGCGCCTGCACGCCGGTGCCGATGCCAGCGAGGCCGATGCACGTGCCGCGCAGGCGGGGCTGGCGCAGGTGCAGGTGTCGCTGGCCGCCGAAGTGGCTGTCAACTACATCACCCTGCGGGGGCTGCAGGAGCGCTTGTCCATTGCACAGCGCAACCTGGCCAGCCAGCGCGAAACCCTGCAGATGACGGACTGGCGCGTGCAGGCCGGGTTGACGACATCGCTGGTGTCCGAGCAGGCCCGTGCCGCCGCCGAGCAAACGGCCGCGCAGATTCCGCAGCTGCAAGCCAATCTGGCGCAAAGTCGCCACGCGCTGGCCGTGTTGACGGGCCGCGCGCCGGGGGCGCTCGATACCCTGCTTGCCAGTCCGCGCCCTGTGCCCCGGGCGCCGGACGACCTGGTGCTGGCCATTCCCGCCGAAACACTGCGCCAGCGGCCGGATGTACGCCAGGCCGAGGAACGTATTGCCGCCGCGCTGGCGCGTGTGGCGCAGGCGGATGCAGCGCGCTACCCCAGCTTTCGCATCAGTGGCTCGCTGGGCCTGCGGGCGCTGACGCTGGGCGCGCTGGGCGATGGCGCTTCGGTCGTCCATTCGTTGCTGGGCGGCATCTCTGTACCCTTGTTCGACGGGGGCGCTGCCCGCGCCCAGGTGCGTGTGCAGGAGGCGGCGCTGGAGCAGGCGCGCGTGAACTACGAGGCCACGGTGCTGACTGCCCTCCAGGACGTGGAAGATGCACTGGTGGCCCTGCGTGGCGAGCGCGAGCGCCTGGTGCGCCTGCAGGCCGCAGCCGATGCGGCCGGGAATGCTGCGCTCCTGGCGCAGAACCGCTACGAAAGCGGTCTGATCGACTTCCAGGCCGTGCTGGATACCCAGCGCACCCTGCTCTCTACCCAGGACAGTGTGGCCATTTCCATCGCCAATGCGGGCGCCGGCCATGTGCGCCTGTACAAGGCGCTGGGCGGTGGCTGGCAGTGACCTTGACTGCACACGCGGCGCGGCGCGTACGGCTGCGCGTGACTTACCTGACTTTGATGCCATGACGACCTCCTCCAAAAATACCGACACCGGCTCCAGTCCCAATGCTGCCGATTTGCAGGCCCTGCTGGGCGATGGCCTGGCACGCCGCTGGTGGCAGCGCCCCATGCTGTGGCTGGCCCTGGCCTGCGCAGCGCTGCTGGCGGGCGGGCTGTACTACTGGCAGGCACAAAAGCGCAGCAATGCTGCGCCCAGCTATGTGACCGAGGAGGTGCGGCGCGGCAGCCTCACCCTTACGGTGGCTGCCAACGGAACCCTGCAGCCGACACGCTCGGTGAACGTCGGCAGCGAGTTGTCGGGTACGGTGCGCAGCGTTCTGGTGGACGTGAACGACAAGATCAAGAAGGGGCAGGTGCTGGTGGAACTGGACACGGCCAAGCTCTCGTCCCAGGTGCTGCGCTCGCGCGCCTCGCTCGCTTCGGCCCATGCACGGCTGGCGCAGTCGGGGGCCACGGTGCGGGAGGCGCAGGCCAACCTGGCGCGGCTGGAGGAAGTGGCCCGCCTTTCCGGCGGCAAGGTGCCCTCGGCCGCCGAGCTGGATGCCGGCCGCGCCACCCTGGAACGTGCGCGGGCCGACGAGACCAGTGCCCGCGCCAGCGTGGAGGACGCCAAGGCCGCGCTGTCCACCGATGAGACCAATCTGTCCAAGGCGTCCATCCGCTCGCCCATCGATGGCGTGGTGCTCACGCGCACCGTGGACCCGGGCAACGCGGTGGCCGCGTCGCTGCAGGCTGTCACCCTGTTCACCGTGGCCGAAGACCTGACGCAGCTGCAGTTGCAGGTGAATGTGGACGAAGCCGACGTGGGTGCCGTGCGCGATGGGCAGAAGGCCAGTTTCACGGTCAGTGCCTACCCTGCCCGCAAGTACCCGGCCACCATCACCCGTGTGGCCTACGGTTCGACCAAGACCGACAACGTGGTGACGTATATCTCGTGGCTGCAGGTCGATAACTCGGACCTGAGCCTGCGCCCCGGCATGACGGCGGCTGCCACCATCACTTCCACCGAGCGCAACGGTGTTCTCATGGTGCCCAATACGGCGCTGCGTTTCGTCCCCGTGTCTGCGGCCGGCGCGGCGCGGCCTGCCGCCTCGTCGGGCGGCGGCATCATGTCCCAATTGATGCCGCGCCTGCCGCGCAGCAGTTCCCGCCGCCCGGCGGGCGGCGACAAGACCGACGCAGCCGCGAAGACCCGGCAGATCTGGGTACTCAAGGACGGCGCGCCCCAGGCGGTGAATGTCACCGTGGGTATCAGCGATGGCCGCATGACGGAGGTGGCCAGCGAGGCGCTGGAGCCCGGCATGGCCGTCATCACGGACCAGCGCAGCGCCGGGGCGGCGCCATGAGCGAGCCTGCCCGCACAGCGTCGGCCGCCGCCGCCCCGCTGATCCGCCTGCGGGGGGTGACCAAGGTCTATGGCGAAGGGGCGCTGGCCTTCCAGGCGCTCAAGGGGGTGGATCTGGATATTGCGCGCGGTGATTTCGTGGCCATCATGGGGCCCAGCGGGTCCGGCAAGTCCACCGCCATGAACACGCTGGGCTGCCTGGACCGCCCCACGGCGGGGACCTATCTTTTCCAGGGCGTTCGCGTGGAGTCGCTCTCGCGCGACGAGCGGGCGCGTCTGCGGCGGCGCTTCTTCGGCTTTGTGTTCCAGGGATTCAACCTCCTGGCGCGCACCTCGGCCCAGGAGAACGTGGAGCTGCCGCTGCTGTACCGCGGCGAGTCTGCGCGCGCGCGCCATGCCGCCGCCGCACGGGCCCTCGATGCGGTGGGTCTCAAGGGCTGGGAACACCATACGCCGGGCGAACTGTCGGGCGGGCAGCAGCAGCGCGTGGCCATTGCGCGCGCCATTGTCACCGAGCCCGCCGTGCTGCTGGCCGATGAGCCCACGGGCAATCTTGATACCCAGCGCAGCCATGAAATCATGGAACTGCTCTGGAAGCTCAACCACGATCAGGGCATCACCGTGCTGATGGTGACCCACGAGGCCGACATGGCGCAGTACGCCCGGCGCATCGTGCGCTTTGTGGATGGCGTGGTGGACAGCGACCTGCCCAACCCGCATCCCGTGGGCCTGCGCGCTGCGGCGCTGGAGGCACCTGATGCTGTTTAACACCTTGTTGCTGGCGCTGCGCTCCATCCGGCGCAATCTGATGCGCTCGTTTCTCACCATTCTGGGGATCGTGATCGGGGTGAGCGCGGTCATCACCATGGTGACGCTGGGCAACGGCGCCACCATGGCCGTGCAGAACCAGATCTCTGGCTTGGGCACCAACCTGCTGCAGGTGCGGCCGGGCCAGCGCATGGGGCCGGGCAGCGGGGGGGCTCCGTCGTTCAAGGATGTGGATGCCGATGCCATTGCCCAGCAGATCGGGGGTATCCGGGCCGTGGCGCCGGAAGGGCGCACCGGTGCCACGGTGGTGGCGGGCGGGCGCAACTGGACGACCAGCGTCATCGGCAGCACCAACGCCTGGCTGGAAACCGGCAACTGGGTGGTGCGCCTCGGGCGTGAATTTACCGATGACGAGCTGCGCGCCGGCGCGGCGGTGTGCCTGATCGGGGAGACGTTGCGGCGCGAGCTGTTCGGCGACGGCGATGCCGTGGGTGGGCAGCTGCGGGTGCGTCAGATGTCCTGCGAAATCATTGGTGTGCTGGGCTCCAAGGGACAGGGCGCTTTTGGCAATGACCAGGACGAGGTGGTGCTGCTGCCCCTCAAGACTCTGCAGCGCCGCGTGACGGGCAGCACCCGGGTGCAGACCCTGCTGGTTTCCATGCAGGACGGCAGCGACCCCGATCGCGTGAAGGCCAGTCTGACGCAGCTGCTGCGCGAGCGGCGCAAGCTGGCCGACGCGGACGAAGACAACTTCAACGTGCTCGACACCAAGCAGCTGGCCGACACCCTTTCGGGCACCACCAAGGTCATGACCATGCTGCTGGGCGCCGTGGCGGCCGTGAGCCTGCTGGTGGGCGGCATCGGCATCATGAACATCATGCTGGTGAGTGTGACCGAGCGCACGCGCGAAATCGGCCTGCGCCTGGCCATTGGCGCGCTCGAGCGCGAGGTGCTGCTGCAGTTCCTGATCGAGGCCGTGGTGCTGGCTGCGCTGGGCGGGCTGCTGGGCATCGTGCTGGCCACAGGGGCTTCCGTGGTGCTGTCGCAGGTGATGGGGGTGCCTTACCTGTTCAACCCGGGGGTGAACCTGCTGTCCTTTGTGTTCTCGGCCGGTATCGGCGTGTTGTTTGGCTACTTTCCGGCACGGCGGGCGGCGCGCATGGATCCGATCGACGCCTTGCGCCACGAATGATTTTTGGGTAAAAAGTGGCCCTATGGCAATAGGGGTAAGCGCCGCAAGCTATTAAATTAATAGCATTGGTCTTTTGCCACCACAGTGTCATACAAGCCGTAGTGGGTCAGCCCATCGTGGCTCGGGATGCCGGTGTAGCGCAGCGACGCATCTTCATACCGCCTAAACGCAAACACCGCCTGGTTCATCTGTTCGGTGTTGAACACCTTCAGCCGTACCAGCAGATGAAAGTCCTGCACCGTCAGCC
>JAMLIQ010000023.1 GCA_023954095.1 Burkholderiaceae bacterium | reverse complement strand
AAGAACTGGACTGACAGGGCCGCCCACTATTCGACCGTCACGCTCTTGGCCAGATTGCGCGGCTTGTCCACGTCGGTCCCCCGGGCACAGGCCGTGTGGTAGGCCAGCAGCTGCAGCGGCACCACATGCAATAACGGACTGAGGGGCCCATAGTGTTCGGGCATGCGGATGACGTGCAGGCCTTCGCCGCTCTCGATGCGGGTGTCGGCGTCGGCCAGCACATACAGCACGCCGCCGCGCGCACGCACTTCCTGCATGTTGCTCTTGAGCTTCTCCAGCAGGGCATCGTTGGGCGCCACGGTAACGACGGGCATGGCGCTGGTCACCAGGGCCAGCGGGCCATGCTTGAGTTCCCCGGCGGGGTAGGCCTCGGCGTGGATGTAGCTGATTTCCTTGAGCTTGAGCGCCCCTTCCATGGCAATGGGGTAGTGCAGGCCCCGGCCCAGGAACAGGGCGTTTTCCATGCGGGCAAAATCCTCGGCCCAGGCGATGAGCTGCGGTTCGAGTGCCAGCACGGCCTGCAATGCCACGGGCAGGTGGCGCATGGCTTTGAGGTGCGCGGCCTCCTGCTCTGCGGTGAGGCGGCCTTTGGACTGCGCCAGCGCCAGCGTCAGCAGGAACAGGCCCGCCAGCTGCGTGGTGAAGGCCTTGGTGCTGGCCACGCCGATCTCGACCCCCGCACGGGTGATGTAGGCGAGCTTGCATTCGCGCACCATGGCGCTGGTGGCCACGTTGCAGATGGTGAGCGTGTGCTCCATGCCCAGGCTTTGCGCGTGGCGCAGCGCGGCCAGGGTGTCGGCGGTTTCGCCGCTCTGGCTGATGGTGACGATGAGCTGGCGCGGATCGGGCACGCTGGTGCGGTAGCGGTACTCGCTGGCCACTTCCACCTGGGTGGGGATGCCCGCCAGCTCTTCGAGCCAGTATTTGGCCGCGCAGCCGCTGTAGTAGCTGGTGCCGCAGGCCAGAATGAGGACGCGGTCGATTTCCTTGAACACGCGCCAGGCGGCCGCGCCCGGCACGCCCTGCTGCGCGGCGCCGTCAAACAGTTCGGGCACGATGCCTTCCACGCCTTCCAGGGTGTCGGCAATGGCGCGCGGCTGCTCAAAAATTTCCTTTTGCATGTAGTGCCGGTAGGGGCCCAGCTCCACTGCGCCGCTGTGCGCCTGCACGGTGCGTACCGGGCGTTGCGCAGGCGCCAGGGGTTCGCGGTCTTTGCCGACGATCCAGTAGCGGCCGGGCTGCAGGTCGACCAGGTCGCCTTCTTCCAGGTAGACGATCTGGTCTGTGACACCGGCCAGTGCCATGGCGTCGCTGGCCAGGAAATGCTCTGTGGGCACCGACGCCCCTGCGGTAGCGCCCTGCCCCACGCCCAGAATCAGCGGTGAACCGGCGCGGGCGCCCACCACGCGCTGCGGCTCGTCCTTGTGCATGACGGCAATGGCGTAGGCGCCGTGCAGCTCGGCCACCGCGGCCTGCACGGCGTCGAACAGGTCACCGTTGTAGTGGCTGTCGACCAGGTGGGCAATCACCTCGGTATCGGTCTGGCTGGCAAACACATAACCCCGGCCCTGCAGCAGGGCGCGCAGTTCTTCGTAGTTCTCGATGATGCCGTTGTGCACCAGGGCCACGCGGGCCGTACCGGCAGCGCTGTCGCCCGTGCCATGGCTGAAATGCGGATGGGCGTTGCGCACGGCCGGCGCGCCGTGCGTGGCCCAGCGGGTGTGGGCAATGCCAGTGAAGCCTTCGATGTGATCGGCCTGCACCTGCTCCAGCAATTCGGCCACGCGGGAGGTGCTGCGGGCACGCTGCAAGCCCGCCGTCAGCCCCGCACCGCCGGCCGCATGCACGGCCACACCGCAGGAATCATAGCCCCGGTACTCCAGCCGCTGCAGGCCCTGCACGAGGATGGGAACGATGTTGCGCGTAGAAACTGCGCCGACGATGCCGCACATAGGAAGACCCTCTCTCTGAATGAACGCCCTATCCTAGGCCGATGATTTCAAAATAAGTGATTGAATTCATGAAAAATATGAAATAACTTTTCATGAAAACCATTCAATGAACTTAAATTTCATTTATTCTTGAATAATGGAATCATTTACACTAGACAAAACAGACCTGCAACTGCTGGATCTGCTCCAGCACGATGCCGGTCAAAGCAACCAGCAGTTGGCTGCGCAGGTCAACGTTTCTCCCCCTACCTGCCTGCGGCGCGTCAAGCGCCTGCATGACGCGGGTCTGATCGAACGGCAGGTGGCCATCGTGCAGCCCGACCGGCTGGCCGCCCTGCAGGGCCACGGGTTGGCGTGCATTGTGGAGGTTTCGCTCGACCGCCAGGGCGCCGAGCAGCTCGACGCCTTCGAGGCCCTGGCTGTGCAGGAGCCCTGTGTGCAGCAATGCTGGCGCGTCTCGCCCGGGCCCGATTTCGTGCTGGTGGCGCACACGCGCGACATGCCAGGGTACCTGGCGCTGTCGCAACGGCTGTTCACGGGTACGGCCAATGTGCGCAATGTGCGCGCCTTCTTTGCGACCCACCGGGCAAAATTCACAACAAAAGTGCCTGTAACGCCCATTTGACAAGCGTAATAAGCTACTTTTTTCATAGCGCGCCTCAACCTCTGTTGCCCGCTGTCAGGCGGCAGGCGTAGAGTAGCCGCCCGGAGGCCCATCCATGGAATTCAAGGATTACTACCAGATACTCGGCGTGGCCACAGGCGCTACGGCCGACGAAATCAAGAAGGCGTTTCGCAAGCTGGCGCGCCAGTACCACCCCGATGTCAGCAAGGAGCCCGATGCCGAGCAGCGCATGGCGCAGGTCAACGAGGCCTATACCGTGCTGTCGGACCCCGAGAAGCGCGCCGCCTACGACGCGCTGGGAGCGCAGGCCGCCGCCCAGGGCGCGCGCAGCGGCGGCGACTTCCGTCCGCCGCCCCATTGGGATGCCGGGTTCGCCTTTTCGGACGCAGGCAGTTCGTACGAAGGCACAGACCATGGCCAGTACAGCGACTTCTTCGAGCAGCTCTTTGGCCAGGCCGCACGGGCGCAGCGCAGGCAGGGGGCCCCGGCCGGTGGCGCACAGCGCGGGGCGGACCAGCACGCCCGCATCGAACTGGACATGGCGGATGCCTACCACGGCGGCATGCGCACCCTCCACCTGCGCACGGCGCACCTGGACGCTGGCGGCCATGTGGTGCCCGAGCAGCGCAGCCTGGAAGTGAAGATTCCCAAGGGCATGCGCGAAGGCCAGCTGATCCGCCTGGCGGGCCAGGGCAACCCGGGGCTGGGCGGCGCCCCGGCGGGCGACCTGTTCCTGGAGGTACTGTTCCGCCCCGACCCGCGCTGGCGTGCCGAGGGCCGCGACGTCTACCAGCCCTTGCTGCTCGCCCCCTGGGAGGCCGCACTGGGCGCCAGCGTTGAGGTGCAGACACCGGCGGGCAGCCTGGAAGTGACCGTCCCCGCAGGCTCCCACGCCGGGCGCAAGCTGCGCCTCAAGGGCCGGGGCATCCCCAGCAGCACGCCGGGCGACCTGTACCTGGAGCTGGGCATCGCCCTGCCCCCGGCCGACACCGACACCGCACGCGCCGCCTGGGCCGCCCTGGGCAAGGCTTTTCCCCATTTCAATCCACGCCAGGCACAAGCCGCGCAAGGAGCCTGACCATGCCGCATGCATTCCACACCCCGGCGCAACTGGGCGAACTGCTGGACGACGCCACACTCACGCTGGAAGAACTGGCCCGCGCCTGCTGCCGCGCCCCGGAATGGGTGAGCGAGCGCGTCGAGGCCGGTGTGCTGGAGATCACTCCACCCGGCAGCCCGGCGGCCACCGGATTCGTCACCTGGCGCTTCAGCAGCGCCACCCTGGTGCGGGCACGGCGCATTGCCCAGCTGGAAGCCGCATTTGGCGCAGACCCCTATCTGGCCGCCATGACCACCGACCTGATGGAAGAAGTGGCACAGCTGCGGCGCCGTCTGCGCCACCTGGAAGAAGGCGCCGCCACGGCGCGCGGAGGGCGGTAAACCGGTCTCGGCGCCCCGTCTGTTAGCCTTGCGCCATTTGCCAGGAAACACCCGTCCCGCACGCCATGCCCGCCGCACCCGATACCCAGCACCCGCCGCCCCACCATGGCGACAGCGGCCCTGCTTCGCGCCGCCGCGTCTTCCGCCGCATTTATCCGCTGCGTATTCTGGGCATGGGGCTGGGCGGCTTGCTGATCGCGAGCGTACTGCACCAGCACGACATGCTGACGCAATACGGCTGGCTGGCGGTGGCGTCTTTTGTGCTCTGGCCGCACATCGCCTATCTGCTGGCCCGCTACAGTGCCGACCCGTTCCGCGCCGAAATCCGCAACCTGCTGATCGATTCGGCCCTGGTGGGCCTGTGGGTGCCGCTGATGCAGTTCAACCTGCTGCCCAGCGTGGTGCTGATCGCCGTCACCACCTACGACAAGTTCAGCAGCGGCATCAAGCGCCTGTGGCTGTATTCGCTGCCGGGCATGCTGGGCGCCGGGCTGCTGGCCACACTGCTGGTGCGGCCCGAGCCGCGCCTGGAAAGCGGCCTCATGGTGGTGATCTTCACGCTGCCCATCATCGTTGTGCACACCATGGCGGTCAGCATCGCCAGCTACCGGCTGATCCGCACCGTGGCGCGGCAGAACCGCCAGCTCGATGAACTGCGCCGCACCGACGCCCAGACCGGCCTGGCCGCGCGCAGCCACTGGCAGGAACAGGCCAGCGCCAGCCTGGAGCGTTTCCATACCCACGCCGAACCGGCCTGCCTGCTGATGATCGACATCGACCGTTTCAAGCCCATCAACGACCTGCACGGCCATACCGTGGGCGACGAGGCGATCCGGGCCGTGGGCCGCGTGATCCGCGACTGCGTGCGCGCCCAGGACCACGCCGGGCGCTACGGCGGCGATGAATTCGTGGTGGTCTGCAGCAACGCCCGCACCGCCACGGCACAGGCCATGGCCGAGCGTATCCGCGAACAGATTGCCACCGTGCGCCTGCGCGAGCTGCCCGGCCTGCGCCTGACCAGCAGCATCGGCCTGGCCGAGACCCAGCCCCACCAACGCCAGCTGCGCGACTGGATCAACGACGCCGATGCCGCCCTCTACCGCGCCAAGCACCTGGGGCGCAACCAGGTCAGCGCCTTCCAGGCGCCTGCTGCGGCAGCAAACGCAGCCCTCGCCGTGGTGCCGGCACCAGGCACCTGAATATCTGGTAAAAAGTGGCGCCAGCGCTTGCCAGTCAAGCGCTGGCAGCTCTCATTTTTGCATCAATCGAAGACCGGTGCGGCCACAGAATCCGGCCAGGACACGCGCACCGTGCAGCCTTCGCCCGGCGCAGCCGTGGCCTGGGCCTGGCCGCCGTGGCGCCGGGCCACAGCGCGCACCAGGGCCAGGCCGGCACCCACGCCCTCAAACTCGCTCTCGCGGTGCAGGCGCTGGAAGATGCCGAACAGCCCGTTCGCCTGTGCAGGGTTGAAGCCCACACCGTTGTCCTGCACCCACAGCGCGCACACCCCGTCGGCCGCGCGCTCGGCCCCCACGGCAATGCAGGCCGGTGCCCGCCCCTGCGTGAACTTGAGCGCATTGGACAACAGCGCATCGAGCAAAGCGCGCAGCAGCGCCGCATCGCCCTGCACGGTAGGCAGTGCTGGCGCCACCTGCCACTGCACGCTGCGGCTTTGCAGCGCGGCGGCCAGCGGCGCGCGGGCCTGCTCGACCAGCGCGCCCAGGTCCACGGCCTGCAGGCGCAGCGGCGCGCGGTCAATGCGTGCCAGCGCCAGCAGACCATCGAGCATGCGGCCCATGCGCCGGGCCGACTGGTCCATGGTGCCCAGAAAGGCCAGCGCCTCCTGCCGCGCTTCGGGCTCCAGGCCTTGCGCCTCCTCCAGCAGCTCGCGCACCAGCGGCCCATACGAGGTGATGTGGCGCAGCGGCGCCCGCAGGTCGTGCGATACGGCGTGCACCCATTCCTCGTGTGCGGCCGCCTGCTGCGCCCATTGCAGGTCGCGCCGGGCCAGCAGGGCGCGCAGCGCCGGGGCCTCCAGCGCCGCGTAGTCGTCCGGCCCCGGTGCGCCGGAGGCGGCTGCGTCCAGGGGGGGCGTGCTCATGGCTTGGGCTGCTTGGTGGGGCGCTGCCAGTCGGCCACGCTGACCTGGCGGCCGCGCGCCACACCCAGCGCACCGGCGGGCACGTTCTTGGTGATGGTGGAGCCGCCGCCCACGGTGGCCCCGGCGCCAATGCGCACCGGCGCCACCAGCACGCAGTTGCTGCCGATGTGCACATCGGCGCCCAGCACCGTGCGGTGCTTGTTGGCACCGTCGTAGTTGGCGGTGATGCTGCCCGCGCCAAAGTTCACGCGTTCGCCCACGGTGGCGTCGCCCAGATAGGCCAGGTGGTTGGCCTTGGCACCGTCGGCCAGGGTGGCGTTTTTTACCTCGACAAAATTGCCGATGTGCACCCCACGGCCCAGTTGCGCACCGGGGCGCAGGCGGGCAAAGGGGCCGACCAGGGCGCCCTCGCCGACGGTGGCACTCATCTGTTCGCCATCGATGTGGGTATAGGGGTGGATGACGGCCCCCGCGCCAATGCGCGCGTTGGCGATGCAGCAGTGCGCGCCGACCTGCACGCCCTCGCCCAGCACCACACGGCCGGTGAAGATGCAGCCCACATCGATCTCCACATCCTGCGCGCACAGCAGCTCGCCGCGCACGCCGGTGCGTGCGTCGTCGCGCAGGTCAAAGCGTGCCGGGTCGGCCAGGCGCACGCCCTGCTCCAGCAGCGCGGTGGCCTGGCGCAGCTGGTGGGCGCGCTCCAGCGCGGCCAGCTGCAGGGGGCTGTTGACACCGGCCACCTGCAGCGCATCCGAAATACGGTGCGCGGCCACGGGGGCGCCGTCCTGCACGGCCAGGGTGACGATCTGGGTAAGGTAGTACTCGCCCTGGGCGTTGTCATTGGTCAGGCGTGCCAGCCAGCCGCGCAGCAGGCGTGCGGGCACGGCCATGATGCCGCTGTAGATCTCGGTAATGGCGCGCTGGGCCTCGCTGGCGTCCTTGTGCTCGACGATGCCCTGCACCGCGCCGTCGGCATTGCGCACGATGCGGCCATAGCCCGTGGGGTCGTCCATGGTCACCGTCAGCAGCGCCAGCTGCCCGCCAGGCACCGCCTGCGATGCAGCCACCAGCGCGCGCAGCGTGTCGGCCTGGGTCAGCGGCACATCGCCCGAGAGCACGACCACGGTGCCGTCGTCCTGCAGCCGCGGCACGGCCTGCTGCACGGCGTGGCCGGTGCCCAGCTGCGGTTCCTGGCGCACAAATTTCAGGTCAAAACCGCTCCCAACGCTTGCTGCATCTGCGGTAGCAGCTTCTACTTCTGTAGCGCAATGGCCCGTAATGACAATGGCGCTGCGCGCCTGCAGATGGACCGCCTGGTCCAGCACATGGCGCAGCAGGGCCCGTCCGCCCAGACGCTGGAGCACCTTGGGAATGCGGCTTTTCATGCGCGTGCCTTTGCCGGCCGCCATGATGAGAATGTCGAGTGGTGTCATGGCAATCTGTGTTCGTCCGGCGCAGGACCATCCTCGCCGGGAAAAAACACCCGATTATCCGCCCCTGCACTGCGGTACGGCATGTGCGCCACCCGGCAACGCACGGCGCAGCGTCCACCGCGCCAACCCATGGGCCAGCTGCCCCGTCGCACGCGCCGCCGCACCCAGCGCCTGCCCCAGGTCCCACAGCGGGCGCGCCACGCTGCGCTCCCAGTCCGCGGCAGCGGGCGTGGCGCAGGCCACAGGGGGCGCCGCTGTATCCCAGGCAAACGCCGCGTCCTGCGCTCCCGGCGCAGCCCAGGGCTCCAGCACCACGGTGTAGCCGGGTTCGAGCGCCATGGCATCCCCGGCAGCCAGCACATGGTCGTATCCATCGCCCAGGGTCAGCCAGACCCGCCCCCGGGCCACGCGCAGCACCCCCCGATCTTGCGGCCGCAGCGACAGCGCGTGCCCCGGGCGCAGGCGCCAGCAACCCGTCGGCGCAGGGGATGTGCAAGCGTCCTGCTTCCCGGGCAGCAACACCGAATCCATGGGGTATGACATGGCGATCTCCTTGCATCAATCAATAGAGTGGAATTTCTGCATGATCCTGCTGATTTCATTGCAAGTCCAATGAAAGCGGGGTACGCTATTGATTCACAAACTGCATCAATAAGGCGCTCGGTATGTCTGCTCTGCCCCCGTCTGCCGCCCTGCTGCGCACCCGCCCCGTGGCGGCGGGCCACTGGCGCGCGTTCCTGGCTGTGGCGCGGCATCTCAACTTTCGTGCGGCTGCCGAAGAACTGGCGCTCACGCAATCGGCCGTGAGCCGCCAGATCCAGGCGCTGGAGGACGAGGTGGGCCTGCCGCTGTTCCTGCGCCACACCCGCGCCGTAGAACTGACGGGCGCGGGCGCGCAATTGCAGCGCACCGTGGCACCGGCCCTGGAGCGCATCGACGCGGCCGTGCGCCTGGTGCGCCAGACGGCGGGGCGCAAAAGCGTGGCCATCGCCACCTGGGCCAGTTTTGCCTCGACCTGGCTCATTCCGCGCATGGAGGCCTTTCAGCGCGACCACCCCGACATCGACCTGCGCATCGACGCCAGCGATGTCCCGGTCGACATGGACACCGCCGACATTGACCTGGCGCTGCGCTACAGCCTGCCTGGCACGCGCCTGGCCGGTGCTGAACGGCTGTTTGGCGAACAACTGGCGGTGGTGGCCAGCCCCTGGCTGCTCAAAAGCACGCCGCCCGTGCGGCGACCGGCCGATGTGGCCCGCTTCACCCTGATCGAAGCGGGCGATGCACACCGCAGCCTGCACCTGGAATGGCTGTCCTGGCGCCGCTGGTTCGATGCCCAGGGCGGCCCCCAGCTGCAGCCCCAGCGCTGGCTGTCCTTCAACCACGCGCACCAGATCGTGCAGGCCGCGCTCAGCGGCCAGGGCCTGGCGCTGGCGCGCCTGCCCTTGGTGGCAGACGCGCTGGCCCGGGGTGACCTGGTGGAGGTGCTGCCCGGCCACCGGCTCGACTCGCCGCTGGCCTATTGGCTGCTGGTGGGCCCGCGCAGCAGCCAACGCCCCGAGGTGCAGGCTTTTTGCTCCTGGCTGCGCACCGAGGCAGCGGCCACGCGCACCGCCCTGGGCGAGGCGGCAGAACCCGGCGCGCCGGGCCCAAAAGTATCAAATTAATAGCACCAACCGCTTGATGGGCAAGCGTTTGATGCTATTTCGACCCAATTATTCGCCCAGCAGCACACGCGCAAACTTGCGTTTGCCCACCTGCACCACATAGCTTCCGGCACCCAGCTTGAGGCCCTTGTCGGAAACCACGGCACCATCCACCCGCACGCCACCGCCGTCGATCAGGCGATTGGCCTCGCTGGACGAGGGTGCCAGGTTGGCCTGCTTGAGCAGGGCCGCCATGCCCAGCGGCGCCCCCGACAGGCTGACCTCGGGAATGTCATCCGGCACGCCGCCCTTGCTGCGGTTGGCGAAATCCTGCTCGGCCGCATCGGCCGCCGCCGCGCTGTGGAAGCGCGTGGTGATCTCCCTGGCCAGCATCACCTTGGCGTCCTTGGGGTTGCGCCCGCCCGCCACCTCGGCCTTGAGCGCGGCGATCTCCGCCAGGCTCTTGAACGACAGCAGCGTGAACCAGTCCCACATCAGCGTGTCCGAAATGCTCAGCACCTTGGCGAACATGGTGTTGGCCGCCTCGGTAATGCCGATGTAGTTGTTCTTGGATTTGGACATCTTGTCCACACCGTCCAGGCCGACGAGCAGCGGCATGGTCAGGATGCACTGCGGCTCCTGGCCGTATTCCTGCTGCAGGTGGCGGCCCATGAGCAGGTTGAACTTCTGGTCGGTCCCGCCCAGCTCCAGGTCACTCTTCAAAGCCACCGAGTCGTAGCCCTGCATCAGCGGGTACAGGAATTCATGCACGCTGATCGACTGGCCGGTGGTGAAGCGCTTGTGGAAGTCTTCGCGCTCCATCATGCGCGCCACGGTGTACTTGGCGGCAAGCTGGATCATGCCGCTGGCGCCCAGGGGCTCGCTCCACTCGCTGTTGTAGCGGATCTCGGTGCGCGCCGGGTCGAGCACCAGGCTGGCCTGCTTGTAATACGTCTCGGCGTTGGCCTTGATCTGTTCGGGCGTGAGCGGCGGGCGCGTGCTGTTGCGGCCCGAGGGGTCGCCGATCAGGCTGGTGAAGTCGCCGATCAGAAAGATCACCTGGTGGCCCAGGTTCTGCAACTGGCGCATCTTGTTGAGCACCACGGTGTGGCCGATGTGGATGTCGGGCGCCGTGGGGTCCAGGCCCAATTTGATGCGCAGCGGCTGGCCGGACGCCTCGGAGCGCGTGAGTTTCTTGACCCATTCGTCCCTGGGCAGCAGTTCTTCGACACCGCGCAGCGAAATTTCCAGCGCCTGTCCTACACCATCAGAGACCGGGGTTGTTGTAACAGCAGATTGATTCATAAGGGTTTTCTAGGGTGTCGCGCCTAAACGGTTCGCTATACTTGCGGCCACATCGCAGTGGCGGATTCTAATTGGCCCGCTTTTCCGGACAGTTTCCTGCGCACTGCGGCACTGAATTTTCGTGTGTCGCGCTTCCCCAGACCCCCGCGTCCGGGACCTGCAACAGGCACACACTCACCCTGGGGATCGCATCTTGAATCATGGCTTGACCACCACCGGCGCCGCATTGCTCGATCGGATTTCCCAAGGCATCCAGAAACACCCCAAACGCATTACCGCCCTTCTGGCGGCACTCCTGCTGACCGGCGGCGGCGGCGCGTTTGCCGTGGCTTCGCTGGCCCCCGATCCCGCCGATCTGCCGGTGCGCATGATCGAGCAGTCCATCGACTCTCTGGCCAGCGGCACCACCCTGGCGGCGCTGACGGAGCAGCCCGGTTTCTCCTTGTTCCGCAGCGAGCAGGTGCGCAGCAGCGATTCGGCAGAATCCCTGCTGCAGCGCCTGGGCGTGGCAGATCCGTCCGCCGCCGCCTTTTTGCGGCGCGACAGCGCCACGCAGCGCAATCTCCTGGGCCGCACCGGCCGCCTGGTGTCGGCCGAAACCACCGACGACCACCGCCTGCTGCGCCTGACCGCCCGCTGGGCGCCTGACGACAGCGGCTATTTCAAGCGCCTGGTGATCGAGAAGACCGATGCAGGCTTCACGTCCCGCATCGAAACCGCCCCGCTCACCGCGTCCACCCGCCTGGCCGGCGGCGTGATCCAAAGCTCCCTGTTTGCCGCCACCGACGACGCGCACATCCCCGACGCGGTAGCCGTGCAGGTGGCCGAGCTGTTCTCGGGCGACATCGATTTCCGCCGCTCCCTGCGCAAGGGCGACCGTTTCTCCATCGTCTATGAAACGCTGGAGGCCGACGGCGAGCCCCTGCGCAGCGGCCGCGTCCTCAGTGCCGAGTTCCTGAACAACGGCAAATCCCACGAAGCACTGTGGTTCCAGGAGCCTGGCGCCAGCAAGGGCGCCTACTACACGCTCGACGGCCAAAGCATGCGCCGCGCCTACCTGGCCTCGCCCGTGGAATTCTCCCGCGTCTCCAGCGGGTTTGCCATGCGCTTCCACCCCATCCTGCAAAAATGGCGCGCCCACCTGGGCACCGACTTTGCGGCCCCCACCGGCACCGCCGTGCGCACCGTGGGCGATGGCGTGGTCGAGTTCGCAGGCGTGCAAAATGGCTTTGGCAACGTCATCTACATCAAGCACCGCAACCAGCACGTCACCGTCTACGCCCACCTGAGCCGCATCAATGTGAAGAAGGGCCAATCGGTGGCCCAGGGCGAAAACATCGGCGCCGTGGGCTCCACAGGCTGGGCCACCGGCCCGCACCTGCATTTTGAGTTCCGCGTCAACGGCCAGCACCAGGACCCCATGGCCATCGCCCGCCAGAGCGAGGCCGCCGCACCGGTCTCTGCCGCCGCCCGCCCGGCGTTCGACCGCCTGGCCGCCATGATGCGCACCGAGCTGGCGTCCGCCGAGCTCATCCAGCAGGCCAGCGCTGAATAGCGATGCGCCCCCCGGAGGCGCTTCGCGCCTTGCAAGGCCGCGGATCACCGTGAATTCGTCTTCCGTTTCCGAGCTGTACATCGGCCTGATGTCGGGCACCTCGCTCGATGGGGTGGATGCCGTCCTGGCCGACTTCTCTGGCCCGCGCTGCGTGGTGCTGGAGTACCACGCCAGCGCTTTTGACGACACCACCCGCGCCGAACTGCTGGCGCTCAACAGCCCTGGCGCCAACGAACTGCACCGCGCCGCCCTGGCCGCGAACGGCCTGGCCCGCCACTATGCTCAGGCCGTGCAAACCCTGTTACGGGAAGCGGGCGTACCCGCCCAGGCTGTGCGGGCCATCGGCGCCCATGGGCAGACGGTGCGCCACCGTCCCGGGGAATTCGACGGTACGGGATACACCCTGCAGCTGAACAACCCGGCCTTGCTGGCCGAGCTGACCGGCATTGCCGTGGTGGCCGACCTGCGCAGCCGCGACGTGGCGGCCGGTGGACAGGGCGCCCCCCTGGTGCCCGCCTTTCACCAGCACATGTTCGGCCAGCCAGGGCAGGACTTGCTGGTCCTGAACATCGGCGGCATCGCCAACCTGAGCGCGCTGGGCGCCGATGGCCGGGTGCTGGGCTTTGATTGCGGCCCTGGCAATGCCCTCATGGACCACTGGTGCCAGTTGCACACCGGCCAGCCGTTTGATCGCGATGGCACCTGGGCCGCCAGCGGCCAGGTGCTGCCCGGCCTGCTGGCCTTGTTCCAGGAGGAACCCTACCTGCATCGTTTGCCGCCCAAGAGCACGGGGCGCGACCTGTTCCGTCCCGAATGGCTGCAGGAACGGCTGGCGCGCTTTGGCCCGGCAACAGCGGCAGACGTCCAGGCCACATTGACGGAATTGACTGCCAGCGCATGTGCAGAAAGCGCAATAAGCTATCAAAACAATAGCAAATTTCTGATTGTCTGTGGGGGAGGCGCCTTCAACCGGCACCTTATGGCGCGCTTGCAGGCCCTGCTGCCCGCGCTCCAGGTGCAGGCGGCCGATGCCTTCGGTCTGCCCGCCCTGCAGGTGGAGGCGGCAGCGTTTGCCTGGCTGGCCCGCCAGGCCATGCGGGGCCTGCCGGGCAACCTCCCCATGGCAACGGGCGCCCAGGGCGCCCGTGTGCTGGGGTGCATCTACCCCGCGTGAAATCAAGGCTGGCGGGCTGATGGCCTGCCGGAAACGGATCAGGAGAAGCTCGAACCGCAGCCGCAGGTCGAGGTGGCGCCCGGGTTCTTGATGACGAACTGCGCGCCCTGCAGGTCTTCCTTGTAGTCGATCTCGGCACCCACCAGGTACTGGAAACTCATGGCGTCGATCAGCAGCGAGACGCCATTCTTGGTCATTACCGTATCGTCGTCGTTCGTGATCTCATCAAACGTGAAGCCATACTGGAATCCGGAGCAGCCGCCGCCTTGCACAAAAACGCGCAGTTTGAGTTCCGGATTACCTTCCTCGGCAATCAGATCCGCTACCTTGGCCGCCGCACTCTCGGTGAAGATGATGGGGTCGGGCATCTCGGCAGGGATATTTTCGGCTACGGCGCTCATGGGCTAACTCCAATACTGGTTGGGGGACGATGCTACTGCAATCTCCCCGTTTCTTCTGTTTACTGCTTGCTTGACGCCAATTTCAGTGGGGGCTTTTCCTCCACCACGGTATCGGCAGGAACCATCTTTCCGCAGATGGTGGCGCCCTGGTGCATTTCCAGGGTCTTGTAGTGCACGTCGCCCGCAATGCGTGCCTTGGGCTGCAGCTCCAGCATGGTGCCCGCATGCAGCGGGCCATTGATGTGGCCGTTGACGATGACATGGTCGGCATACACCGCACCCTCGACACGCGCCGAGGCAGAGATCACCAGCAACCCCGGTTTGTCGGACCCCGCACGCACGTCCCCCACCACTTCGCCATCAATACGCAAACCATCGGTAAAGTGCACATTGCCTTCAATGCGGCTCCCCTCGGCGATCAGGCTTTTGATGGGGGGTTGCTTGCTACGGGAAAACATGAATCAAACTCCTTGGGGTGCACACCGGCACGCAGTCGAACATCACCGCCATCATTGCACGGCCATGGGCTTGCCCAGCACGGCCGTCTGCGTGGCATGAAGAACGCTGCCTTCCATCACCCGGGCGGTCACTGTTTTTACCATGGTCCGCAGCGGGATATCGACCATTCCCTCCAGGCGGCGGTACTGGCGCAGCTGCAGCACTGCGGCTTCGGGTACGGTCTGGGTCCAGGGTTTGCCATCCCGCGTCCCAGACAGAACCAGCTCCAGCCGCCCCTTGAAATCAGATGTGTTCTTGGCCTGGCGCATCACCAGCACCTGCCAGCGCAAATGGGCGTCGGCCAGCATTTCCGTCTGCAGCCCCCGAATCGCCACGCCATGGCTCCCTGCGTTGGCCGGGAGGAGTTTCTCGAAGAACCCCAGGTCTTCCCGCAAGGCGGCACTCTCAGCCTCTGCCTGGCGCAAGCGGGCCATCAGTTGCTGCATGGCTGTGCGCTCGGCGACCAGCAGGCTGTCCGACGTATTGCTCACCGCCTGCAACTGCTGGCTTTCCTCGCGCAGACGATCAACCTCCGCACGCAAGCGGACCAGTTCCTCGCGACTCACCCCTTCAAGGCCAGCGAGGGAACGCCCGAACTCGAAGGCCCACAGGGCCACGGCCGCACAAAAGCCAAACACAACTGCCAGAAAAAGCCACCGCAACGGCCACGGCATGGCGCTGCGCACCGCCATACGGGGTGCGCTGATGGTCAGGCGGCGACGCAACAATCGCAAGCGCATGGGCGTCCATTCTCCTTTGTGGTGTGGTGGGGCGTTACAGGCCTCATCTGGCAGGGCTTGTTTTGCGTGCCGCAATATACCCCGGTACCGCCGAATGCCCGCCGAAAAAACAAAGCCGCAACCGGGGCACCCCGTTGCGGCTTTGAGCAAAGCAGTGAAAAGCGGATTAACGCTTGGAGAACTGCTTGGCGCGGCGTGCAGAACGCAGACCGACTTTCTTGCGCTCGACTTCGCGCGCGTCACGCGTCACGAAACCAGCCTGGCTCAGGGCCGACTTGAGCGTTGCGTCATAGTCGATCAGGGCGCGGGTGATGCCGTGGCGGGCCGCGCCGGCCTGGCCGGACTCACCGCCGCCGTGCACATTGATCATCACGTCGAAGGTTTCGGCGTGGTTGGTCAACAACAGGGGTTGCTTGGCGATCATGATCGAGGTTTCACGGCCGAAATAGGACTGGATGTCCTTGCCGTTGATTGTGATCTTGCCAGAGCCTTTTTTCAGAAACACGCGGGCGACGCTGGATTTGCGACGGCCGGTGCCATTGTTCCATTCACCAATCATCTCAAGGCTCCTTACAGTTCCAGCACTTTGGGCTGTTGGGCGGTGTGGGGATGCTCAGCACCACCATACACCTTGAGTTTCTTGATCATGGCGTAGCCAAGCGGACCCTTGGGCAGCATGCCCTTGACAGCCTTTTCCAGCGCGCGGCCGGGGTGCTTGGATTGCATGTCGCGGAAGTTGGTGGCCGTGATGCCGCCGGGGTAACCCGAGTGGCGGTAGTACACCTTGTCGATGGACTTGGTACCGGTGACCTTGAGTTTCGCTGCGTTGATGATGACGATGAAGTCACCGGTATCAACGTGAGGCGTGTAAATGGCTTTGTGTTTGCCGCGCAGACGGAGGGCAACTTCGCTGGCTACCCGGCCGAGCACCTTATCGGTGGCGTCAATCACAAACCACTCGTGCACGACCTCAGCGGGCTTTGCGCTGAATGTAGACATGAGATTTCTCTTTCGAGGGTTTGACCGGCCAAAAGAAGGGGCCGGTGTCCTTGGCGCTCTTTTCCACGGTCGGTGTTTCTCTTGAAGCGGAAACCTCTTAGGTGGTACTTGCAAAACAGGCCTGAAGGCCTTTTTCACACTTCGCCGCGGAGCACGCAAGCGCTGCGAAGCCCGCCATTATACAAAGACCGCGCATTTGCGCCAACCCGCCTGCAAAAAGCATCAGGCAAGCCGGGCGCGCAGCGCACGCACGGCGCTTTCCGGCGTGGTCAGCACCGGCAAACCCAGCGCATCGCGCACGGCGGGCGCGGCACGGGCCATGCTGAACTGTGCCAGCGCAATGACCGAACAGCCGGCCGCCGCCAGATCCTGCGCTGCAGCCACCACCGCCCGGTCATGCGCCGCCCCGTCGCCGCGATTGAGGGCATCCATGGCGCCGGTCGCCAGCGCACACCGAAGATCGACCGATGCCGGAAACTCTTCCGGCATGCTGGCAAGCGTCGGTGCAAAGGAGGCGATCAGCCCCACCCGACCGCCCAGGTCTGCCGCATCCTGCACCATGGCCTCGTTGGGCTTGAGCACGGGAAGACCTGCATGCCTGCGCGCCACCGCCTCGATGCAGGGACCGAATGCGGAACAGGTGAACAAGATCGCCTGCGCGCCCGTTGCTACAGCATAGTCGGCCAGCACAGCGAAACGCGCATGCATGGCGTCGTCCAGACCCCGCCCGCTGCGCGCCAGATCGGCGGACAGACTGTCGTCGAGCAGGTTCATGCGCAACACTTCAGGCCAGGCTTGCACCAGCGCCGCGTTGATCGGATCGACCGAATGCGCCAGCGCATGAATGAGGGCCAGGCGCGTCACGCTGCGGTCTCCACGGCTTTGGCCGCAGGGGCTCTGCCGCGCCGACGCTGCAGCACCACGACCGCCAGCAACAGCGCCAGTGCCGGCAGGAACATCCATTCCTTGTCCGGTCGGTCCGCAGCCACCTCGGCAGATACGATGCGGTAACCCTGTTCGATCCCCAGTTTCTCGCTCACGCTGCCAAATTTCACCTTGGTGATGAACAGCGCGTCACCCTGGGGAATGGCGCTCACTCCTGCGTTACCCAATCGATCGCGCACCGTCCCCGGCGCACCAAGCGGCAGCAGAACCCCCTTGCGGATGTCCTTGCCATCGAGGTTGGTGCCTTCGATCCACACCCGCTTGCTGGCACCCGCCGGGGCCGCCTCGATCAACTGGCCCATCTGCGCGGCGGGCACCTCCTGGAACGGGGGGTACACCATGTCCCACCAGAACCCGGGGCGAAACAGGGTGAACGTGACGAGCAGCAGCGCCACGGTCTCCCACCAACGGTTGCGCACAAGAAAGTACCCCTGCGTTGCAGCCGCAAACACCAGCATGGCCACCACTGCGCTGATTACAGTCAGGGCGAAGTGAAACGGCCCCGTGATTCCAATCATCAGCAACTGTGTGTTGAAGATGAACAGGAACGGCAAGATCGCCGTGCGCATGCTGTAGAGGAATGCGGTGATACCGGTCTTGATAGGGTCTGTTCTGGCGATCGCTGCCGCCGCAAAAGAGGCCAGGCCGACGGGCGGCGTCACATCCGCCATCAATCCGAAATAAAAAACAAACAAATGCACCGCGATCAGCGGCACGATGAGGCCACTCTGCGCCCCCAGCTCGACCACCACGGGTGCCATCAACGTGGAGACCACAATGTAGTTGGCCGTGGTGGGCAGGCCCATGCCCAGGATCAGGCTGATGACGGCCACCAGAAACAGCATCAGCATGAGGTTGCCGCCCGAAAGCATCTCAACGATTTCCGTCATCACCAGGCCGATGCCGGTGAGAGAAACTGTCCCAACAATGACGCCTGCCGCTGCTGTCGCCACACCGATACCGATCATGTTGCGCGCACCTGCGGCCAGGCCATCGATCAGGTCCATGGCGCCCGACTTGGTGGCAGCGCCCAGCCCACCCGCCCCCCGGAACAGGGCCTGGATGGGTTTTTGTGTCAGCATCACAAAAATGATGAACAAGGTCGCCCAGAATGCGGACAGGCCGGGCGACATCTGCTCGACCATGAGACACCAGATCAACACCACCACCGCCAGCAGGTAGTGCAGGCCTGATTTCACGGTGGGCCCGGTTTCCGGCAGTTCGAATACCTGCGCATCGGGGTCATCCAGCGGCAGTTCGGGCTGGCGCGAACCAAACCACAGCAGGCCCACGTAGGCTGCAAGCAGCGCCACACCAATGATCCATATCGCGGCACTTCCCGCGACATCCTTGACCCAGCCCACACCCCAGTACACCGCTCCGCACAACACAAAAAACCCCGAGACCGTGAGCCCCAGCGAGAGCAGGCGCGAACCACCCGAGGCCGTACCGCGCCGTGGCAGGCCCACCATATTGGCTTTCAGGGCCTCGATGTGCACGATATAGAGCAACGCGATATAGGAGATGATGGCCGGCAAGAAGGCATGCTTCATCACTTCGATGTAGGGAATGCCCACGTATTCCACCATCAGGAACGCCGCGGCCCCCATCACGGGCGGCATCAGCTGGCCGTTGACAGAGCTGGAGACTTCCACGGCACCCGCCTGGTCAGGCCGGTAACCCACACGCTTCATCAGCGGAATGGTGAAAGTCCCCGTGGTGACCACGTTGGCGATCGACGAGCCGGAAATGATGCCGGTCGCCGCCGACGACAGTACCGCTGCCTTGGCCGGACCGCCGCGCATGTGGCCCAGCAAGGCAAAGGCGGACTTGATGAAATAGTTGCCAGCGCCTGCCTTATCGAGCAAGGAACCGAACAACACGAACAGAAAGATGAACCCGCTGGAAACCCCCAGTGCCACGCCAAACACGCCTTCAGTGGTCAGCCACTGGTGACTCATGGCGCGGCTGAGCGAAAACCCCCGGTGGGCAATCATGTCGGGCATGTAGCGCCCGCCGAAGGTATAGCCCAGAAACACCAGGGCCACGATCACCATGGGCAGACCCAGCACGCGGCGCGTCGCTTCAAGCAAAAGCACCATACCGACCACCGCCGTGTAGATGTCCATGTCGGTGGGGTTGCCAGGCCGCGACGCAATTTCACGATAAAAAAGAAACAGGTAGGCCGCGCAATAAGCCCCCACCAGAGCCAGCACCCAGTCGGTGATCGGCACTCGCTCACGTGGTGATCGCTTGAATGCCGGGTACGACAGATACGCAAGAAACACCGCAAAAGCGAGGTGAATGGCCCGGCTTTCGGTGTCGTTGAACACCAGAATACCGAACGTGAAAGGCAGCGGCGACGCGATCCAGAGCTGGAACAGCGACCAGGCCAGCGCGACGCCCAGAAGAAAGAGTCCGACCTTGGGCCCGGGCGAGCGTCCGCCCAGATCGTTGTCGGCGACAAGCTGCTGGACGTCGATGACCGGTGCAGCAGCGGTTGTGTTGGCGGGGTTCATGGGTGTCCTCGCAATCCATGGAAGAAACAAAAAAGCCCTGAAGAATCAGAGCTTTTTTGCGGCAGATACCGACGTGCCCTCAGGCCGCGGCTTACATCCAGCCCTTTTCCTTGTAGTACTTCACGGCGCCTGGATGGAGCGGAGCACTCATGCCGTCCTTGATCATGTTCTTGGGATCAAGGTGCGAAAACGCGGGGTGCAGCTTCTTGAATTCATCGAAATTCTCGAACACCGCCTTGACCAGTTCGTACACCGTGGCGTCCGGCACCTTGGCCGAGGTCACGAATGATGCCAGCACACCGTAGGTCGGCGTCGGGTTGGGGTGGCCCGCATACAGACCGCCAGGAATGTTCACCTTGGCATAGAAGCTGTTGTCCTTGACCAGCTTGTCCACGGCCGGCCCCTGCAGCGGAACCAGGCGCGCACCACAGGTGGTGATCGGGTCCTGGATGTTGGCGCTGGGATGGCCCACGCCATAGAAGAAGCCATCGATCTTGTTGTCGCACAAGGCCGCGCCGTGCTCATCGGCCTTGAGCTCCGAGGCCAGGCCAAAGTCCGCCAGCGTCCAGCCCATGGCACCGAGCAATTCATCCATGGAGGCTCGCGTGCCCGACCCCGGGTTGCCCACATTGAAACGCTTGCCCTTGAAATCTTCAAACTTCGCGATGTTGGCCTCTTTGCGGCTCAGCACGGTAAAGGGCTCGGGATGCAGAGAGAAGACCGCGCGCAGGTCCGTGAACTTTCCGTCCTTGGCGAACGCCTTGGTGCCGTTGACTGCGTGGTACTGCCAGTCAGACTGGGCCACACCGAAGTCCAGTTCACCCTGGCGAATGGTATTGATGTTGACCACCGAGCCGCCTGTCGATTCCACCGAACAGCGAATGCCATGGCGCGAACGTTCCTTGTTGACCAGGCGGCAGATGGCGCCACCAGCTGCGTAGTACACGCCAGTGACACCACCGGTGCCAATGGTCATGAACTTGGGCTGCGCCACTGCGGCGGGCGCCATCATCGACGCGGCCAGCCCAACGGAGGCAGCCAATACGCTCAGGGAAAGTTTCGTCTTCATCTTTTCGTCTCCTTCAAAAAACCGGTTTCAAGAGTTGCAGTCAGGGGATCGATGCTGCAATCGCTTCTGCCAGCAACTCCACGATATGTGCAAGTTCTGCATCACTTGCCACGAACGGCGGTGCCAGCAAGATGTGGTCACCATCGCATCCATTGACCGTTCCGCCCATGGGGTAAACCATCAATCCAAGCGACATTGCCTGCTTCTTCACCCGGGCATGCAGCTTCAATGCAGGGTCAAACGGCGCCTTGGATTCCCGATCACGCACCAGCTCCACCCCCCAGAAGAAACCGCGTCCGCGAATGTCCCCCACATGCGGATGCGCACCCAGCACCCGACGCAAACGCTCGCCGAATTGCGCCCCTGCGCTGAACACACGTTCAACCAGGCAGTCGCGTTCGATGATGGTTTGCACTGCCAGCGCAGCAGCACAGGCGACCGGATGCCCCAGATAAGTGTGCCCATGCTGAAAAAACCCGCTGCCCTGGCCAATCGCCTCGACAATGCGGCCCTGGGCCAGCACGGCGCCAATCGGCTGGTAGCCACCACCCAACCCTTTGGCAATGGCCTGGATGTCCGGCACCACGCCTTCCGCCGTGCAGGCATGCAGACTGCCGGTGCGACCCATGCCGCACATGACTTCGTCGAGGATCAACAACACCCCGTGGCGGTCACACACCTCGCGCACAGCCCGAAAATACCCCGGCACCGGCACCAGCACGCCGGCCGTTGCGCCACCCACGGTTTCTGCCACGAAGGCAATGACGCTCTTCGGCCCCAGCCGTGTAATGGTTTCGTCCAACTCCTGTGCCAGGCGCAGCCCGTACTGCTCCGGGGTTTCGTCGCCACGCTGCTCCCGATAGGGATAGCAGGGCGACACATGGGTCGCCTCGACCAGCAGCGGGGCGAACGGGGCCCTGCGCCACGCATTGCCACCCACCGCCAGGACGCCCAGCGTATTGCCGTGATAGCTCTGCTTGCGCGCAATGAAATGACGACGCTCCGGTTCGCCCGTTTCGACGAAATACTGGCGGGCCAGCTTCATCGCTGCCTCCATGGCCTCCGAGCCACCACTGACGAAATACACGTGGCTCATACCCGGCGGCGCAGTGCGAACCAGTTGGTCCGCCAATGTCTCTGCCACCTCGGTCGTAAAAAAGCTGGTGTGTGCATACGCCAGCTGGTCAATCTGGCGGTGCATGGCTGCCAGCACTTCCGGATGGCCATGCCCCAGGCAGGACACTGCCGCACCACCACAGGCATCCAGGTAGCGCCGCCCTTGTGCATCCACCAGATACACCCCTTCACCCGATACCGCACGCGGCGGCACCGTGCGCAGATGGCGATGGAGAACATGGGTCGCAACGGCAGGCAAGGACATCTCAGTCATGCGGGCAAGTTTAGAGCGTTGATCACCGTGCACGTATGCCGATTGATAGCCTTTCCATAACGAAAGCTCATAGCACCCATAAGCTGCGGACATGGCCCGTGCACCGATTGGCATTCGACGTGCAGGCGCCCGCGTCCTAGCATGGACCCATGATTCAAGGACCATCTCCCCGCTCTGTTGCAGTCCTGGGCGCAGGCATCGTGGGCCTGGCCAGCGCCTGGGAACTGGTGCAGCAAGGCTACGACGTCACGGTAGTGGACCGCGCCACCAGTGGCGCCGGCACCAGCCGCGCCAATGGCGCACAACTGAGCTATTCCTATGTGCAGCCGCTGGCCGACGCTTCCATCTGGCGTCAGCTCCCCAAGCTGCTGCTGGCGAGCGATTCGCCGCTCAAGCTGCGCATCCAGGCGGACCCGGCGCAATGGGCCTGGGGCCTGCAGTTTCTGGCGGCCTGCCGCGACGATGTGTCGCGCCGCACAACCGAGGCTTTGCTGGCACTGGCGGCGCACAGCCGCACCGGGTTCGACGCCATGATGGCGCAGACCGGCCTGGACTGCGACTTTTCCGCCACAGGCAAACTGGTGCTCTACGCCGATGCGGCCGCATTTGCCGGGGCACAGCGGCAAATGCTGCTGCAGCGTGCGCTCGGCAGCGTGCAGCACGCCGTGACGGCAGCGCAATGTCTCGCCATCGAACCGGCCCTCGAAGCCCAGGCACCTCGCATCGCGGGAGCCATCCACACCCCCAGCGAATGCGCCGCCGATTGCTTCAAGGTATGCGAAGGGCTGGAAGCCTCCCTGCGTGTGCAGGGCGTGCGGTTCATTCTGGACACCGAAATCACAGGCCTGGTCACCGACGGCGTCCGTCTGCGCGCCGCGCAAAGTACCGCTGGCGCCATCGAAGCCGATGCCTTCGTGCTGGCGATGGCCACGGGATCGGTGCCCCTGGCCCGCGGCCTGGGAGTCCGGCTGCCCGTCTATCCGCTCAAGGGCTACAGCGTCACGGTACGTGCAGCAGCGAAACACGCTTGGGCGCCGCAGGTCAGCGTGACCGACGCGGCACGCAAGATCGTTTTTGCCCGTCTGGGCGATCGCTTGCGCATCGCGGGCATGGCCGAACTGGTGGGCAACGATGCCAGCATCAAGGATGCCCGCATTGCCACGCTGCTGGCGGCCGGACGCGACGTCTTTCCACGCGCCAGCGACTACATCGCTGTAGACCGGTGGGCTGGATTGCGGCCAGCCACCCCCACCGGATTGCCCATTGTCGGTACCCTGCCCAACGCACCCGCCAATCTGCTGTTCAATACAGGCCACGGCGCATTGGGCTTTACGCTCGCCTTTGGTACGGCTCAGGCTTTGCTTGCCCCCTTGCGTGCGGCCGGTCGTGCCTGACCGCTGGTTGCCGCGCCCACCGGAGTGGCCCGAACCCCAGGCATATGCGCCAGCGCTTGGCGCATGCAGTCGGTAAAGGCGCGGACCAACTGCGAATGCGGCCGCGCCGAAGGCCGCAAAGCGTGCACAAAAGTGTGCACTGCGGGCTCAAACGCCAGGACCTCCACACGGTTGTGATCGGCCGACTGGGCAGTACAGGCTTCCACAATCGCCACCCCGACCCCGTGGTGGGCCAAGGCCAGGGCAACATGGTAGGTCTGCACCACCATGACGGGGTGCAGCCCGGGATCGGCACCCGCGAACGCATGGGCCAGCATGCGCCCTACAGGATCGCGGGCATCCAGCCCAATGAGGGGCAAGCCTGCCAG
Organism: Burkholderiaceae bacterium; assembly: GCA_023954095.1. Classification (GTDB taxonomy): domain Bacteria; phylum Pseudomonadota; class Gammaproteobacteria; order Burkholderiales; family Burkholderiaceae_C; genus Simplicispira. Next base: position 14,888 of record JAMLIQ010000023.1, on the reverse strand, counting down.
ATCGCGCACACTCAGTACGCCCGTCGCGCTTTGCACTGGCGACAGCAGGCCTTTGGGCACCACGCACACCAGGCCTTGGCTGGCCAGGCGTTCCTCCTGCAGTGCAGGGTGGGACGGCGCACTGAAGAGGAAGCCGACGTCTGCCTCCTGCAACACCAGCGCATCCACAATTTGGGGCGAGTGCAGAGCCGCATGGTGAATGACCACCGAAGGATGCAACACCCGGAATCGCTCGACCGCCGCAGGAAACACCTCGTAGCTCAGCGCCAGCACCGTCAGGACCCGCACGTCCTTGGCACCATCGGCTTTGCGCAGCCCCTGCGCCAGGCGCCGCACTTCGTCGAGATCAGAAAATAGCTTGTCTACCAGCGGGAACAGGCTGCGCGCCTCGGCCGTGGCCACGAGCCGCCCCCCGGTGCGCTCGAACAGCGGAAACCCCAGTTGCAGTTCAGCGTGCTTGAGGGTGCGGCTCACCGCTGGCTGGGTGATGTTGATCAAGCGCGCAGCACCGCTGACGCTGCCGGTGACCATCACCGCATTGAAGACTTCAATATGGCGCAGGCGCATCGAGGGCGGGCGTTCAATTGGCAAAGTTGCTGCGTTCCAGCGGCTCCATGGCCTTGCGGAACTCGACACAGGCTGCGCGCCCGGCATTGCCCGGTTTGCGGCATTCTTCACGCAGGCACATGCTGCGCGTCAGCACGCTGGTGTTTTCACACAGCGGCGGAGGCGGGCGCGGGGCGGGCGTGGGAACCGGCGGAGGCGGAGGCGGGGGGGGCACAGGTTCGATCACCGGCATCGGACTGGGCACCGGCGCGGGCGGCTCTTTGGCAACCTTGATCACTCGTGACGAACGTGACGGCGCCTTGGACACGGCACGCGGATCCTCCGATGGCACGAAGGCGGGCGCAGGCGCCTCCACCAATGCGGGTTCACTGGCGGCAGGCGCAGGTTCGGAGGCAGGCGCCACGGCAATGGGCTGCGACGCCACTTCCTGCGAGGTCTGCACCGGGGGCTTCAGCTCCGTGATGATGGTGTCCACGGGCGCCGGGGCCCGGCTGCTCCAGCCATAGGCGGCTACGGCAGCCACCACCACAAAGGCAGCTGCCACGGCCAGCCACGCCGCGCCCAGCGGGCGCGCTTTCGCTTTCACTTTCACTTTGTTTTTGGGGCCGCCCGTGTCTTTCACCGTGCGGACCGCCGCCTTTTGCGAAGGACTGCGGGCGTGCACCTTCTCCAGCCCCGCCGCCTGGGCAGGATCCAGAAAACTGCTGTCTGCGACATCTTCCAGAACCACGGTATCGCCCGCGTCCAGGAACACGGTATCTGCGGCATCGGATACGACGGACTGCGGCTCCCGGCTCTGCCCCTTGGGGGTGTCGGCGGACACCGGAGGAGTCACGACCACGGCAGCAGGGGCCGCAGGCGGAGGGGAGGATGATTGCCGGAGCCTTTCCTTCATCTCGGACGTCACATCCACCGTCGGCACCACCTGCCCCGGGCCTGGCTGGTCAGTGGGTTCAACCCAGATGTCACCCAGGTCGGCACGGAAATCGAAATGATCGACCCCCTCGGGCGGCGTCGTCATCTCCATGATCTGCAGAAAGGCGTCAATGCTTTGCGGGCGGTCCTGGGGATTGAGCGCCAGAGACTGGGAGATGGCCGCCACGAAAGCCGGCGAATACGCTTGCCCGAACTGGCGGTGCACCGTCTTGGCCACGCGCGCAAACGGCACCATCCGGTCCCGGATCGAGCGCAGGGTGGAAGGCAGCGGCGTATCGTTGCACAGGCAGCCGTGCACCACGGCGGCCAGAGAATACAGATCGCTCCAGGGGCCTTGGGTCAGTTCGGTATCACCATCGGCGTATTGCTCGATCGGCGCATAGTTCACTTTCAGGACCGCCGTGTGCTTGTGGTCCCGATCATTGATGGCATGGCGCGCCGCACCCAGATCAAGCAGCACAGGAGGCCCGATATCCTGCAGGAAAAGGTTGTCGGGCGATACATCGCGGTGCAGGGTCTGCCCGCTGTGCAGCACCCGCAACGCGCCCAGCACGCACCACAGCATCTTGCGCAGCCAGGCCTCGGGCGGCGGGGTGCGCATTTGCGCGCGTGCCTGCTTGAAGGTCATGCCGGTATACAGAGGCATGACCATGTAAGCGGTGTTGTTGGCCTCCCAGAACCGAAACACCTTGACGAGCGAGGGATGATCGAACTGCGCCAGCAGGCGCGCCTCGCCCACAAAGGACTTCAATCCCGCCATGAACGCGGCCTGGTCCGCGGGTGAGCGTGTGAGCAGGGAGCCATCGTCCGTGCGGGCGGCCAGTGCCGCCGGCATGAATTCCTTGATGGCGACGGCCCGGTGCAACGAATGATCGAACGCCCGGTAGACCATGCCGAACCCTCCCACCCCCAGCAGCGCGAGGATCTCGAATTCGCCCAGGCGCGTGCCCACGGACAGTGCATCGACATGGAGCGCTCCTGGAGCAGGCGCAAGATTGGAACGGTCATTCATGGCAGAAGGTACGAGAGGCAGAGGGCGCCCAGGAGGATGGCGGAGGCGCAATCATCACTCCACGGAAACCCATCAGAGGCAACAAAACGCATCTTGGCGGCAAAAAAACGTCAATACCTGCGAAATTGTGCCGATTGTGCCCCTGCCCGGACCTCCCCCCCACAGGGACATCCCGGCCTCAGGGCAAAGGAAAGCCACCCGGGCATGGTTACCATTGGGGCATGTTCAGTTACCGCCACGCCTTCCATGCAGGCAACCACGCCGACGTGCTCAAGCACACCGTGCTGATTGCCGCCCTGCAATACCTCACCGAGAAGGACGCCGCCCTGACCGTGCTGGACACGCATGCCGGCGCCGGGCTGTACCGGCTGGACGGCGACTACGCCCGCACCAGCGGCGAGGCTGGCGAGGGCATCCTGCGCCTGACGGCGACCGGTGCGCCCAGCGCAGCTCTGGCGCCTTTGCTGCAGGCTTATGTGGACATGGTGCGCGCCTTCAACCAGGGCGCCAGCACCCGGGTCTATCCGGGCTCCCCCTTCATCATCCAGCGCCTGCTGCGGGCACACGACAAGCTCAAGCTGTTTGAACTGCATCCCACCGATCTGCGCGCCCTGGCGGGCAACGTGGCCCAGCTCAATGCGGGCCGCCAGGTGGCCGTGCTGCACGAGGATGGCTTTGAGGGCGTCAAGAAATTCTTGCCTCCACCAGCCCGCCGCGCTTTGCTGTTGTGCGATCCCAGCTATGAAATCAAGAGCGACTACGCAAAAGTGCTGGACATGGTGCAGGACGGGCTCAAGCGCTTTGCCACTGGGACTTACGCGGTTTGGTACCCCATCATTCCGCGCCCCGAGGCCCACGATCTTCCCCGTCGGCTCAAGACCATGGCCCAGAAGACGGGCAAGGGCTGGCTGCACGCCACGCTGACGGTGAAATCCAGCAAGATCACCGAAAGAGCCCAGGGCGAGACCCGGCGCCCGGGTCTGCCCGCGAGCGGCATGTTTCTCATCAACCCGCCCCACACCCTGAAAGCCGGACTGCAGCAGGCGCTGCCGCAGATGGTCGAGCGATTGGGTCAGGACCGCAACGCAAGCCATACCCTGGAATCGGGCAGTTGATCTGCCTCGTCGGCAGGGCCCCGTCGATCAACGCTTGCAGCGTGCGAGAAAAGCGTCCTCAAAGCGGCTGAGTTCATTGCGCTCGCCTTCGGTGAGGTCGGTGCGGGCGCGCTTGGCCGCGATGATGCGGCGCGACTCTGCGCACTGCTGCAGGAAGCGCTGCTCCTGCTCGCGCTGGCTCTGCTCGGCAAGCTGGGCAGACTTTTCTTCCTCGCGGCGCTGCTTTCTCAGGTCACGCCGTTCGCTCGAGAGTTGCGAGTATGCCTCTTGCTCCTGGTCCCGGCAGTCGCGCTTGTATTCACGCCGCATGCCTTCCACCACATCGGGCTTGATGCCGCGCGAATAGGCGGAACGGATCCCGCTGTCGAGCGAACGGCAGCGTGCACTCATGTACTGGTAGTGTTCCGGCTCCTCGGCAGGCACCCGCACCGGCGTGGACGAACTGCGACCATAGGACGACGAGGACACCGGCCCGGCAACGGCCGCTGTGGTCCGGGTGTTGGCAGGGCAAGGCCGGGACAGCACAAAGGAATCGCCGTCAGAATCTCTGCAGTGGTAGCGCGTCTGGGCGCTGGCGCCAGGCGCTGCCAGGCCACCGCAAGCCAGCAGCAACAAGGCATGAACGAGCTTCATCGGTACGTCACAAAAATCAAAAACGAAATGTTACCGTCATTCGCGGGCCTGCAAGCCCAGGCGGCGGCCGATTTCCAGCGTTGCGGCACTCTGGTTCATGGTGTAGAAGTGCAAGGCGGGCGCGCCTTCGGCACGCAAGCGCTCGCACAAAGCCGTGACCACGTCCAGTCCAAAGGCACGGATGGAGGCCACATCGTCGCCAAAGCCCTGCAGGCGCAGACGCACCCAGCGCGGAATCTCGGCGCCGCAGGCGTCGGAAAACCGCAGGAGCTGCGTCGAGCTGGTGATAGGCATGATGCCAGGCACCACGGGCACATCGGCTCCCAGGCGCCGCGCCTCGTCCACGAAGCGCCCATAGGCATCGCTGCTGTAGAAATACTGCGTGATGGCCGAGTCAGCACCCGCCTGCACCTTGGCGGCATAGGCCTTGAGATCGGCCTCCGGTGAGCGGGCCTGCGGGTGCACTTCCGGGTAGGCGGCCACTTCGATGTGGAAGTCACGCCCGGTTTCAGCCCGGATGAAGGCGACCAGGTCGCTGGCGTAATGGAACTCGCCGCCCATGCCGTAGCCGCTGGGCAAGTCGCCCCGCAACGCCACCAGGCGCCGCACGCCCATCGCTTTGAGCGCTGCCAGTTGCTCACGCACCGATGCGCGCGTAGCCCCGATGCAGGAGAAGTGGGACGCTGCATCCACCCCCTCCTGCAAAATGGCGCGCACGGTGTCAAAGGTGCCTTGCTGGGTGGAGCCCCCCGCGCCGTACGTGACCGAGCAGAACTGGGGCCGCAGCGCATAGAGCTGCTGGCGCACAGCGCGCAGCTTTTCGGCGCCCTCGGGAGTCTTGGGCGGGAAGAATTCCAGGCTCACCGGCAAACCGGCAGTCGGTGCGTTGGCGGCGGTCATGCGGCCCTCCTTGCAGAAACAAAAAATTCACGGTTGCCGTCACCGCCGGTGATCGGGCTGTCAAACCAGTCCTGCACCGCCAAGCCCAGGCCGGCACAGCATGCGCGGATGCGCTGTTCCACCACGGCGTACAGTGCGGCATCCCGCACGACACCGCCCTTGCCCACCTGGCCCGGCTGCAGTTCAAACTGCGGCTTGACCAGCATCAGCAACTGGCCGCCCGGGGCCAGCAGCGGCACCAGCGCAGGCAACACCAGCGTGAGCGAGATGAAGGACAGGTCGCCTGTGATCAGGTCGAACACGGGCTCCAGGGGATGTTTCGCCAGGGCAGCCTGGCGGCGGGGTGCGCCTGCCGCCGCTACCGCCTGCGGGACGGCGTTGCGGGCAAGCTCGGCCTCGACCTCCTCATCACGCACATCGTCGCTGTCGTCGTAATCGGACACTTCGCCGTCCCCAGACATCCAGCGGTAGGGGTTTTCAGGCGGAGTGTCGTCCTGCACCGGCGGCTCTTCCGTCTCGACTCCTGCGGCCTCCCAGGCCTCCTGCAGGGACGAAGGCGTCAGCGTGCGCGCATTCAACCCCTCAAGGCACACCACACGGGCATCCTGGCGCAGTTGCGCATGCAGCTGGTCTTGGCCCACATCCACACCCACGACCTGGCGCGCACCCTGTTCCAGCAGGCAGTGCGTAAACCCCCCGGTGGACTGGCCCACGTCCAGGCATTGCATGCCCTGCACCCGCAGGCCGGTGTGCCGCAAGGCACCTTCGAGCTTGAGTCCGCCGCGCGAGACAAAACGCGCCTCGGCCTCGTCCAGCAGGTGCGCTTCGGCCCCGGCGGGGATGTCATCCCCGTTCTTGGCCACGCGATGCCAGGGCGCAGACGCGCCCAGGCGCCACTGCACCCCGCTGGCAATCAGGCGCTGGGCCTGCGAGCGGGTGCTGGCCAGGCCGTTCTCTACCAGAAACACATCGGCACGCATAAATATTTAAGCAAAATACGCTTCAACCGCTTATCTGTAAAGCGGTTGAAGCTATTAAATCAATAGCAAATCAATACCGGTAGGTATCGGGCTTGTACGGGCCTTGCTTGGGCACGCCAATGTAGGCCGCCTGCTCATCGGACAACTCGCTCAGCATGGCGCCCACCTTCTTCAGGTGCAGGCGTGCCACCTTCTCGTCCAGGTGCTTGGGCAGCACGTACACCTTGCCGTTTTCGTAGTAGTCACTGTGCGTGAACAGCTCGATCTGGGCAATGGTCTGGTTGGCAAAGCTCGACGACATGACGAAGCTCGGGTGGCCCGTGCCGCAACCCAGGTTCACCAGACGGCCCTTGGCCAGCAGGATGATGCGCTTGCCGTCTGGGAAGATCACATGATCGACCTGGGGCTTGATCTCTTCCCATTCGTACTGTTCCAGCGTGGCCACCTGGATTTCGTTGTCGAAGTGGCCGATGTTGCAGACTATTGACTGGTCCTTCATGGCCAGCATGTGGTCATGCGTGATCACGTCCTTGTTGCCCGTGGTGGTCACAAAGATGTCGGCCTTGTCAGCCGCGTATTCCATGGTGACCACACGATAGCCTTCCATCGCGGCCTGCAGGGCGTTGATGGGGTCGATCTCGGTCACCCACACCTGGGCCGACAGCGCACGCAGCGCCTGGGCGCTGCCCTTGCCCACGTCGCCGTAGCCGGCCACGCAGGCCACCTTGCCGGCGATCATCACGTCGGTGGCGCGCTTGATGCCGTCCACCAGCGACTCGCGGCAGCCGTACAGGTTGTCGAACTTGCTCTTGGTGACCGAATCGTTCACGTTGATGGCACGGAACATCAGGCTGCCTTTGGCCGACATTTCCTTCAGGCGGTGCACGCCGGTGGTGGTTTCCTCGGTCACGCCGATGATCTCGGCGCTCTTGCGGCTGTACCAGGTGGGGTCTTGCGCCAGCTTGGCCTTGATGGCGGCAAACAGGCAGGTTTCTTCTTCGCTGGTCGGGTTGGCAATGAGGGAGGCGTCCTTCTCAGCACGCTTGCCCAGGTGCATGAGCAGCGTGGCGTCGCCGCCGTCGTCCAGGATCAGGTTCGGGCCTTCGCCGGGCGTGCCTGCAGCGCCGAAGTCAAAGATGCGGTGTGTGTAGTCCCAGTAGTCCGCCAGCGACTCGCCCTTGATGGCGAACACCGGCGTGCCGCCCGCAGCAATGGCGGCGGCAGCATGGTCCTGCGTGGAAAAGATGTTGCACGAAGCCCAGCGCACCTGGGCACCGAGCGCCTGCAGCGTCTCGATCAGCACAGCGGTCTGGATCGTCATGTGCAGGCTGCCGGTGATGCGCGCGCCCTGGAGCGGCTGCCTGGCGGCAAATTCCTCGCGGATGGCCATCAGGCCGGGCATCTCGGTTTCGGCGATGCGGATTTCCTTGCGGCCCCAGGCGGCCAGGCCGATGTCGGTGATGGCGCAATCGCTGAGGTCGGGGGCGTTGACGCGTGCATTCATGGCGGTGTACTCCAAAACATGTTTGAAAAACCACTCGCCGGGGAAAGGAAAAAGCTCACCACGCGGAAAGTGGATGAGCGTCGTTGCGGGATGACTCCGAGCCTCACGTCCCGCATACGCAATGGGGCCGCTGCAACGCTCCTCGGAGGAAGGGGCGATTATATCGGCACTGCGGGCGGCGCGCAGTCTCACCCCTTGCCGCGCAGGCGCAGCGCCAGCCACAGGGCCCCGGCCAGCAGCGCCAGCGAGAACGCCACCAGCGCAGGCCAGCGGCCATGCTCCCAGAACCAGCCGCCAGCCGAACCCAGCAGGCTCGATCCCAGGTAGTACGCCAGCAGATAGAGCGACGAGGCATGCCCCCTGGACTGCAGCGCCAGCCGCCCCACCCAGCCGCTGGCCACGGCGTGCGCCACAAAGAACCCGAAGGTCAACACCGCAATGCCCGCAATCACCCCCGCCAGCGGCGCCACCAGGGTCAGCAGCACACCGGCCGACATCAATACCACCCCGCCGACGAGCACCGGCGCACGGCCCAGCCGGTCCGCCAGCGCACCCGCCGTGGGCGAGGCCACCATGCCGAACAGGTAGACGCTGAAGATCAGCCCGATCTGTGTCTGGCTCAGGCCATAGGGCGGCAGGGCCAGCCGGAAGCCCGCATAGTTGAACAGCGAGACAAACACCCCCATCAACGCAAAGCCCGAGGCAAACAGCAGCGGCAGGCCCGGCGTTTGCAGATGGGTGCGCCAGGCGTCCAGGTGGTACGACAGCGTGCGGCTGCGGGCGGCCGGTGTGCCCGAGCCGCCGGTGCGCGGCAGCAGCCCGACGAAGCCGACGGCAGACGCCAACCCCAGCACCCCCATGGTGGCCAGGGCCGCGCGCCAGCCAAAGTGGTCCGCCAGCATGCTCATCCCGATGCGCCCCGCCATCCCGCCAAAGGCCGTGCCGCCGATATACAGGCCCATGGAAAACCCCAGCCCGCGCGGGTGGATGTGGTTCGACAGATACGCCATGGCGACGGCCGGCACCCCGCCCAGCAAGAGCCCCTCGAACGCCCGCGCCGCCAGCAAGCCCCCCCAGGTGGGCGCCACGGCGGCCAGCACGTTGCACAGGGCCGCCAGCGCCATTGATGCAAACATCAGACGGCGCTGGTCACGCCCCTCGGACAGCGCCCCCGCGACAAAGATCGCGACCGCCAGGCAGCCCGTGGTCACCGACAAGGCCAGCGAACTGCCCGCCGCGCCCAGGCTGAAATGTGCGGCCAGTTCCGGCAGCACCGGCTGCACGCAGTACAGCAGAGAAAAAGTGGCAAAACCTGCCAGAAAAAGCGCCAGACTGATGCGCCGGTAGGCAGGGGTACCCGCCTGCACCCAGGAGGGTGCCGCAGGGGCAGCGGATTCGGAATGCATGGCCGCCACTGTGACATGTTTGGCGCCCAAACGCAGCCACCGTCCCGGTTCCGGGCCTCGCCCGTAAAATCCCTGCTTTCGCTGCCCGGCCGCCCACCCTGGGCGCTGGCGTGCCAACGCTGTCCCCTGTTGCTGGATTACCCCCTTGCCCTACGCCCTTGAAACCCGGCGCCGCCGTACCTTTGCCATCATTTCCCACCCCGACGCGGGCAAGACCACGCTGACGGAAAAACTCCTGCTGTTCTCGGGCGCGATCCAGATCGCCGGCGCTGTCAAAGGCCGCAAAGCCAGCCGCCACGCCACCAGCGACTGGATGGAGATCGAGAAGCAGCGCGGCATTTCGGTGGCGTCCAGCGTGATGCAGATGCTCTACCGTGAGCATGTCATCAACCTGCTCGACACCCCTGGCCACAAGGACTTCTCGGAAGACACCTACCGCGTGCTCACCGCCGTCGACTCGGCGCTGATGGTGATCGACGCCGCCAACGGGGTGGAAGCCCAGACGCGCCGCCTGATCGAGGTCTGCCGCCAGCGTGACACACCCATCATCACCTTCGTCAACAAGATGGACCGCGAGGTGCGCGATCCGCTGGACATCCTGGACGAAGTGGAGCGCGAACTGGGCATGCCCTGCTGCCCCATCACCTGGCCCGTCGGTCAGGGCAAGAGCTTTGGCGGCATCATCAATCTGCGCACGCAGGCCATGACGGTGTTCACCCCCGGCAGCGACCGGGGTCCGAAAGACTTTGAAGTGGTGCCGCTGGCCGAGGCCGACCGGCTGCGCAAGCGCTTTGGCCAGTCGTTTGACGATGCGCTCGAGAGCATGGACCTGGCCGTCGGGGCCTCGTCCGCGTGGAACCATGAAGATTTCCTGGCGGGCAAGCTCACGCCTGTGTTCTTCGGCTCCGGTGTAAACAATTTTGGTGTGATGGAAGTGCTCGACGCCGTGGTCGACATGTCGCCCCCGCCGGGCCCGCGCATCAGCACGCTGCAGGTCAACAAACAGCCCGTCGTCAAGACCATCCTGCCCGAGGATCCGGGCTTTGCGGGCGTGGTGTTCAAGGTGCAGGCCAACATGGACGCCAACCACCGCGACCGCATCGCCTTCGTGCGCGTGGCCTCGGGCAAATACACCCCCGGCATGAAGCTCAAGGTGCAGCGCACCGGCAAAGAGCTGCGCCCCACCAGCGTGGTCACCTTCATGAGCCAGCGGCGCGAGGCGGTCGAGGAAGCCTACGCTGGCGACATCATCGGCTTCACCACGCACGGCGGCGTGCAGCTGGGCGACACCATCACCGATGGCGCCAACCTGCAGTTCACCGGCCTGCCGTTCTTTGCCCCCGAGCTGTTCATGACCGTGGTGCTGAAGAACCCGCTGCGCACCAAGCAGCTGCAGCAGGGCCTGGCCCAGCTGGGCGAGGAAGGCGCGATCCAGGTCTTCAAGCCCGACACCGGCGGCAACATGCTGCTGGGCGCCGTGGGCCAATTGCAGTTCGAGGTGGTGCAGCACCGCCTGAAAGCCGAATACGACGCCGATATCCGCCTGGAAGGCTGCCAGTACACGGGCGCCCGCTGGATCACTGCAGACACCCCGGCCGAGCTGCGCGAATTCGAGAATGCCTACCCGCTGCGCATGGCGCACGACGCGGCCAACACCCTGGCCTACCTGTGCACCAGTCCCTACGACGTGCGGCTGGCGCAGGAGCGTTTTCCCAAGATCCACTTCCATCCGCTGCGCGAGCATGCGGGGCTGGCCCTGGGCAATGCCGGCTGACATGGCGCCGCTGACCGACTGGCCTGCAACGGCGTGCGCGGGCCTGGTCGGTCTGTTCACCGACATCGACGACACCCTCACCACCGACGGCGCCATCACGCCCGATGCGCTGGACGCCCTGGGGGCGCTGAAGGCGGCGGGCCTGCGTGTCGTCCCCATCACCGGGCGCCCGGTCGGCTGGAGTGCGCCCTTTGCCGCCACCTGGCCGGTCGATGCCATCGTGGCGGAAAACGGTGCCGTGGCCCTGCTGAATACGGCAAAAAATTTGGATCAAAATGGCCTGCAACGCTTATCTGGCAAGCGCGAGCAGCTATCAAAAATATACCAGCAGGATGCCGCCGCCCGCGCCGACAACTTCCACGCCATGCAGCAGGTGCTGGCGCGCATCGAGGCCGAGGTGCCGGACGCGCGCCGGGCCACTGACTCGCCGGGGCGCGAGACCGACATCGCCATCGACCACAGCGAATTCAGCCATCTGCCGCAAGAGGCCATCGACCATGCGGTGCGCATCATGCGTGCGGCGGGCATGACGGCCACGGTCAGCAGCATCCACATCAACGGCTGGTTCGGGGCGCACAACAAGTGGGAAGGTGCGCGCTGGATCGTGCAGCAACGCTTCGGGCGCGCGCTGGAGGGTGAAATCGACCGCTGGGTGTATGTGGGCGACTCGACCAACGACCAGATCATGTTCCAGCACTTCACGCACAGCGTGGGTGTGGCCAACATCGCGCGCTTTGTACCCCAACTGGCCCACCTGCCGCGCTACGTGACGCCGAGCGAACGCGGCGCCGGGTTTGCCGAACTGGCGCGCCACCTGCTCGCCGCACGCGCAGGCTGACCCAAAAGCCTGCGCCGGGTCAGTCTGGCGCAGGCGCCAGCACCACGCGGTTGCGCCCCGCCTCTTTGCCGGCATACAGGGCCGTATCGGCGCGGGCCATCAACGCATCCAGGTCTTCGTCCGGCTGCTGCTGCGCCACACCCGCCGTGGCGGTGACGCGCACGTTGTGGGGGCCGATGTCCATGTCCAGGCCGCTCAAGGTGTGGAGAAAGCGCTCCATCACCGCCCCCGCCTGCTGCACAGAGGCACTCGGCAGCAGCACCGCGAACTCCTCGCCGCCGACCCGCGCAGCCATGTCCACGCCCCGAAAACTGCGGGCGCACAGCTGGCCGACACCGCGCAGCACGGCATCCCCCCCGGCGTGGCCATAGCGGTCGTTGACTTGTTTGAAATGGTCCAGGTCAAACATCACCAGCGACAGCGCTTCGCCCGTGCGCTGCGCACGCGCCGCCTCGATAGGGAAGCGCTCGGCCAGGGCACGCCGGTTGGGCAGGCCGGTAAGCAGGTCGGTCGCCGCCTGCCGCTCCAGCTCGACCTGCAGGGCCACGCGGCGCGCCACTTCGCCTTGCAGCTCACGGTTGGCGTCCTGCAATTGCTGGCGCAGCCAGAATTCCTGCCGCTCGGTCTTTTGCTGGCGCAGCGCAGCCACATAGCCCAGGACAGCCGGCATCGTCAGCAGAAAACAGGTGGCCACCTTGGTGGCCGTATCGGCCGTGCTGACCCATCCGTAGCTGAACGAGGCCCCGACTGCGCCAAATATGGCCACAGGCAAGGTCAGCATCACACGGGAAGGGATAAAGAGAAACATGGCGAGCTGCATCACCATGATGACGCCCGTATTGATCGCACGGACGTCTGGCCGCACGGCGTAGAACAGGAAGAACAAGGGATAGGTCAGCAAGCCCAGCCACATCAGCAAGCGGTTGTGCATGGCCAGCCGGGGACTTTGCCGCAAAGCATTCACATACGCCAGCAGCAGCAGCACCGCCATCCCACGGTAGCCCGCCAGGAGCCAAAAACCGGGCACCGGGCCCATCGCAAGGTAGTCGGGCACGGCAAACAGCAGCAACAGCGCCGCCCAGACCAGCAGACTGACTTGCTGCTGGGGCACCACCTCCTGCAGCGCGCTCTGGCGGAAGGCCTGCTCCAGTGCAGTATCTACAAATTCACCCCGCAACGGCCAAAGGCGGCTGCGGGGCGTGACAGGCGGCGCGAGCGAGGTCGACGTGTGGGCGCGCATGGTGACTTGATGGTAGATCAATGGCGGCCAACGTGCCAGCCGCCTCATGCCTTGTAGGTGGACAGCAGAATGCTGGTTTCGGTATTGGCAATGCCCGGCGTCAGACGGATGCGGCCCAGGGCACTGTCGAAGGCCTCCAGGCTCTCCGCGCGTACCTCGGCCACGATGTCCCAGCGGCCATTGGTGGTGTGCAGCGTGCCCACCATGGGCTCGCCGCGCAGCGCGCGGATCACCGCGGGCGCAGCATTGCCTTCCACGGCAATACTCATCCAGGCGCGAATGCGGTGCGGCTCGGTGTCGGGCCGCAAGCGCACGGTATAGCCCACGATGACCCCGCCCTCCTCCATCTTGCGCAGGCGGTTCTGCACCGTACCCCGCGAGACGCGCAGCTTGTGCGCCAGCGTGGCCACAGGCGTGCGGGCGTCGGCGCGCAGGATGCTGAGGATTTCGCGGTCGGTATCGTCCAGTTTGGTCATGGTGTTTCAGATGGCTGGCAATACGCCAATTTTCAGCGCATTCCGAACGGTTTGGGGGCTATTTGTTGACAGACGTCTTGCGCAAAATTCGCAGTAACCGCTTTGAGAACACGCCCACCCCATGCTCCCTGCTTCCCTCCAAGCCCCCACCGCCGTGGTGATGGTGCGCCCCCAGCGCTTCCGTCCCAACCCCGAAACTGCCGCCGACAACGCCTTCCAGGCGTGCACCAGCGGTCAGCCGCCCGACGCAACGGCCCGCAGCGCCCACGCCGAGGTCAGCGCAGCCGCCGCCCGGCTGGAGGCCGCCGGGGTGCGCGTGCACCTGTTCGACGACGATGGCGCGCAGGACACGCCCGACAGCGTTTTTCCGAACAACTGGTTCTCCACCCACGCCGGAGGCCATGTGGCGCTCTACCCCATGTTTGCACCCAACCGCCGACGCGAGCGGCGCAGCGACATCATCGAGATGCTCAAACGCGAGTACCGCGTGCAGGACGTCATCGACTATTCGGGTTTGGAACACGACGACATGTTTCTCGAAGGCACGGGTGCCATGGTGCTGGACCACATAGCCCGCATCGCCTACACGGCCCAGTCGAACCGCGCCGATCCGGTCGCGCTGGAACGCTTTTGCACGCACTTCAACTATGAACCCATGGCTTTCGCCACCGCCGATGCGCAAGGCCTGCCCTGCTACCACACCAACGTGATGCTTTGTTTGGGCACCGACTTTGCGCTCGGGGGCTTTGACCTGATTGCCGACCCACGGCGGCGCGAGGCCGTGCGTGCCCGCCTGCGTGAAAGCGGGCGCGTGCTCATCGAACTGGACGCCCGGCAGATTGGCGAATTTGCCGGCAACGCGCTCGAACTCACCGGCCGGGACGGGCAGCGTCTGCTGGCCTTATCCGAACGCGCTTGTGCCAGCCTGAGCACCGCACAGAAAGCCACCATCGAACGCAGCGCCACGCTGCTGCCGCTGCGCGTACCCACCATTGAACTGGCGGGCGGCTCGGTGCGCTGCATGCTGGCAGGTATCCACCTGGCACGGCGGCCTTCTGTGCCAGCGCAGGCCATGGCGGGGCGGGATCACGTGCTGGTATGTGCGGTGTAGCACTGCTTTGGGCTTTGTGTTTTGTGCTGACGGCGGAGGCCGGGATGTGCGCCCGGCGGCGCGTTAGGGCCGAGCGCAGCGATGCGCCCGTGCGGGCGTCAACCCCCTTCTGGCTGCACCGAGGAGCGCAGGGGATGGCGGATCAGGGCTCGCGATTGTCTGAGCGCCGCAGGCGCGAGTTCGAGCGAAACCCCGCCAGCACCGAGCACCACAGGTTGCCCCGGCGCTGCGCGCCGGGGTCGCAGGCAGCGGGGTCGCCTTCTTTTGCCTTCTTTTCTTGGCGAGACAAGAAAAGAAGATACCCCGCCGGGGACACATCCCGGCCTCCGCCTTCAGCACCAGCAGCGCGGCCCAAAGCACAGAGCGCACAAAAACCCAACAAAAACCCATCCAACG
>JAMLIQ010000022.1 GCA_023954095.1 Burkholderiaceae bacterium | reverse complement strand
GGGTCCAGCGGTGCATCGTCGGGGTCCGCGCCCTCGGGTGGGGCATAGCCCGCGATGAAGCCGGTGCCCTCGGGCCGCAGCCAGATGCCCGAGGGGTCGATGAGCAGCGGGCAGCCGGGCAGCGCCTCGGGGCAGGTGAAGTGGAACACCGTGCGCCGCTTGCCAAACACCGGCAGGTCAATGCCCAGCCACTGCGCCACCGGGCGCGCCCAGGCGCCTGCGGCGTTGACCACGGCGCTGCATTCCAGCCGCTGGCCATCCGCCAGGCGCAGCGCCTGGATGTGCTGCACGCCGCCGCTGGTCTGCGTGTCCACGCCCACCGCGTCGCCCTGCACATAGCGCACGCCCTGGGTCTGGGCCTTGCGCCGCAGGGCCTGCAGCAGGCTGTAGCCGTCGAACCAGCCCTCGGCCGACAGGCCGAGCGAACCGAGCGCGACGCCGTTCGTGGAGAGCCAGGGAAAGCGCTCGCGCAGCGCATCGGGTGTGAGCAAGGCCACGTCGGCGCCCATGCCGCGCTGCACCGCATGGTTGTCGCGCAGCACGGCCTCGCCCGCCGGGCTGGCCAGGTACAGGTAGCCCGCTTCGACCAGGCCGATGTCGGGCTGTTCCCCATGCACCTGCAAACGCGCGCCGATGTCGCGCAGGAATTCGATGCCGAACTGCGAGATGGCAATGTTGATCGGGCTGGAGAACTGCTGCCGGATCGAGCTGGCCGACAGCGCCGACGAGGCGTGCGCGTAGCTCGGGTCGCGCTCGACCACGACGACGGGCTGCTCTGGCGCCATCTGCGTCAGGAAATAGGCGATGGCGCTGCCAATGGCGCCGCCGCCGATGATGGCGATGTGCATCTTCGAGTTTTCCTTGTGTGCTTACTGTGCGCGGCCTTGCTGCTCGCACGGCCCAGGCCAGTGGCCGCCGCGCAAGGGCCGCCCCGCCGCGCTGGCGGCGTCCCCCTTCCCGCAGGGCGAAGCACTGCGAGAGAAGGGGGAAGTGGCGCAGCCACTCAGGGGGATGTACTTCATCCTAGACGTCGAAACGCACGCCTTGGGCGAGCGGCAGCGCATCGCTGTAGTTGATGGTGTTGGTGGCGCGGCGCATGTAGCCCTTCCAGGCGTCCGAGCCCGATTCGCGGCCACCGCCGGTTTCCTTTTCGCCACCGAAGGCACCGCCGATCTCGGCGCCCGAGGTGCCGATGTTCACGTTGGCAATGCCGCAGTCGCTGCCCGTGCTGGAGAGGAAGCGCTCGGCCTCGCGCAGGTCGGTGGTGAAGATGGCGGACGACAGGCCCTGGGGCACGCCGTTCTGCAAGGCGATGGCTTCTTCCAGGCTGGTGCAGGTCAGCACATAGAGGATGGGCGCGAAGGTCTCGTGCTGCACCACGCCGCTTTGCGCGGGCATGCGCACCAGGGCCGGGCGGGCGTACCAGGCGTCCTCGCCCAGCGCGGCGCATTCGCGCTCGCCGCCGTGCACGGTGCCGCCCTGTTCGCGCGCCTGGGCCAGGGCATTCTGCATTTGCTCAAAAGACGCGCGGTCCACCAGCGGGCCGACGAGCACGCCGTCCTCCAGCGGGTCGCCCACGCGCACGCTGGCGTAGATCTTTTCCAGCCGCGCCAGCAGCGTTGCGGCCACGTCGCGGTGCACGATGAGGCGGCGCAGCGTGGTGCAGCGCTGGCCCGCCGTGCCCACGGCCGCGAAGGTGATGGCGCGCGCGGCCAGCTCCAGGTCGGCGCTGGGCATGACCACCATCGCGTTGTTGCCGCCCAGTTCCAGAATGCTGCGGCTAAAGCGCTGCGCCACGTCCACCGCCACGGCGCGGCCCATGCGCGTGCTGCCGGTGGCGCTCACCACGGGCACGCGCGGCGAGCGTGCCAGCAGCTCGCCCATCTCGCGCCCGCCCAGCAGCAGCGTGACCAGGCCGTCGGGGGCGGCCACGCCTTGTTCGGCGGCAAACTCGTCCAGCGTCTGCTGCAGCAGGTGGTGGCAGGCAATGGCGCACAGCGGGGTTTTTTCCGACGGCTTCCAGGCCACGGCGTTGCCGCACACCAGGGCCAGCGCGGTGTTCCAGGCCCACACGGCCACCGGGAAGTTGAAGGCCGAGATCACACCCACCACGCCCATCGGGTGCCAGGTTTCCATCATGCGGTGGCCGGGGCGTTCGCTGGCAATCGTCAGGCCGTGCAACTGGCGCGACAGGCCCACGGCGAAGTCGCAGATGTCGATCATCTCCTGCACCTCGCCCAGCCCTTCGGAGCGCACCTTGCCGGCCTCCAGCGACACCAGCAGACCCAGAGCCTCCTTGTGCTGGCGCAGCTTTTGGCCTAGGCGGCGCACTAGTTCGCCGCGCACCGGGGCGGGCACGGCGCGCCACTGCAGGAAGGCGGCGTGCGCGCTCTCGATGAGCGCCTGGGCCTGTGCGCTGGTGTGGCTGGCGAGCTGGGCGTACACGGCGCCGTCGCGCGGTGCGCGCACGCTCAGGCCCTGGCCTTGCCAGGGGGCCAGGTCCAGGCCCAGTTGCTGCAAAACGGTGTCGAAAAGGGTGCGGGAGGAAACGGTCATGGACGGCCAGAAAAGTGAAACGAAGAAAAGTCCCGGCGGCGGGCCGCAGGGTATGGCAAGCATGGTAATTGCGTTAAGCGCACGCAACAACTGCTTTATCCTCCAGGATTGTTGAGTTTTATGAACACTAAAAACCATGCGCAAGGACATCCCCAGCCTCGGGGTGCTGCAGGCCTTCGAGGCTTCGGCGCGGCTGCAGAGCTTTTCGCGCGCGGCCGAGGAGCTGGCGCTCACGCCCAGCGCGGTGAGCCGCCATGTGGCGGCGCTCGAAGCGCGCCTGGGCGTGACGCTGTTCCTGCGCACGCGCCGCCGCCTGCTGCTGACCGACACCGGCCGCAGCTACGCTGCGCGCATCCGCCTGCACCTGGAGCAGATCGAGCGCGACACGCAGGAAATCCGCGTGGGCCGCGAAGAAGGCTATGTGCTGCACCTGGCGGTGGTGTCCACCTTCTGTACGCAGTGGCTCATTCCGCGCCTGCCGCAGTTTGCGGCGCTGCACCCGCGCATCACGCTCAACCTGTCGGTGCGCTCGGAGCCCTTTGCGTTTGACGAAAGCGGTTTTGACGCCGCCATTTATTACGGCGACCGGCTCTGGCCTGACACCGAGGGCTGCATGGTGGTGCCCGAGGGGCCGTGCGTGCCCGTGTGCAGCCCGCAGTACGCCGCCGCGCACGCCCTG
The DNA here is from genome assembly GCA_023954095.1 of Burkholderiaceae bacterium. Classification (GTDB taxonomy): domain Bacteria; phylum Pseudomonadota; class Gammaproteobacteria; order Burkholderiales; family Burkholderiaceae_C; genus Simplicispira. The sequence goes on along the minus strand of JAMLIQ010000022.1, from coordinate 36,155 downwards.
CACGACGAGGCCGCGTGGCTGCACTGCCCGCACCTCACCCTGGCCTCGCGCGCCAACGCCTGGCGCGACTGGTACGCCGCACGCGGCTGGCACTACACGCTGCACGCCTCGCGCGGGCCGCGCCACGAGCTGTTTTCCATGGTCATGGCAGCGGCAGTCGCCGGTCTGGGCGTGGGCCTGGTGCCGCTGTTGCTGGCGCAGGAGGCCATCGATGCCGGGCGCTTGGTGCAGGCGCACCCGCAGGAACTGCCCGGCACGCAGGGCTACTGGTTCGTGCAGCCGCAGCACCGTCCCGGCTCGGACGCACTGCAGGCGTTGCGCGACTGGCTGGAGACTCAGGCCCGGCTGAGCGCGCCCTGAACCGCCTTCATCATCCCCATGTCTCCGCAGCGGTTGGGCGCGGGGATCACCTTGCCGGGGTTGAGCAGGGCTTGGGGGTCGAAGGCGCGCTTGAGGCGCTCCATCTGCTCCAGCTCCGCGTCGGTGAACTGTTCGCGCATGCTGGCGAGCTTTTCCACGCCCACGCCGTGCTCGCCGGTGATGGCACCGCCGAAGGCCACGCTGGTTTTCATGATGTCGGCGCCGAACTGCTCGGCGCGGTGCAGCTGGTCGGCGTCGTTGGCATCGAACAGGATCAGCGGGTGCAGGTTGCCGTCGCCCGCATGGAACACGTTGCAGCAGCGCAGGCCGTATTTCTTCTCCATGTCCTGGATGGCCAGCAGGATGTCGGCCAGGCGCTTGCGCGGGATGGTCGAGTCCATGCACATGTAGTCAGGGCTGATGCGGCCGCTGGCCGGAAAGGCATTCTTGCGCCCGCTCCAGAAGCGCATGCGCTCGGCCTCGCTCTGGCTCACGGCCAGGGCGGTGGCGCCGGCGCTCTGCAGCACGGCGCTCATGCGGCCGATTTCCTCTTCCACTTCTTCGGGTGTGCCGTCGCTCTCGCACAGCAGGATGGCCTCGGCCGTGAGGTCGTAGCCTGCGTGCACAAAGTCTTCCACGGCGGCAGTCATGGGCTTGTCCATCATCTCCAGCCCGGCCGGGATGATGCCCGCAGCGATGACGGCGGCCACGGCGTCACCGGCTTTGCGCACATCGTCGAAGCTGGCCATGATGCAGCGTGCGAGCAGGGGCTTGGGAACGAGCTTGACCGTCACTTCGGTGGCCACGGCCAGCATGCCTTCGCTGCCGATCACGGCGGCCAGCAGGTCATAACCGGGGGCGTCCAGGGCTTCGCTGCCGAAGGTCACCTCGTCGCCTTCGGCGGTGAAGCCGCGCACCTGCAGCACGTTGTGCACCGTCAGGCCGTATTTCAGGCAGTGCACGCCGCCCGAGTTCTCGGCCACGTTGCCGCCGATGGTGCAGGCGATCTGGCTGCTGGGGTCGGGTGCGTAGTACAGGCCATGGGGCGCGGCGGCCTCGCTGATGGCCAGGTTGCGGACACCGCATTGCACGCGGGCGGTGCGGCTGATGGGGTCGACCGACAGGATCTGGTTGAACTTGGCCAGCGACAGCGTTACGCCCAGGGCGTGGGGCAGGGCGCCACCCGACAGGCCGGTGCCCGCGCCGCGCGCCACCACGGGCACATTCAGGCGGTGGCAGGTGCGCAGCACGGCCTGCACCTGCGCCTCGGTCTCGGGCAGCGCCACCACCAGCGGGCGCTGGCGGTAGGCGGTGAGGCCGTCGCATTCATAGGGCGTGGTGTCTTCGGCATGCCACAGCAGCGCGTGTGCGGGCAGGTGTTGCAGCAGGGCTTGCACCACCTGCGTCTGGCGCGTGGCGCGCTCGGAGGGCGGGGCAGTGGTCGTGGGGGCGGGGCTGGCAGCATTCATGGGTGCCACTGTAGGCCATGTCGCCGCCCGGCGGAGTGATGTTTATTGCAGGGCGGTGTGAAAACGGCTGCAATGGGGCGCGAAAATACTATTGATTTAATAGCTGCAAGCGCTTACTGGATAAGCGCTAGATGCCGATTTTGTTCAAATAACCGTTTTGTGCAGCCATTCGGCAAAGGCCGCGCATTCCCAGCGGTCCATGGTGCCGGTGCGCCAGCACAGGTAGTGTGCGTGGGGGCTGGGGACGTCGGTGTCGAACAGGCGCACCAGGGTGCCGTTCTCGATCCAGGGCGCGCCCAGCTTGAGCCGCACCAGGGCCACGCCCATGCCGGCGGCGGCGGCGTCGCACATCAGGCCCACGTCATTGAACTGCGAGCCTTCGCGCGGTTCGGGCCAGTCCAGGCCCACGGCCGAAAACCAGGTGCGCCAGGGTTCCAGGGGGCTGCGCAGCAGGGTGTTCAGTTCCAGTTCGTCGGGCCGCTCGAACGGGCCGTGCTCACGCAGCCACGCTGGCGATGCCAGGGGCGTGACTACGTCGCGTGCGATTTCGGTGTGTTCCAGGTCGGCGTAGTGGCCGGTGCCAAAGCGCACGGTCAGGTCGGCGTCCTCGGCCACCACGTCCAGCAGCGGGATGGAGATTTGCAGCGCCAGGTCGATCTCGGGATAGACCTCGATGAACTGGCGCAGCCGGGGGATCAGGATGATGCGTGCAAAGGTGGGCGTCACGGCCAGCTTCAGGCGCCGCTTGCCGGGGGTGCCGGTCATGCCCGGAAAGCGCTGCAGCGCGCCCAGGCCTTCGCGCACATGGGCCAGGTAGGCGATGCCGTCGGTGGTGAGGGAAAAATCAGCCCGGCCAAACAGCTGCGTGCCCAGGATCTGCTCCAGCTGCTTGACGCGGTGGCTGACCGCGCTGGGCGTGACGCACAGCTCATCGGCCGTGAGCGTGACGCTGCGCAGGCGGGCGAGCGCCTCGAAGGTCAGCAGGCACTGGATGGGGGGAATGCGCCGCGCCCCGCTGCTGGTCATCGTGGGAGAGGTGCTCATGGCGGGGCGGTGGCCGGCGGCTAGCGGAACACCACGGTCTTGTGGCCGTTGAGCAGCACGCGGTGCTCGCCATGCCACTTCACGGCGCGGGCCAGCACCTGGCTTTCGGTGTCGCGGCCCCGGGCGGTCAGGTCTTCCACGGTGTCGGTGTGGTCGGCGCGGGCCACGTCCTGCTCGATGATCGGGCCCTCGTCCAGGTCGGCCGTGACGTAGTGCGCCGTGGCGCCGATGAGCTTCACGCCCCGGTCATGCGCCTGGTAGTAGGGCTTGGCGCCCTTGAAGCTGGGCAGAAAGCTGTGGTGGATGTTGATGGCCCGGCCTGCCAGTCTGGTGCACAGGTCGTTCGACAGCACCTGCATGTAGCGCGCCAGCACGACCAGCCCGGCATCCTCGGCCTCGATGATGTCGTACTGCCGTGCCTCGGCCTGGGCCTTGGTCGCGGCGGTCACCGGGATGTGGTGGAACGGGACGTTGTAGCTGGCGGCGAGCTGGTAGAAGTCGCGGTGGTTGCTGATGATGGCCCGGATGTCCACGGGCAGCAGGCCCGACTTCCAGCGGAACAGCAGGTCGTTGAGGCAATGGCCTTCACGGCTGACCATGATCACGGCGCGCAGCGGCTCTGCCGTGGCGTGCAGGCTCCAGCGCATCTGGTGCGGTTCGGCAAAGGCCTGCAGGCGCTCGCGCAGCGTGGCCTGGTCGTGGCGGTCGCAGGCAAACTGCACGCGCATGAAGAACAGGCCGGTGTCGTGGTCGTTGAACTGGGCGGCTTCTTCGATGTTGCCGCCGTGCTCCAGCAAGAAACCGGAAACAGCGTGCACCAGCCCCAGGCGGTCGGGGCAGGAGAGGGTGAGAACGTAGGCGGGGAGTTTCATAGCAGCGCCATTGTGGCAGCACCCGTGCGGGTGTCAGCGGGCGGGCGCCGCCGGCCAGCGCTGGCGCAGGGAGGCGCAGGCGTCATCGGGCGGCAGGCCGGGCGTCTGCTGGACCAGATTTGCTTCGATTTTGATAGCTGTTGGCGCTTGCCCAGCATGCGCTATGACCACTTTTTGCCTGATGTTTTCAGGCAAATGCAGGGGCACGCCCAGGCCGCGCTGGACATGCCATGCGCCCGCCACCAGCAGCACCACCTGCTGGCTTCGCAGGGCCGACGCCATGGTGCGGGCCATGTGCACATCGCGGGCCACCTGCACCCGCACCATGCCGGGAATGCGCGCCTCGGGCAGCAGGCCGCAGTGGCCGTCGCGCACGGCCTGTTCCTGGCGCGCCCGCTGGGCCGGTGTCAGCAAGGCGTCGAGCGAGGTCTGCTCCATCGTGGCGCGCAGTGCGCTGCGGGGCAGGTTGCCGCCCAGCACGGGCACACCGGCGCGCACCGCGGCCATGACCACGGGACCATACGCAGACCAGGGCCAGGCATCGGTGTTCCAGTCCAGGGCCGCCTGCACCTGCGTTTCGTTGGCGCTGGGTTCCAGCGCGCGGGTGTTGTGGCCCTGTTCGGCCATCTCGATGACCAGGGCGGCCAGCAGCCCGCGTTCGGCCAGCCAGGCCACAGCCTGCTGTTCCAGCTGCTGGTGCTGCGGCGCATCGTGTTTTTCGCCCAGCAGCAGCACATCGGTGGGCAGCAGGGTCTGCAGAACGTCGGGCCAGGGGAGCGTGGGCGGTGCAGCCGTGCGCAGGGCGCAGCCGGAAGCCGCCATCAGCAGGGCCAGCAGGGCTGTGCGGCGGCGCCAGCGCCGCAAGGGGGTGAGAGACAACATGGCTGCGCATGCTACGCGCACCGCACCCCAGCAGCGCATAACCCTATCTCTTACACTGCGCCCATGCGCGCGAAAACGACCCTCACCACCAAGCTGCTGGCCACTGGGTGCGGTTTTCTGCTGCTGGCGCTGACATCGATCGGCTTGACGCTGTGGATCACCTGGAAGCTCGAAGGCGGCGCCGCCGCGGTGAACGAGGCAGGGCGCCTGCGCATGCTGACCGTGCGCATGGCGCTGGCGATCCAGACCGACGCGCCCGCAGAGCTGCGGGTGCTGGCACAGCGCTTTGACGCCAGCCTGGAACTGCTGCGCACCGGTGATTCGTCGCGTCCGCTGTTCGTGCCCTGGAGCGACGATGCGCGGGCGCATTTTGCCGAGATTCGCGACGACTGGCAGCTCACGCGCGCGCAATGGGTCGGTGCGCAGCGCCCGTCTGCGCCCGCGGCTGTGGCCCATGCCGATGAGATCGTGGCGCGCATGGACCGGTTTGTCGAGGCGATCGAGGTGCAGATTGCCCGCTGGACGGCGGCGCTGCACGTATTCCAGCTTTTCATGATGGGGCTGGCCATTTTTGCCGCTGTCGCCTTCATGGCGGTCAGCTTTCTGGTGGTGCTCATGCCGGTGGCGCGTCTGCAGCAGGCGCTGGGCCGGGTGCGCCAGGGTGAGCTGGGCACCCGCCTGCCGGTGGATACCGAAGACGAATTCGGCCAGCTGGCCGCCGGGTTCAACCTGATGGCCCATGCCTTGCAGACGTCCCATGACGACCTGGAGAGCAAGGTGCGCGAGAAGACGGCCAGTGTCGAGATCAAGAACCAGCGCCTGGCTGCGCTGTACGAAGTGAGTGCCCAGGCGTCCGAGGCGGGCACCCTGGCGGTACTGTCCAACGGTTTTGTGCAGCAGGTACGCCGGGTGGCGGGGGCCGATGCGGCGGTGATGCGCTGGTCGGACGAGGGCAACGAGCGGTATGTGATTCTGGCCGCCGACGGCATGCCCGAAGCCATGGTGGAACAGGAGCACTGCCTGCACGCCGGTAGCTGCCTGTGCGGGCCGACGGCCGAGCGGGCACTCACCCGGGTGATTCCGATCACGGTGGACCAGTCCATGGTGCTGCCGCATTGCCACGAAGCGGGCTACCAGACCATGGTGGCCGTTCCGGTGGTGCTGCAGCAGCGTCTGTTGGGAGAAATCAACCTGTTCTTCCGCTCCGAGGTGGAATTGACAGCCGAGATGCGTGAACTGGTGGAAGCCATGGTGCGCCACCTCGCCAGCTCGATGGAAGGCCTGCGTGCAGCGGCGCTGGAGCGCGAAGCGGCCGTGGCTGAGGAGCGCAGCCTGCTGGCGCGTGAATTGCACGACTCGATTGCCCAGTCGCTGGCTTTTCTCAAGATTCAGACGCAGTTGCTGCGCGACGCGGTGGCCAAGGGCAACATCCAGGCACGCGACCGCAGCATGGCCGAACTGGACGTGGGTGTGCGGGAGTGCTATTCCGATGTGCGTGAACTGCTGGTGCACTTTCGCACGCGCACAAGCGAGGAGGACATCGAAATGGCACTGCGCTCGACGCTGTCCAAGTTCGAGCACCAGACGGGTGTCTCCACGGCGCTGAGCATGTCGGGCCATGGCTTGCCGCTGGCGCCGGACGTGCAGATCCAGGTGCTGCACATGGTGCAGGAGGCGTTGTCCAATGTGCGCAAGCATTCCGGCGCCAGCCGGGTCGAACTGCGTGTCATCAGGCACCCTCGCTGGCGTTTCGAAGTGCAGGACAACGGGTGTGGATTTGTCCCAGGAGAGCATTCGCCCGACTCGCTGCATGTCGGCCTGGGCATCATGCGTGAGCGGGCGCAGGGCATTGGCGCCCATGTCCAGGTGCAGTCCACCCCTGGGGGCGGGACCACTGTGGCCATTGACTTGCCCGAAATGCCGGGCATTGCCCGCCCCATGGCTGCTCCTGCCGCCGCCTTGACCACGACGGAGTCCCCGAACTGACATGCCGAATATCTCCATACTGGTGGTGGACGACCACACCCTGTTTCGCCGCGGACTGATCGCGCTGCTGGAGCAGCACCCCGGCCTGCAGGTGGTGGGCGAGGCGGGCGATGCGGCGCAAGCCTTGCGGCTGGCGCCAGCGCTGCAGCCCGACATCATCCTGCTGGACAACCACCTTCCGGGGGTGGCCGGTATCGATGCCGTGCAGGATCTGCGCAAGCTTGCGCCCCGAACGCGCGTGCTGATGCTGACCGTGAGCGAGGACGAGCAGGACCTCGCCATGGCGCTGCGCAATGGCGCGCAGGGCTACCTGCTCAAGACCATCGACGGTGATCTGCTGGCACAGGCCATCGAGCGTGCGGCCCGTGGAGAACCCGTGGTCAGCCCGGAATTGATGGGTAAGCTGGTGGCCGCCTTCCAATCCCAGGGTGCGCCTGTGCTGGCGCCGCCGCCCCCGCCCCCTGCCGAGCCGCCCGCGGCAGCGCCTGCGGTGCCCGATGGGGCCGCGCCGCTGTCCCCGCGCGAGGAAGAGGTGCTGCGCGAAATTGCCCGCGGTGCCAGCAACAAGGAGATTGCCCGCACGCTGGACATTGCCGAAACCACGGTCAAGATCCATGTGCAGCACATTCTGCGCAAACTGGGCTTGTCGTCGCGTGTCCAGGCGGCGGTCTATGCGTCGGACCGGGGACGCATCGAATAGCCGACCGCAAAGGACATAGTTCTTTCGGATGATGGCCCTGGGGAGGGCTCTAGTTCTTTTGCCTTGCCGGACACTCCCAGGCGAAGGATAGGCAGACCCGGTGCTTTGCACGACGATACATGCACTCACATCTGAGAGGTATCGTGCAAATGGCAAACACCCCACTTCCCGCGGGCGACAGTCCGCAAAGAACCCGCCAGGCCTGGTCCGTGCTGATCGTCAGCACCTTGTCCTTCACGGTCTGCTTCATGGTCTGGATGATGTTTGGCGTGATCGGCATCCCGATCAAGAAGATGCTGGACCTCAACGCCACCCAGTTTGGCTTGCTGATGTCCATGCCGGTGCTCACCGGCTCGCTGTCGCGGGTGCCGCTCGGCATCTGGACGGACCGCTTTGGCGGCCGTGTGGTCATGGCGGCCGTGATGGCCACCACCGTGCCGGCCATCTGGCTCATGAGCTATGCCACCCAGTACTGGCATTTCCTCGCCATCGGCCTGTTCGTCGGTCTGGCCGGGGGATCGTTTTCAGTGGGCACGCCCTATGTGGCGCGCTGGTTTCCCAAGAACCGTCAGGGCACGGCCATGGGCGTGTACGGCGCGGGCAACTCGGGGGCCGCAGTAAACAAATTCGTGGCCCCGGTGCTGCTGGTGGCCTTTGGCTGGACCATGGTGCCGCAGGTCTACGCCGCCATCATGCTGGGGACGCTGGTGTTGTTCTGGATGTTCAGCTACAGCGACCCAGCCCATCTGGTGCCCAGCAGTGTCAAGTTCACCGACCAGCTCAAGTCCCTCAAGGACCCCAAGGTGCTCAAGTACTGCCAGTACTACAGCATTGTGTTCGGCGGCTATGTGGCCCTGTCGCTGTGGATGGTGCAGTACTACGTGGGTGAATACGGCCTGGACATCCGCGTTGCAGCGCTGCTGGCGGCCTGCTTCTCACTGCCTGGGGGCGTGCTGCGCGCCATTGGCGGTATTCTGTCCGACAAATATGGCGCCCACAGCGTGACCTGGTGGGTGATGTGGGTGAGTTGGATCTGCCTGTTCCTGCTGAGCTATCCGCAAACCGACTTCACCATTCTCACGGTCAACGGCGCCAAGACTTTCCACCTCGGTCTGAATGTGTATGCGTTCACGGCGCTGATGTTTGTGCTGGGCATCGCCTGGGCTTTCGGCAAGGCCAGCGTGTTCAAGTACATCAGCGATGACTATCCGGCCAACATCGGGGCCATCAGCGGCATCGTGGGTCTGGCCGGCGGCTTGGGCGGCTTCGTGCTCCCCATCGCCTTTGGCGCCTTGATGGACCTCACCGGCGTGCGTTCGAGCGCCTTCATGCTGATGTATGGCGTGGTCTGGGTGTCGCTGATCTGGATGTATTTCACCGAGGTGCGCCGCACCAACCTGCTGGGCAATGCCCCATCGTCCCAGGCGCGCACGGCGCCCTGATCTTCAACCAAAGGACAACTTCATGTCTGCTTCCCATCCCACCAAGGCGCGCCCCGGAGGCACGCTGCATTTATGGACCCCGGAAGACAAGAGCTTCTGGGAACGCGAGGGCGAGGCGGTCGCCAAGCTCAATCTGTGGATCTCGGTGCCCGCGCTGTTCCTGGCCTTCGCCATCTGGCAGGTCTGGAGCGTGGTGGCCGTGAGTCTGCCCGGCCTGGGTTTCAAGTACTCGACGAATCAGCTGTTCTGGCTGGCTGCGGCGCCTGCGCTCAGCGGCGCCACCTTGCGCATTTTCTACTCCTTCATGGTGCCTGTGTTCGGTGGGCGCCGGTGGACGGCGATCTCGACCGCCACGCTGCTGATCCCCGCCATCGGAATCGGGTACGCGGTGCAGGACAACACCACCAGCTATCCCACCATGCTGGTCCTGGCGCTGCTGTGCGGTCTGGGCGGGGGCAATTTCAGTTCCAGCATGGCCAACATCAGCTTCTTCTTCCCCAAGGAGCGCAAGGGTTCGGCGCTGGGCGTGAATGCCGGCCTGGGTAACCTGGGTGTGTCGGTGGTGCAGTTCCTGAGCCCGCTGGTGGTCACTGCCGGTATCTTCGGTATCTTTGGCGGCGAAGCTCAGACCATTGTGAAGAACGGCAACACCATCCAGGTGTGGACCCAGAATGCGGCCTTCATCTGGGTGCCATGGATTGCACTGGCGTCCCTGGCCGCCTGGTTCGGCATGAATGACATCGCCGATGCCAAGGCCTCTTTTGCGACCCAGGCCGCCATTTTCCGCCGCAAGCACAACTGGCTGATGTGTCTTCTGTACCTGGGCACCTTCGGTTCGTTCATTGGCTATGCAGCCGGTTTTCCTCTGCTGATCAAGAGCCAGTTCCCGGGCATCAATCCCCTGGCCTATGCCTGGCTGGGACCTTTGGTGGGGGCTGTCGTGCGTCCCTTCGGCGGCTGGCTGGCCGACAAGTTTGGCGGGGCCACCGTGACCCTGTGGAATTTCGTTGTGATGGCGCTGGCCGTGGTCGGTGTGATCGTCTTCCTGCCCCAGGGCGGCGTGGGCGGGAATTTTGGCGGCTTCTTTGTCTGCTTCCTGTTCCTGTTCCTGACCACCGGCATCGGCAACGGCTCGACATTCCGCATGATCCCCGTGATCTTCCTGACGGAAGCCATGCGTGGCGTGAACACCAATGATGCGCAGGCGGTAGCCAATGCCACCAAGGAAGGCAATACCCTGGGCGCTGCCACACTGGGCTTTACGGCCGCCTTTGCGGCGTATGGCGGTTTCTTTATTCCCAAGAGCTATGGCAGTTCCATTGCCTTGACGGGCGGGCCAGAACTGGCACTATGGACCTTTGCCGTTTTTTATGCAGTGTGCATCATCGTGACTTGGTGGTATTACGCACGCAAGCATGCCGAGATGCCTTGCTGATTTTTGATAACGAGACTTGAGATACAGGAGCCCCCGATGAGTCATTTTCTTGACCGCCTGACGTATTTTTCACAGCCCAAGGAGTCGTTTGCCGACGGCCATGGCCAGGCCAACGGTGAAGACCGTACCTGGGAAGATGCTTACCGTGACCGCTGGGCGCACGACAAGATCGTGCGCTCCACGCACGGCGTGAACTGCACGGGCTCCTGTTCCTGGAAGATCTATGTCAAGGGCGGCATCGTCACCTGGGAAACACAGCAGACCGACTATCCCCGCACGCGCCCCGACCTGCCCAACCACGAGCCGCGGGGTTGTGCCCGTGGTGCCAGCTACAGCTGGTACCTGTACAGCGCTAACCGCGTCAAGTACCCCATGGTGCGGGGCCGGTTGCTGAAACACTGGCGTGCTGCACTGGCGGTGGCCAAGGGCCCGGTGGAGGCTTGGACCAGCATCGTTGAAAACGAGGCAGCGCGTCGTGAATGGCAGAAGCAGCGGGGCTTGGGCGGCTTCGTGCGCAGCACCTGGGACGAGGTCAACCAGATGATTGCGGCGGCCAACGTCTACACCATCAAGAAGCATGGCCCGGACCGCATCATCGGCTTCTCGCCGATTCCTGCCATGTCCATGATCAGCTACGCCGCAGGCAGCCGCTATCTGAGCCTGATCGGCGGCGTGTGCATGAGCTTCTACGACTGGTATTGCGACCTGCCGCCGTCGAGTCCGCAGGTGTGGGGCGAGCAGACCGACGTACCAGAATCGGCTGACTGGTACAACTCCACCTTCATCATGGCCTGGGGCTCGAACGTGCCGCAGACGCGTACACCCGATGCCCACTTCTTTACCGAGGTGCGCTACAAGGGCGCCAAGACGGTGGCGGTGACACCCGATTACTCCGAAGTGGCCAAGCTGGCTGACCTGTGGATGCATCCCAAACAGGGCACGGACGCGGCCGTGGCCATGGCCATGGGCCACGTGATCCTCAAGGAGTTCTACTTCAACAAGCGCTCGGCGTACTTCGACGACTATGCCCGTCGGTACACCGACCTGCCCCTGCTGGTGGTGCTGAACGAAAAAACCCTGCCCGACGGCCGCAAGGTCATGGTGCCTGGTCGCTATGTGCGCGCCAGCGATTTCCCGGACCAACTGGGCCAGACCAACAATCCCGACTGGAAGACGGTGGCCTATGGGCTGGACGGCAAGGTGGCCTTGCCCACTGGATCGATCGGCTTCCGCTGGGGTGACAGCGACCGTCCCGACCTGGGCCAGTGGAACCTGGAGAGCAAGGACGCCCGCACTGCCAACGAGACACCGCTCAAGTTGTCGGTCATCGAAGACGGCGCGCAGGAACACGACATCGCCGATGTGGCGTTCCCGTATTTTGGTGGTATGGCCACGCCCAATTTCACCGCCAACGAACAGCTCGGCGGGGACATCATGCTGCGCCGCGTGCCGGTCTCGCGTCTGGCGCTCGACGGAGACGGCATTTCGGGTGAGGTCATGGTCGCCACCGTGTTCGACTTGCAGGTGGCCAACTACGGCGTGAACCGCGGCCTGCAGGGTGAAGCCCTGGATGGCGGCTACGATGCAGATGCGCCTTACACGCCTGCCTGGCAGGAAAAAATCACTGGTGTGCCGCGTGACCAGGTCATCACCATCGCGCGCCAGTTTGCCGACAACGCCGACAAGACCCACGGCAAGAGCATGGTCATCATCGGTGCGGCCATGAACCACTGGTACCACTGCGACATGAACTACCGCGGCATCATCAACATGCTGATGATGTGCGGCTGTATCGGTCAAAGTGGCGGCGGCTGGGCGCATTATGTGGGCCAGGAGAAACTGCGTCCGCAAACGGGCTGGACGGCGCTGGCCTTTGCACTGGACTGGATTCGCCCTTCGCGCCAGATGAACAGCACGAGCTTCTTCTATGCGCACACAGACCAGTGGCGCTACGAAAAGCTGGGCATGGAAGAGGTTCTTTCGCCCCTGGCGGACAAGACTGCCTACAGCGGGTCCATGATCGACTACAACGTGCGCGCCGAGCGCATGGGATGGCTGCCATCGGCACCGGCGCTGCAAACCAGTTCATTGCAGGTCTTCAAGGATGCGCAGGCGCGCGGCATGGACGCCAAGGACTACGTGTCCAAGTCCCTCCAGGACGGCACGCTCAAAATGAGCTGCGAGGACCCGGACAATCCCGCCAACTGGCCGCGCAACATGTTTGTCTGGCGCTCGAACATTCTGGGTTCGTCGGGCAAGGGCCACGAATACTTCCTCAAGCACCTGCTGGGCACCACCAACGGCGTGCAAGGCAAGGACCTGGGTTCGGCCGATGCCAAGCCCGAGGAAGTGCGCTGGCATGCGCAGGCGCCGGAAGGCAAGCTGGATCTGCTGGTCACGCTGGACTTCCGCATGAGCACGACCTGCCTTTACTCAGACATCGTGCTGCCCACGGCGACCTGGTATGAGAAGAACGATCTCAATACCAGCGACATGCACCCCTTCATCCACCCGCTTTCCACGGCGGTCGAGCCCGCCTGGCAGGCCCGCAGCGACTGGGAGATCTACAAGGGTTTTGCCAAGGCTGTGAGTGAGGTCAGCGTGGGCCATCTGGGCGTCGAGAAGGACGTGGTGCTCACGCCCATCATGCACGACACGCCTGCCGAAATGGCGCAGCCCTATGGTGTGCGCGACTGGAAAAAGGGCGAAGTGGCCTTCATTCCGGGCAAGACGGCGCCGCAGATCACGGTAGTCGAGCGCGACTATCCGAACCTGTTCAAGCGCTTTACGGCCCTGGGCCCGCTGATGGACAAGGTTGGCAACGGCGGCAAGGGGATTTCCTGGAACACGCAGACCGAAGTGGGGCAACTGGGCGATCTCAATGGCCGGGTGCGCGATGAAGGCGTCACGCTGGGCATGCCGCGTATCGTGACCGACATTGATGCGACCGAAGTGGTGATGATGCTGGCGCCCGAAACCAACGGCCATGTGGCCTGCAAGGCCTGGGACGCTCTGGGCAAGCAGACGGGGCGCGACCATGTCCACCTGGCGCTGCACCGCGAGGACGAGAAAATCCGCTTCCGCGACATCCAGGCGCAGCCGCGCAAAATCATCAGCTCGCCCACCTGGTCGGGTCTGGAGAGCGAGAAGGTCAGCTACAACGCCGGCTATACCAACGTGCACGAGCTGATTCCATGGCGCACCCTGACGGGCCGTCAGCAGTTCTACCAGGACCACCCCTGGATGCGTGACTTTGGCGAAGGTTTCTGCAGCTACCGGCCTCCGGTGAACCTCAAGACGCTGCATGAAGTGCAAGGCAAGATGTCCAATGGCAATACCGAAATTGCCCTGAACTTCATCACGCCGCACCAGAAGTGGGGTATCCACTCGACCTACAGCGACAACCTGCACATGCTCACGCTGAACCGGGGCGGTCCGGTGGTCTGGCTGAGCGAGGACGACGCCCGCAGTGCAGGCATCGTCGACAACGACTGGGTCGAGTTGTTCAACGCCAACGGCGCCATCGCGGCGCGTGTGGTGGTCAGCCAGCGCGTGAACAACGGCATGGTGCTGATGTACCACGCGCAGGAAAAGATCATCAACACGCCCGGTTCGGAGATCACAGGGACCCGGGGCGGCATCCACAACTCGGTGACCCGGATCGTGCTCAAGCCCACGCACATGATTGGCGGCTATGCGCAGTACAGCTATGGCTTCAATTACTACGGCACCATTGGCACCAACCGTGACGAGTTCGTGGTGGTGCGCAAGATGAATCGCGTGGACTGGCTGGACGAACCGGCCGAAGCCGCAACGTCCCACGCTTAAGCAGCCTGCAAGAAGGAGAACACGATGAAAATTCGCGCACAGATCGGCATGGTGCTGAACCTGGACAAGTGCATTGGCTGCCATACCTGCTCGGTTACCTGCAAGAACGTCTGGACCAGCCGTCCCGGCGTGGAGTACGCCTGGTTCAACAACGTCGAGACCAAGCCCGGCATTGGCTACCCCAAGGAGTGGGAAAACCAGGATAAATGGAATGGTGGCTGGAGCCGTAATGCCGACGGCAGCATCGTGCCGCGCCAGGGCGGCAAGTGGAAGATGCTCATGCGCATCTTTGCCAACCCCAACCTGCCGCAGATCGATGACTACTACGAGCCCTTCACGTTCGACTATGACCACCTGCAGTCGGCGCCCGAAATGAAGGCGCCGCCCACGGCCCGCCCGCGCAGCCTGATCACCGGCCAGCGCATGGAGAAGATCGAATGGGGTCCGAACTGGGAAGAAATCCTGGGCGGCGAGTTCAGCAGGCGCAGCAAGGACAAGAACTTCGATGATGTCCAGAAGGACATCTACGGCCAGTTCGAGAACACCTTCATGATGTACCTGCCGCGCCTGTGCGAGCACTGCCTGAACCCCGCTTGTGTGGCATCGTGCCCATCCGGTTCGATCTACAAGCGAGAGGAAGACGGCATCGTGCTGATCGACCAGGACAAGTGCCGCGGCTGGCGCATGTGCATCTCGGGCTGCCCCTACAAGAAGATCTACTACAACTGGCAGACCGGCAAGGCCGAGAAGTGCATCTTCTGCTATCCGCGCATCGAAGCCGGCCAGCCTACGGTGTGCTCGGAAACCTGCGTGGGCCGCATCCGTTACCTGGGCGTGCTGCTGTATGACGCAGACCGCATCCAGGAAGCGGCCAGCGTGGAGCGTGACCGCGACTTGTACCAGGCGCAGCTCGACATCTTCCTCGACCCGAACGATCCCGAGGTCATCCGGCAGGCCCGTATCGACGGCATTCCCGACAACTGGATGGACGCCGCGCGCAACAGCCCGGTCTACAAGATGGCTGTCGAGTGGAAGGTGGCGCTGCCGCTGCACCCCGAGTACCGCACCCTGCCCATGGTCTGGTATGTGCCCCCGCTCTCGCCCATCACGGCGGCGGCCAATGCCGGTCAGGTCAGCGCCAATGGCGAAATCCCCGATGTGTCGCAGCTGCGTATCCCGGTGCAATACCTGGCCAACCTGTTGACGGCGGGCGACACTGCTCCCGTAGTGCGCGCACTCGAGCGCATGCTGGCCATGCGTACCTACCAGCGTGAAAAGCATGTCGAGCAGCGCCAGAACCTGTCGGTGCTCAAGCAGGTCGGGCTGACGTTGAATGAAGCCGAGGACATGTACCAGATCATGGCCATTGCGAACTACGAAGACCGTTTCGTCATTCCATCGACCCACCGTGAATATGCGGAAAACGCGTTCGATATCCGGGGTGGCTGCGGATTTTCGTTTGGCAATGGCTGCTCGGACGGTGCCAGCGAGGTCAGCCTGTTCGGTGGCAAGAAGCCGCGCACCATTCCGATCAAGGCTACCGTCTAAGGAACCGCCATGTTCAAGAAAAAACCGGAGTCCCTGCGTCTGACGCTGCGGGCACTGGCACATTTGCTGAGCTACCCTGATGCGCAGTTGCGTTCGGAAATGCAGCAACTGGCCGATGCCTTGCAGGTGGAACAGGCACTCAAGGCCGATCGCCTGGCCGAACTGGTGGCGCTGTGCCGCCAACTGGCGGCGTCCGATCCGATGGAGGCCGAGTCGCGCTATGTCGAGACGTTCGACCGTGGCCGTTCGTCGTCGCTGCACCTGTTTGAGCATGTGCACGGCGATTCGCGCGACCGTGGCCCGGCGCTGATCGATTTGCTGCAAACCTATGAGCGCGCGGGGCTGCAGTTCAGCGCCCCTGAATTGCCCGACCATCTGCCCGTGGTGCTGGAGTTCGCATCCACGCAACCGCCCGAGGTGGCGTGCGGCTTTCTGGGCGAAATGGCCCATATCCTGACGTCGCTTTTCAGCGCCCTGGTGGCGCGTGGCAGTCCGTACGCCAGCGTGATTGGCGCCATCCTCGAGATCGCCGGGCAACAGGCGCAGGCTGTGCCCGTGCCGGAAGAGCCGGAGATCGATGATTCCTGGGATGAGCCCGTCGCTTTTGATGGTTGCAGCACCCGTGGCCAAGCCAAGCCTGGTCAGCCGCAACCCCTGCATTTTGTCCGTAATCCCCGTGCACCAGAAGGAGCGTCCCTATGACCGCCTGGCTTGATACTCTGCTGTTTGGCATCTATCCCTATATTTGCCTGGCTGTTTTCTTCATCGGCAGCCTGATCCGTTTTGATCGCGACCAATACACCTGGAAAAGCGATTCCTCGCAGCTGCTGCGCACCGGAAGCCTGCGCTGGGGCAGCAACCTGTTCCATGTCGGCGTGCTGTTCCTGTTCTTTGGACATTTCGTCGGCATGCTCACGCCGCACTTCATCTATGAACACTTCATCGGTGCGGGTGCCAAGCAACTGATGGCCATGGTCAGCGGCGGTATTGCCGGTGTACTGGGCATCATCGGCCTGTCGCTGCTGCTGCATCGGCGCCTGACGGATCCGCGCATCCGCGCTACATCCAAAACCAGCGACATTGTGCTGCTGTGGCTGCTGTGGATTCAACTGGCCCTGGGCCTGGCCACCATTCCTCTGTCGGCCCAGCACATGGATGGTTCCATGATGATGCGCCTGGCCGAATGGGGCCAGCGCATCGTCACCTTCCGCACCGGCGGGGTGGAGTTGCTGGCCGGGGCGGGCTGGGTCTTCAAGGCCCACATGTTTCTGGGCATGACCGTGTTCCTGATCTTTCCGTTCACCCGTCTGGTGCATGTATGGAGCGGATTCGGCACGCTGGCCTATGTGCTGCGTCCCTACCAGCTCGTGCGGGCCCGCCGTTTGAACCTCCCTGCAGGGCACAACCAGCCTGCGGCCAAGTAACCGGTCTTGAGCGACGCTTGAGGAGAAACCCATGAGTGGATGTGGATCGGGTGGCTGCGGCTGTGCAACCACCCCCGAAAAAGTGAACCCGCTGACGCCCGAGCAGCAGGCCGCCTACGATGCGCTGGTCAACAGCCTGGCAGTGACGGAGCCCCTGGCCGCGCCTGCGGTGGCTGCCCGTGTGGAGCCTGCCGTCAATGCGCCGGTTGCGCGGGTCAACGGTGTGGCATTGCATGAGCCGGGCCAGCAGCTGGATCCGGAAACGCTGCGCCAGCGCGCCTGCACGGAACTGTTGCGCCAAGCGGCGCAGCAGGCCGGTTTGCTGTCTGCGCAGGATGGGTCCTCCACCGATGGCGTCACCAGCGAGGCCGCAACGGCGGCCATCGAGCAGTTGCTGGAGCGGGAGCTCCAGGTGCCCGATCCCTCCGAAGAGGCTTGCCGTCGCTACCACGAAGCCCACCCCGCTGCCCATGTGCAGGGCGAGCGCGTGCAGATGCGCCATGTGCTGTTTGCCGTCACGCCGGGTGTGGATGTCAAGCAACTGCGCTTGCGCGCCGAGGCGTTGCTGCTGGAACTGCGCTGCGCCGACGACGGCGGTGCCACCTTTCGGGCGGCCGCACAGAAGTGGTCCAACTGCCCCAGCGGAGCGCAGGGCGGCGAATTGGGCTGGCTGACGCGTGCGGACTGTGCGCCCGAGTTTGCACGGGACGTCTTTGGCAGTGCCGAGATCGGCGTGCTTTCGCGCCTGGTGCACAGCCGTTTTGGTCTGCATGTGGTGGAAGTGGTGGCACGCGAGGCTGGCGAGCAGCCCTCGTTCGAGCAGGTTCGCGGCGCTGTGGCGCTGTCCCTGCGCCAGCAGACGTGGATGAATGCCTTGCGCCAGTACCTGCAATTGCTGGCAGGGGCGGCCATGCTGGAGGGCGTGGATATCGACGGTGCAGAAACGCCACTGGTTCAATAAGTAGAACGCCCGCCCGGCCATGCCGGCGGGCAGAAAGCCGTCCATGCCTGATGACGACCTACTGGAGCGCCTGCGCAGTTTCAACCAGGACGCTTTCCCGCAGTACCGGCAACAATTCCAGACCCTCGTCACCGAGGGGCAGCGTCCTACGACGCTGTTCATCGGTTGCTCGGATTCCCGTCTGGTGCCCCATCTGCTGACGGGTGCGGGTCCTGGCGAACTGTTCCTTGTGCGCAATGTGGGGGCCTTTGTGCCGCCCTACGACGGCTCCTACGGCTTGCATGGGACTGCTGCAGCCATTGAGTTTGCGGTTTTGAGCTTGCAGGTCAGCCGCATTGTCGTGTGCGGTCACAGCCACTGCGGTGCCATCAAGGCCCTCTACGGAGAAGTGCCCGCCGAGGCGCACAACCTGCGCCGCTGGCTGGATCTGGGGCGCAAGGCGGCGCTGCCCGTGGTGCCCAGTCCGGAAGCTTTGCGCCGTACCGAGCAGCGGGCCGTGGTATTGCAGCTCGAACGCCTGATGGACTACCCCATGGTGCGCAGGCGTATCCAGGATGGCAGCATCACACTGCACGGCTGGCACTATGTCATCGAGGACGGGGAGGTGCATGTCTTTGACGTGCAGACCGGTGGCTTTGTTGCCGCCTCGGTGGCCACCACCTGTGGAACGGGCCCCTACCACCCCTACGTCGAACACGACGGTCAGGTGTTGGCCGACGAATAACCCGGGCGTCGGGGCGGGACATCGGATCTGTAACAATAATTTACATTTGGCGCGAAGCAAGGCTGGGCGCCAGATGGCTGCGGTCGGCAGGAAAACCCCTGACGGCGCGCCCGGATCAAGACGCTACACTGCCGGCTGACTGGCGCCCGGCCAACCCGGATCGGGCCTGCCGCACCTCCGGGCCGCGTGGCTGCAGCGAGGTCTTGTCTCCAGCAATATCTACGGGATTGGCACCATGAAACGAGAAAACCTGGGCCGTGCACACGATGTGACGGCAACCCAACCCATCAGCCTGGATGTGCTGAAGGAAAAATACCTCAAGGCCGGTGAAACCAGTGCCGAAGACCTGTTTCGCCGCGTGGCGCGCGCCCTGGCATCGGTGGAGGCCGAGGCCGACCGCGAAAAGTACGAGGCCCTGTTCCTGGCCAACATGCATGCCGGAGCCATTGGTGCCGGACGCATCATGAGCGCCGCGGGCACCGACATCCAGGCCACGCTCATCAACTGCTTTGTGCAACCCGTGGGGGATTGCATCCAGGGGGTGGACGATGAAGGTTTCCCCGGTATCTACGAGGCCCTGCGTGAAGCGGCGGAAACCATGCGCCGCGGCGGCGGCGTGGGCTATGACTTCTCGCGCATCCGTCCGCGCGGCGCCGAGGTCAAGGGAACGCACTCGATGGCCTCAGGCCCGTGCAGCTACATCAACGTGTTCGACCAGTCCTGCTCCACCGTTGAGAGCGCAGGCGCGCGCCGTGGCGCGCAGATGGGCGTGCTGCGTATCGATCATCCCGATGTGCATGATTTCATCACGGCCAAGCGCACGCCCGGGCGCTGGAACAACTTCAATGTGTCCGTAGGCGTGAGCGACGCCTTCATCCAGGCCGTGATGGACGACCAGCCCTGGGAATTGGTGCACAAGGCCCGGCCGGGCGCCACCGTGATGGAGCAGGGAGCCTACCAGCGCGCCGACGGCCTGTGGGTGTACCAGAGCCTGCCTGCGCGCGAGCTGTGGGACACCATCATGAAATCGACCTACGATTTCGCCGAGCCTGGCATCCTGTTCCTGGACCATATCAACCAGGACAACAACCTGCGCTACTGCGAGGGTATTGCGGCCACCAACCCCTGCGGGGAGCAGCCTCTCCCGTCCTATGGCTGCTGCGACCTCGGCCCCATCATCCTGACGCATTTTGTGCGCCACCCTTTTGGGTTCGATGGTGTCCCGGCCTTCGATTTCGAGTCTTTCGCCAAGTCGGTGGCGCTGCAGGTGCGCGCCCTCGACAACGTGCTCGACGTCACCTTCTGGCCCCTGCCGCAGCAGGACGCCGAGGCCAAGGCCAAGCGCCGCATCGGCGTGGGCTTCACCGGCATGGGCAACACCCTGGCCATGCTGTGCCTGCGCTACGACAGCGCCGAGGGCCGCGCCATGGCCGCGCGTATCGCCGAGCACATGCGCGACAGCGCCTACGGCGCCTCGGTGGAACTGGCGCGCGAGAAGGGCGCCTTTCCCAAGTTCGAGGCCGACGGCTACCTCGCCGAGGGCACCTTCGCCAGCCGCCTGCCCGCCGCGCTGAAGAAGCAGATCCGCCAGCACGGCATCCGCAACAGCCACCTGCTGTCCATCGCGCCCACCGGCACCGTGAGCCTGGCCTTTGCCGACAACGCCTCCAACGGCATCGAGCCGCCGTTCTCGTGGATGTACAAGCGCAAGAAGCGCGAGGCCGACGGCAGCATGGCCGAATACGCCGTGGAAGACCACTCCTGGCGCCTGTACCGCGAACTGGGCGGCGATGTGTCGGATCTGCCCGAATACTTCGTCTCGGCGCTGGAGATGTCGGCCCAGGACCACATCGCCATGATGGAGACGGTGCAGCCCTTCGTGGACACCGCCATCTCCAAGACCGTGAACATCCCGGCCGACTACCCCTACGACGACTTCAAGGGCCTGTACCTGCAGGCCTGGCGCGCCCGCCTCAAGGGCCTGGCCACCTACCGCCCGAACACCATCCTGGGTTCGGTGCTCGAAGTGCACGCCGCGCCCGAGGCCGACAAGCAGGCGCCTGCTGCACCCGAATCCGCGCCCGTGGACCCGATGCGTACCGTGATCGAGAGCCGTCCCAAGGGCGCCCTCTCGGCCGTGGCCGAAAAGGTGGACTACTGGACGCAGGAAGGCCAGAAGCGCCTGTACCTCATCGTCTCGTTCCTGCCGGTGCCGAATGCCGAGGGCACAGGCATGGTGGACCGCGCCATCGAATTCTTCATGCCTGTGGGCCAGAGCGGGGAGTCGCAGCAATGGGTCACATCCAGCATGCGCCTGCTGTCGCTGGCCGCACGCGGCGGCTTCCTGGAGCGCGCGCTGTCCGATATGCGCAAAGTGGCCTGGGACCGTGGTCCGGTGCGCCTGGGCACCCACCAGAAGGACGACGGTACGCAGGTGCCCAAGTGGCATGACTCCGAAGTGGCTGCCATCGCCTACGCCATCCAGAACATTCTGGCGCGCAGGGCGCGGCAGCACAGCCCTGTGGTGCAGGAGCCAGCCCAGGACAATGCACCGATGGCTGCCATGCCCCCCGTCATGGCGGGCAAAAAGTGCTCGGAGTGTGGCGCCCATGCCATGATTCGCAAGGACGGCTGCGACTATTGCACCCAGTGCGGTCACCTGGGAACCTGTGGGTGAGTGAGCGGCCGGTCATTCCGGTACGGCCCGTTGCGGGCAAACCTTCTGCCGAAACGCTGGCGCAGATCGATCCTCGCTGGCGCTGGCGCTACCTGATGCTGGCGCCGCACCGGCTGGGATTCTTCCTGGCCATGGTGCTGCTGGCGGCCTCGGGTGCATGGTGGGCGATGGTGCAGGTGTCGCGGGTTTTTTCGTGGCCTGCGCCGTTCTATGCGCTGTCACCAACGGTGGTGCATGCCGCCGTGATGGTGTTCGGTTTCATTCCGTTGTTTTTCTCGGGCTTTCTTTTTACCGCAGGGCCCAAGTGGCTCCGGGTGGAGCCCTGGCCGACGCGCGCATTGCGCTCGCCATTGACACTGCAGGCTGCGGGCTGGCTGGTGTGGCTGGCTGGCGCGCACCTGCGGCCCGTGGTGA
This sequence comes from Burkholderiaceae bacterium, assembly GCA_023954095.1. Taxonomy (GTDB): domain Bacteria; phylum Pseudomonadota; class Gammaproteobacteria; order Burkholderiales; family Burkholderiaceae_C; genus Simplicispira. The sequence continues at coordinate 14,389 of JAMLIQ010000022.1, read as the reverse complement.
GTCTGCTGGGCGCGGCTCTGGCCTGTGGGGGGCTGGCGTGGATGGGTGCGCTGTTCTGGCGCCTGGTGCTGCGCAGCAGCGCCGAAGACCAGGTGCATGCGCGGGCCATTGGCGCCGCCCTGATCGTCGGCAGTCTGAGCCTGCTGGGCGTGTGTGCCAGCCTGGTAGGGGGCGCACAGGACATTGCGCGGGTGTTCGTGCTGACCGGCCTGTGGGGCTTTGTGCTGGTCGTGTATGTCACGGTGGCGCACCGCATGATTCCGTTTTTCACCTCCAGCGCCATGCCGTTCATCCAGGTCTGGCGGCCATTCTGGCTGTTGTGGCTCATGCTGGGAGCTGCGGCATTTGAAGCCGCCGCTGTCTGGGTGGAGTTCGAGGGGCCGCTGCGCGGTCCCGTGGCACCTGCGTGGATGCTGCTGCGCGGCGTGCTGGAACTGGGTATGGGCGCTGTGCTGCTGTGGCTGGCCGGGGTGTGGGGGCTGGTGCAAAGCCTCAAGAACCGTCTGCTGGCCATGTTGCACATTGGATTTTTGTGGCTGGGCCTGTCCTTTGTGCTGGCGGGCGCTGCCCAATTGCTGGGGCTGGTGCAAGGCGCCCCTTTTCTCGCGCTGGGCGCGTTGCATGCCCTGACCATGGGGTGCCTGGGGTCGTTGATGCTGGCCATGGTTACGCGTGTATCGTGCGGCCATAGCGGGCGTGCCCTGGTGGCCGACAGCATCGCCTGGTCCTTGTTCTGGGTGTTGCAGGCGGCCACCGTGCTGCGCATCGTGGCGACTTTTCCGACCGCATTCTCGGGCGTCTTGCTGCTGGCGGCCGCGTTGTTGTGGACGGGAACCATGGGCGTCTGGGGCGTGCGGCTGGGTACCTGGTATGGGCGCTTGCGTGTGGACGGGCGTCCAGGCTGAGACCCAAACAAACCATGGAACACCAAGCCTTGGCGCAGGCAGCGCCCCTTCCGGCAGATTTTGCGGCCATGGCCGCCACGCTCATGCAGGCGCGCCAGACCATTCTGCCCAAGCGGCTGGGCAGCCCCGGGCCCGACGCGCAGCAACTCGAATGCATCGTGGGTGCGGCAGCGCATGCGCCCGACCACGGCCAGTTGCTGCCCTGGCGTTTTGTGCTGGTCCCGCAGGCGCAGCGCACACGGCTGGCCGATGTCTTTGCCGATGCCTTGCGTGAGCGCGATGCGGCGGCCCTGCCCGAACAGATCGAACAGGCGCGGGAAAAGGCCTTCCGGTCGCCCGTGCTGCTGCTGGCCGTGGTGGATAGCCTGCGTGGTGACCCCGAGGTGGACCTGTCCGAACGCCTCATTTCCGCCGGATGCGCCGTGCAGAACATGCTGCTGATGGCCACGGCGCTGGGTTTTGGTTCTGCGCTGACGAGCGGCAAGGCGCTCAAATCCACCGGATTGCGCCGACTCTTCGGTCTGCAGGACGGCGAGCATGCCCTGTGCTTTGTCAGCCTGGGCACCGTGCTTTCGCGCAAAGGCGCACGGGTGCGGCCTGGCCCGGCCGACTATCTGCAGATCCTGGGCGATCCGTCGCCCGGTGGCGCGGCCCCCTGATTTTTGAATATCTGGAGTGACCATGGAAATTGCAAGCTTTGACGACCTGCTGCACGCGGCCCGTGCACAACCGGAGCCCCAGCGGCTGTTGTTCGTGTTTGCCGGTGTGGAGTTGCCTGACGACGCCACCCCCGCCCAGCGCGAGCGCTTTGCGGCCGGACAGGGAGGGGCGCTGGTGCCGCTGATGTGCGTGGACAAACGTCCCGAGGAGATCGCTTCCTTTCAGGCGCTGGCCGAGGAATCGGGCCAGTTCGGACACGACTGGGCCATGGTGTTCGTTGCGGCCCTGTCCGGCACGCTGGACAAGCTGCCGACCAGTGAGGAGGCTGAAGCGCCCCTGCAGCGCATGGTGGACGCCATCAAGCAGGGTGCACACGGCGCCTTCATCCCGTTCAACCGGCAGGGTGAGCCGGTGCGCTTTGGCTGAGGCGGCCATGGCCCGCACAGTGCCTTTGCCCGGCTTCGGCGCAGCCGCCGTGGGGTTTGATACGCCATTCGAAATGCTCGAAGCCTGCCACGAGCGCGTGCAGCGCTCGCTGGACTTGCTGCAGCGCCTGACCGGCTACCTGCACACCCATGCGTGCGACGACTCGGCCCGCCAGGCCGCGCGCGATGTGTTGCGCTACTTCGACATCGCGGCCCCGCTGCACCATGAGGACGAAGAACGGCATGTCTTCCCTCTCCTGCTGGAGCGCGGCACCGCCGAGGTCGCTGCGATCGTGCGCCAACTGCAGGGCGACCATGTCCGCATGGAAGCCCACTGGCAGGCGGCGCGCGTGCTTTTGCAGGCGCTGGCCCAAGGAGAACTGGAGCGCTGGAACGCGCAGGATGAAGCCGTGCTGGCCCAGTTTGCACAGGGCTACGACGCCCATATCCGCAGTGAGGAAGAGGTGGTCTACCCGGCGGCCCGGGCCCTGCTGGAGCCCCAGGCCTTGCAGGCCATGGGGCAGGAAATGCGCCAACGCCGGGGCGCCATGGCGTAGCTTGCTATTGAATATGTAGCTGATTGCGCTTTTAGATAGGGCGCTGGAGCCTGTTTTTATCTAAAAAAAGCGAGCCCTCAATGCACCACGACCGGGTTTTGTGCCAGACCGGTATACCGGTCGAGGGTGTCTTCCACTTCCTCCTGGGTGGGGGCGTCACGTTGCCAGGCCAGTATTTGCTGCTGGAACATTTCGGCCCAGGAGCCGTCGAGGTACACCTCCTTGCCCGAACGCTTGTCCACGATCTCAAAGCCGTGGCGCGCCAGTTGCGGCGGCGGTGCAGCGTCCTGCAGGGCGGGGGCATCGGCTGCGATGGCGTCGGGCAGCATATGCACCACCACAAAGGATTCCGAGTCGTAGAGCATGTGCATGGTATGGATCTCCCTGGTCTGAGTCCTTGTCAGATGGCCGCAGTGGCGGCAAGTTCAAGGCCTGTGCGTCTACCGGGTCCAGTATTCCACGAAAATCGGGCGCTTGCACCATGGGCGATGGCGCCTTTTCTGGGCGCCCCCCCGCGTGGGAGGTGGGCAGCGCATCATGGCGCACCCTGCGCGCGCAGGTTCAGTTCGGCAAAGTCACCGTTGGCCTGGGTGATGCGGATGCGCACCGGCAGGTAGCCCAGTTCGGGCGCCAGCCAGAGTTGGGCTTTCTGGTCGTAGTCGCGTCGCGGCAGGCGCTGCAGCGGCACGGCGCGCACGGAGCCGACGGGCAGATCGAGCGACTCGGCCTGCCCCACGGTAAACACCCAAGTATCGGCTGCGCGCGCGCTCACGGTGGGGACGCTGATCTGTGTGCCCGCCGGGTAGCGCTCGGGGGCGGCGGCAAGCATGGCACCCAGTTGCAGGAACACACTGAGCCGGTCCTGGGCGCCGGGGGCAATGGCTGCGGCGGGCGTGTTGGCGCTGAACGTCGCCACACCCTTGGCAAAGTCGAAGTGCGCGGCCTTTTCGCTGCGCGAGCGGTCGCCAAAGCGCCGGGGCTGCAGGCCCAGCGGTGTGAGATCGCCCACACTGGTCTGCGCGCGCGAACCCAGGAACAGCACGCTGATTTCCTGGCGTGCCTGGTATTGCTGTCCGTCGTGCTGCCACACCAGTTCGGCCCGGGCGCTGTAGTGGAAGCCCTTGGCCTGGCCGTCCACATCGAATCCCAGGCGCGCTGGCGCGGGCAGGCGCACCGGGGCGGGCTGGGTACTGCCGGGGGCATCGCCCGTACCCGGCGGCGCAATGGCAATGGCACTGCCGGGTGCGGTCGCGGCCTCGGCCGGGGGGGGGGCGGTTGCAGGCGCGCTGGCTACAGCGGTCGGGGCCGCGATGTCCTCGGAGGCTATGGGGGCCTCCGGCGTTTCGGCCTGTGTGGGTTCTTCTGGTTCGATCGGTGCCGTTGAGGCCGTTGGGGCCGTTGTGCGGGGCTGCGGCTGCGCCGCCTCGGCCGGACGGGGCTTCTTGCGCGCTGCACGCACGGGGGGCTTGGCCACCTGTGCGACGGTTTCGGCGGCGGCCGGTACTGCAGCGGGTGCGGGCGCCGCAATCGTGCGCGTGGTGAAGCGCACCACCGGGGCCGCCTGGCTGCTGCCCCAGTGGGGCAGCGCGCCGCCCAGCAGCAGGGCGTGCAGCGCGAGCACCAGAAGGGTGATGGTCAGCAGGGCGCGGCGCGGAATCATGGGCAAGGTGTTGGTACAACAGGCCAAAGGTTAACCGACGTCCACGCGTCGTCTGTGCAGGGGGTGCGATGCGCCCCGGCTGTTGCAGGGTTTGTGAGGTTCGCGCTGGCCTAGAATGCGCCGTCGGTAGCCAGGTGCCCTGGCTTGCGCGGCGCCGCTTCTCCCTTTCACCAACACCACGCCATGAAACTTGCCACCCTGCTGGACGGCTCCCGCGACGGCCAGCTCGCACTGGTCTCGCGCGACCTGGGCATGGCCCACTATGCCACCGGCATCGCCAGCCGCCTGCAACAGGTGCTGGACGATTGGGGCTTTTACGCGCCGCAGTTGCAGGACCTGTACGACAGCCTCAACGCGGGCCGCGCGCGCCATGCCTTTCCTTTTGATGCCCAGCAATGCATGGCACCCCTGCCGCGCGCCTACCAGTGCCTGCAGGGCCATGCCTACCTGCACGCCACCGTACTGGAATACCAGGCGCGTGGCATGGACCTGCCCGCCAGCCTGCGCCGCGAGCCGCTGCTGCAACAAGCCGCCGGTGACGCCAGCCTGGGCCCCTGCGGCGAGATCGTCGTCCCCAGCGCCGCCATGGGCATCGACTTTGGTGCGGGCCTGGCCGTGGTCACGGGCGACGTCGAGCGCGGCTGCACGCCGGCGCAGGCGCTCGATGGCATCCGTCTGCTGATGCTGGCCAACACCGTGTCGCTGCGTGCGCTGGAAACCATCGAGCGCGAGCGTGGCCAGGCGCCGCTGCTCAGCCGCCCGGCCACTGCCTTCGGCCCCGTGGCCGTCACGCTCGATGAACTGGGCCCCGCCTGGGAGCAGGGCCGGGTGCACCTCACGCTGCAGTCCACCTGGAACGGCCGCAAGGTCGGCCTGTGCGATGCCGGGCCGGAGATGGACTTCCACTTTGGCCAGCTCATCGCCCAGGCCTGCACCACGCGCCCGCTGCGCGCGGGCAGCATCGTCTGCAGCGGCCCCGTCAGCAATCCCGCCGTGCAGGCCGCCAAGGGCCGCAATGATTGGCCCCGGGGCTACAGCAGCATTGCCGACAAGCGCGCCATGGAGACCCTGCAGGACGGCCAGCCCGCCACCGCGTTCATGCAGGCCGGGGACACCATCCGCATCGAGATGAAAGGGCGCGATGGCCTGAGCCTGTGCGGCGCCATCGACCAGAACGTCGTGGTGCCGCCGGAACGCCCAGTGGCAGGAACGCGGGACGCGCGCTGAGAGGCTCTTGGCTCCTCTGTGGGTGTCCTGCAAAAATTCAAGCGAAATAAGGCTTTAAGGCTTGCCCAGTCAGCGAAAGCAGCTCTCAAAGAAGGAGTGTGCTCGTGCGATAAGCGCTTTTGCAAAGGGGGTTTGTGGCCGCGCGGTGCAGGTGGCTGGTAGCGCGCGCTACAGTGAAGCGCCGATCAGAACAGGATCGTTTCCAGGTTCCTGTCGGCATTCTGTCCCCACGATCTTCCCAAGGAGAACAACATGGCCGACACCTGGCTGCCCTCGCTCATCACCGCCACGCCGCAAGAAGGCTTTGAACTGGCCATCACGCTCAGCCGCCGTGGCGTGAAGTACACCCAGCCCGACATGGACACGCTCAAGCAGCTGCGCCCCGAGTACGCCCAGTCGGCCGACGGCCTGACGGCTGCCTCGCAGGTGATTGCCATCAACTTCCAGACCGTTTCGGCTGCCAACAACTACTGGCGTGGGTGAGCCGACCGCCTGTAAAAATATGGAAAAAATGGCTCTGGCGCTTATTGGGTAAGCGCTGACAGCTATTTAATTGATAGTATTCTGGGGCGCTGTGTCGCGCACCACTTCCACCAGGCAGTCGTAGAAGGTCGGCCCCCGCCCCAGGTCGGTCAGCGCCTGGCTGGTGAGCTGGTTCACGTTGGTACCGTCCAGCCCCATCTTGCGCCACCAGATACCCAGGCCATTGACCACGCCGGGCCGGGCGCGCGCGCTCACCGTGGCGTGGCACCGGTAGCTGCCCCGGTCGTTGAACACGCGCACCACGCTGCCCTCGTGAATGCCGCGCGCGGCGGCGTCTTCGGGGTGGATTTCCAGCAGCGGGCGCTTCTCGATGCCCTGCAGGCTGGGCACGTTCACGAAGGTGGAGTTGAGGAAATTGCGCGCGGGCGGCGAGATCATGGCCAGCGGGTACTGTGTTGACGTGCCCGCAGCTTCGTGGTTGGGCACATGGTCCGGCAGTCCGTCCAGGCCCTGCGCGGCCAGGCGTCCGCTGAAGAATTCGCACTTGCCCGACGGCGTGGGGAAGCCCCCTTCGGCGAACGGCGCGTCCGGCCCGCCCAGCGGGGCGAAGCCCTGTTCCAGCAACACGTTGAAGTCCACCTGGGCGCCGTAGGCCTGGCGGCACAGGTCTTCGTCGCTGTCGGCAAAGCACGGCTCGGTGAAGCCCATGTGCGCCGCCAGGTCGCGGAAGATGTGCGCGTTGCTGCGGGCCTGGCCTTGCGGAGTGATGGCCGGCTGGTTCAGCAGCACGTCGGTGTGGCCGTAGGCCAGGTGCACATCCCAGTGTTCGAGCTGCGTGGTGGCGGGCAGGATGTAATCCGCGCAGTCGGCCGTGTCGGTCTGGAAATGCTCCAGCACCACGGTGAACAGGTCTTCGCGCGCAAAACCCTGCGCCACCTTGCCCGATTCGGGCGCCACGGCCACGGGGTTGCTGTTGTAGACCACCAGCGCTTCGATCTTGGGGCCGAAGGCGGGCGAGGAGTCGCGCAGCAGATCGTCGCCAATCGTCACCATGTTGATGGTGCGCGGAGTGCGGCCGGCCAGCAAATCCGGGCGCTGCAGCGCGGCGCGGTCCACGGGGAAGGCGCCCGAGCTGGACAGCAGCACGCCGCCCGCGCGGTGGCGCCAGGCGCCCGTGAGCGCGGGCAGGCAGGCCACGGCGCGCACCGCGTTGGCGCCGCCGTGCACGCGCTGCATGCCGTAGTTCAGGCGGATGGCGGCGGGCCGGGTGGTGCCGTAATCGCGCGCGAGCTGGCGGATCTGCTCCACCGGCAGGCCGCACACCTGCGCGGCGCGCTCGGGCGGCCATTGCAGGGCGCGCTCGCGCAGTTTTTCCCAGCCCACGGTGTGGCGGGCGATGTAGTCGTGGTCGAGCCAGTCGTGCACGATGAGCTCGTGCATCAGCGCCAGTGCCAGCGCGCTATCGGTGCCGGGCAGGAGCTGGATGTGCTCGTGGCATTTCTCGGCGGTTTCGCTCTTGCGCGGGTCGATGCACACCAGCTTGGCGCCATCGCGCTTGGCCTGCTGTGCGATGCGCCAGAAGTGCAGGTTGCTGCCGATGGAGTTGCTGCCCCAGATGAGGATGAGCTTCGCCTCGGCAAAGAACTCCACCCGCATGCCCACCTTGCCGCCCAGCGTGTGCACCAGGCCTTCGCCGCCCGCCGTGGCGCAGATGGTGCGGTCCAGGAACGACGCGCCCAGGCGGTGGAAGAAGCGCCGGTCCATGCTCTCGCCCTGCACCAGGCCCATGGTGCCGGCGTAGCTGTAGGGCTGGATGGCCTGCGGGTCGCGCGCAGCGATCGCGCCCAGGCGTGCGGCGATATCCTGCAGCGCCTCGTCCCAGCCCACGGGCGTGAACTGGCCGCTGCCCTTGGGGCCGCTGCGCTTGAGGGGCGTGAGGATGCGCTCCGCATGGTAGGTGCGCTCGGGGTATTTGGAGACCTTGGCGCACAGCACGCCGCCCGTCTGTGCGTGCGCGGGGTTGCCTTGCACACGCACGGCCACGCCGTTCTCCACGGTGGTGAGCAGGGCGCAGGTGTCGGGGCAGTCGTGCGGGCAGGCGCCGCGCACCTGCCGGGACGGGGTGATGGAGACGATGCCTGCGCTGGCGGTCGCAGGGGCCGGGGCGGCGGGGGCTTGCACGAGGGTCATGGCGCCATGGTAATGATTCTCGTCCGGGGCCGTAGAATCCCGGGGTTTTCCCCATGACTGCCCGCCTCCACGCTTCTCCCCCTGTGCACTTTGCGCTGCTGCGCCGTGCGGTGTGGCTGTGGCTGGCCGTGCTGCTGGCGGTGTTTGGCGCGCTGGGCTCGACCGTATCGCACGCGCTGGCGTCCAACCGCACGCCGGTGGGCATGGAGATTTGCACCAGCATGGGCATGCAGTGGATGGATGCCTCGCAGGCAGCGGATGCGTCCCCGGGGCAACCGCTCTCCGGCATGCGGGTGGACTGCCCGATGTGCCTGCTCTGTGCCGATCGCCTGGCGCCCGTGCCCGCGCCGTCGCCCTGGAGCCTGCAACGGGCTGCGCTGGGCGCTGCTCCGCTGCCGTCCTATACGCCGGTGGCTGCACTCGCGGCCGGCCGGGCCACCGTGCCGCCGCCGCGCGGCCCGCCTGCGTTCTCCTGAACTATCTTTTTCATAGCTGCTTGCGCCCGTGAATAGGGCGCCGGAAGCCTTTTTTACAGATATTTCTGGAGTGCATTCGTGCGAAACCCTTGTCTTTCTTGCGGCCCGGCCCTGCGCCTGGCCCCTCTGGCTGCGGCCCTGGCTTTGTTCCCCGCCTGGGGCCTGGCCCAGGGCATTGCCACCGAATCCCAATTGCAGACCATCAGCGTGACCGAAACACGCTCGCAGCTGGACCCCAACCTGCCCAACAGCACCGCCAGCAAAACCGCACAGGAGCTGGAGGCGCAAAACATCTTCAACCCGGAAGACGCGGCCAGCCTGCTGCCCAGCACCACCGTGCGCAAGCGCTACCTGGGCGACCGCAACGCCAATATTGGCGGGCGCAGCTTTGGCACGCTGCAGCCGGGCCGGGCGCTGGTGTACCTCGACGGCTATCTGATCTCCAACTTTCTCGGGCGCTTTGACGCCCCGCGCTGGAACATGATCAACGTGGAGGCCATCGAGCGGGTCGATGCCTTGTACGGCCCGTACTCGGCCATCTACCCCGGCAACTCCATCGGCACCACCATGGTGGTGACCGAACGCAAGCCCCGGGGCCTGGAGGCCTCGGCCAGCATCAAATACAACCGGCAGTCTTTCGACGAGTACGGCACCCACGAGAGCTATGGCAGCAAGCAGGTGTCGGCGCGCATTGCCTCGCGCCTCGATTCCGGGCTCTGGATGGCGCTGGGTGTGCAGCACCAGGACAGCGCGGGCCACCCCATGGGTTACGCCAACGCGGTGCGGGGCGCCACCAGCGGCGCCTTTGCCGCGCCCACTACGGGCACCCCGGTCACGGGCATCCGTTACGACCGCGACTCCCAGGGGCGCGAGCGCGCCATTTTTGGTGCCACAGGCAGCGACCACAGCCTGCAGGACACCGTGAACCTGCGCATGGGCTACGACATTTCGTCGACCCAGGAAATCGAAGGGCGCGTGTCCCTGTGGCGCAGCGACAGCACGGTGCGCGCCATGACCTACCTGCGCGATGCCGCCGGCAAGCCCCTCTGGAGCGGGGTGGTGAACGATGGCGTCAACCGCTTCAACGTGGCGGCCAACGCTTTTGCCCCCAGCCAGCGCGACGAACGCCACCGCCAGCTCGGAGCCACCTGGAAAACAAAGCACGCGACAGGCTGGAACGCCTCCGTGATGCTGACCGACTACAAAATGCTCAGCGATGCCAACCGGCAGGCCGATCTGGCGCAGCCCCTGGCCGACCAGGGCGGCGCGGGCACGGTGACGCGGCGTGACGGCACGGGCTGGAACACACTGGAGCTGCAAACCACCTACACCCCCACGGCCGATGATTTTGGCGCAGGCCGCCATGCCCTGGTGTTTGGTCTGCACCGCAACCAGTACCAGTTGAACAACGTGGTGAACCTGGCCAGCGACTGGCGCACGACCGAGACGACCCTGGACCAGCGCTTCAACGGCACCACCACCATCACGGCCCTCTATGGCCAGGACGCCTGGCGCCTCACGCCCGACCTGGTGCTGACCTCGGGTGTGCGGCTGGAGACTTTTGAAGCAACCGATGGCTCGCAATTCTTCGCTGGGCCGCCCGTGGTGCAGCAGAACTATGCCAAGCGCAGCCTGCATTCCACCAGCCCCAAGCTCTCGCTGGCGTGGACGGCGGCCGACGACCTGCTGCTGCGGGCCAGCTATGGGCGCGGCGTGCGCTTTCCGAACGTGGACGAGCTGTTCAACGGCACCAAGACGGGCAGCAGCATCACCACCAGCGACCCCAACCTGCGGCCTGAAGTGTCCCGCTCGTTCGAGTTGGCGGCAGAAAAATTCTGGGGTGCGCATTGGCTGCGCACCAGCTACTTCCGTGACGATGTGAAGGACACCATCCTGCGCCAGACCGACGCCACCGTCACCCCGAGCATCACCCGCGTGAGCAACGTGGACCGCGTTCTGACCCAGGGCATCGAGATGGTGTGGCAGGCGCGCGATGTGGGCATCCGGGGCCTGGACATCGGCGGCAGCGCCACCTGGACGGACGCTGTGGTCAAGGCCAATGCGGCCAACCCGGCGCAGGTGGGCAAGCAGTGGCTGCGCATTCCCAGGCAGCGCTACGCCGTGCAGGCCAGCTACCGGCCCAGCGCGCAATGGCTGCTGGGCGCCGCCTGGCGCTGGAGCGGCCGTGCCTACAACACCGAGCTGAACATCGACAGCAACCCCGACACCTATGGCGGCGTTTCGCGCGTGAACCAGCTCGATCTGAAAGCGGTGTGGAAATTTGCCCCGCACTGGGAATGGGCGCTGGGCGTGAACAACGTGACCAACCAGCAATCCTGGCAGGCGCACACCCTGCCCCAGCGTTCGGTGCAGACCGAACTGCGTTACAGCATGAAGTAGGAGCGGCCATGAATCGATGGAAATCGGCTTTGCAATCCCCCGGGCGCTGGGCCTGTGGTCTGGCCCTGGCGCTGTGCTGCAGCGTCGGCGGGGCCCAGCACATGCACCCCCCGGCTGTCAGCGCGGCACCCGCCATGGCCGCAGCGTCTGCCAGCAAACCCGCAGCCCGCAAACCCCGCCCCGCATTGGGCGTGGGGGTGGCAGTGTCGCCCGACGGCGCACTGTGGCTGGCAGGTCTCGATGGCCAGGGCCGCCTGTTTGTGCAAAACGCCCCGGCACCGCAGGGCACGGCGCCCTTGCGCTGGAGCGCGCCGCGCGTGCTGGACACGGCGGGCGATGCGATCTCGGCCGATGGCGAAAACCATCCCAAACTGGTGTTTGGCCCCCAGGGCACGGTGCTGATTGCCTACACCCAGCCGCTGGCCAAGCCCAATACGGGCTATGTACGCCTGCTGCGCTCGGTGGACGGGGGGCAGCATTTTGCGGCACCTGTCACAGTGCACACCGACCGCCAGATCATCACCCACCGCTTCGAGTCCATGGGATTCGATGCCGAAGGTGTCTTGCATACCGTATGGATCGACAAGCGGGACCTGGAAGCCGCCCCCAAGGTGGGCGGCAAATCCAGCTACCGGGGGGCTGCCATTTACCGCAACATCTCGCGCGATGGCGGGGCCACCTTTGGTCCGGACACCAAGGTTGCCGACCACTCTTGCGAGTGCTGTCGCATTGCGCTCGGTGTGGGCAGCGATGGGGCCATGCGGGCCATGTGGCGGCATGTGTTCGAGCCCAATGTGCGCGACCACGCCTTTGCCGTGCTGCGCGGGGAGACCCCGGCCGACGTGGTGCGTGCCACCTACGACGAGTGGCGGGTGGATGGCTGCCCGCACCATGGCCCGGCGCTGGCGCAGGCGGCCGATGGTTTCCATACGGTCTGGTTCGGTATCCGCCAGGAAGGCGACGATAAGGTGTCCGGTGTACGCTATGCCCGGCTGGCCCCGGACGGCACGCCCCGGCTGCAGACGGTGCGCATGCTGCCGGATGCGCGCGCAGAACATGCCGATGTGGCCGCGCAGGGCGAGCGGGTGGCCGTAGTCTGGCGCAGCACGGACGGCATGACCAGCACGCTCAAGGCCTGGATCTCCGCCGATGGCGGGCAGACGTTCCGCACGCAGGTGCTGGGCCAGGTCGATGGAGACAACGATTTCCCGCGCCTGGTACAGCAGGGCCGGCGCATGGTGGTAGTGTGGCGTAACGCAGCAGAGGTCAGAGTCCATGAAATCGAGTTCTAAACAACGGCGCAACATCTGCGCCGCCCTGGCGGTCGGCGCTTTGGCTTTTGGTTTAAATCAGCCCCTGGCGCTTGCCAGGTCACCGTCTATAGCTATCAGTTCGGTAGCGCATTTTGACGAAACCACCTGGGCCAGGCTGGTGGAGAAAGGCCCGCGGCCTGCGGCGTACATCTTTACCACCACCTATTGTTCGACCTGCCCGGACGCCTTCGAGAAGCTGCGCAGTTTTGTCATGGATGCGCACCGGCCGGTCGAACTGGCGGCCGTGATGATGGATGTGCAGGGCGTGCGCGCTGTGGAGTATGCCCGGCACTACCTGGGGCTGACCCGGCTGTATGCCTTTGAGGGCTTTGAGCCTGCGATCCGGCAAAGTGTGGATCCGAAATGGCCCAATGTCACGCCCTACATCGTGCTCCTGGGTCGTGATGGATCGATGCAGCGCAGCATTGGTGCGCCCGACGCCGCCATGCTGAAAAAGTGGCTGCCCTGATGCGACCGGGGGACGCAGCGGAGTAAAGTATTGTTACGAGGCCGTACGCCGCACCGCCTGGAGTTTTTCACTACGACGAAGAGGAGTCCGCATGTTTCCTGAATACCGCGACCTGATTACCCAGCTCAAGACCACAGATCGCCATTTCCTGCGCTTGTTCGACCAGCACAACGAACTCGACCAGAAAATCAAGAACATGGAAGCCAGCATTTCGCCGGGCACGCACGATGAGATTGAAACCCTGAAGAAGGAAAAGCTGCAGATCAAGGACCAGCTCTACACCATCCTGAAAAAGGTGGCCTGAGCACCGGCCCGGGGGCGCAAGCGGGTCGTCAGGCCGCCTTGCGCCGCGGCATCTGGCTGGCATCGAGCAGGTTCTCTATGCGCGCAAAGATTTCAAAGCGCGAGAACGGCTTCTTCATGAAATCGTCAGCCCCGATGCGGTTGGCGTAAAACTGTTCCGTCGCGTGTTCGTTGCCACTGATCATGATGACCGGGATATGCTGGGTGGCCGGGTTCTTGCGGATCAGGCGCAGGGCGTTGAAGCCATTCATGCCGGGCAGGATGATGTCCAGAAACACCAGGTCGGGCTGTTCCTGCGCCATCAGCGCCAGTCCCTTCTCTGCGTCCAGTGCCTCCAGGGTGTTGTAGCCGGCCGAGCGCAGGATTTTGCGCAGCGCGGCGACAACCGTGGGCGAGTCGTCGATGATCAACGCCTTGATCCCCTTGCGTGCGTCCTTGCGTTCGCGCTGGCGCCGCTCCACGGCATCGGCCGGTTCCAGGTCGAATGCCGGTGCGGGGGGTTGCGTGCTGGCGTCGGGCCTGGGGGCTGCTTTGCGGGGGCTTCCCCAGAACCGGTCAAATAGTCCCATGGTGCAGTCTTGCCTTGTACGGTGGTTGGATGGAAGCGATTGTCCGCCAAGCCGGGCCGCGCAGGAAGGCGTGGCGATGCGTTGCCGCGGACTCAGCCCAGGGCATCGTTCACCTGATCGTTGAATTCCGCCAGGCTTACTGCGTCCCCGATCTCGCGCGGCAGCGCGTCGCGTACCGAGAAAACGCCCAGAATCTTGTCCGCTGGCGAGACGATGGGCAGGTGCCGAAAACCCCGCTCGATCATGATCAGCACCGCCTCGGAGACCTTCATGTCGGGCGGCACGGTCTGCGGGTGGGGAGTCATCACATCGCCCACCAGGGTGGTTTGCGGGTTCAGGGCCTTGGCCAGCACGCGGGTCATCAGATCACGTTCGGTCAAGATGCCCAGCAGGGCGCCCAGCGTGTCGAGGATGAGCACGCTGCCGCAGTTGGCGCGCGTCATCACGCAGGCAGCTTCCCACACGCTGGCCTGGGGCCCCAGGCTCACCACATGACGCTGGGAGATCGACTGGAAGACGGTGCGTTCAGCCATGGCGGGGCTCCTTTGGCACAAGGACTACAGGGTCAGCGCAGTGATGCGTTGATTTTTTCGAGCGCTTTGGTGCCGGGGCACAGCTGGGCGGATCCCAGGCTGTTGAGCGGCGTGTCGCTGGTGTTGAGCGAAAGGTGCAGGTCGGTGGCCTGCGGGTCGAGGTAGAGCAGGCCGGTCACCACTTCGCCGCGCGCCTGGTGGGCGTTCATGTAGCTGAGC
>JAMLIQ010000021.1 GCA_023954095.1 Burkholderiaceae bacterium | reverse complement strand
GACCTTGATCACGGCCACACCGCCAGCCAGCTTGGCCACGCGTTCTTGCAGCTTTTCGCGGTCGTAGTCGCTGGTGGCTTCTTCGATCTGGATGCGCACTTGCTTGACGCGCGCCTCGATGTCGGCCGCCTGGCCTTCGCCGTCGATGATGATGGTGTTTTCCTTGCCCACTTCCACGCGCTTGGCCTGGCCCAGGTCGGCCAGCGTGACCTTCTCGAGCGTCAGGCCCACTTCTTCAGCGATGACCTTGCCGCCCGTCAGGATGGCGATGTCTTCCAGCATGGCCTTGCGGCGGTCGCCAAAGCCCGGGGCCTTGACAGCGACGACCTTCAGGATGCCGCGGATGGTGTTGACCACCAGGGTCGCCAGGGCTTCGCCCTCGACTTCCTCAGCAATGATCAAGAGCGGACGGCCGGCCTTGGCCACTTGCTCCAGCGTGGGCAGCAGGTCACGGATGTTGCTGATCTTCTTGTCGAACAGCAGCACGAAGGGGTTGTCCAGAATCGCGGCCTGCTTTTCGGGGTTGTTGATGAAGTAGGGCGAGAGGTAGCCGCGGTCAAACTGCATGCCTTCGACGACGTCGAGTTCGTTGTCCAGGCTCTTGCCGTCTTCCACGGTGATCACGCCTTCCTTGCCGACCTTGTCCATCGCATCGGCAATGATCTTGCCGATGGATTCGTCGGAGTTGGCGGAAATGGAGCCGACCTGGGCGATTTCCTTGCTGGTGGTGGTGGCCTTGGAGGCCTTCTTCAGCTCGGCAACCAGGGCCGCGACGGCCTTGTCGATGCCGCGCTTGAGGTCCATGGGGTTCATGCCGGCGGCCACGTACTTCATGCCTTCGCGCACGATGGCCTGGGCCAGCACGGTGGCGGTGGTGGTGCCGTCACCGGCGTTGTCGCTGGTCTTGGAAGCAACTTCCTTGACCATCTGCGCGCCCATGTTCTGCAGTTTGTCCTTGAGTTCGATTTCCTTGGCGACAGACACGCCGTCCTTGGTCACCGTGGGGGCGCCGTACGAACGCTCGAGCACCACGTTGCGGCCCTTGGGGCCCAGGGTGGTCTTGACCGCGTTGGCCAGAATGTTCACGCCTTCAACCATGCGTGCGCGGGCTTCGCCGCCGAAAACTACGTCTTTTGCTGCCATGTTGGAGCTCCTGAATATGGGTTAAATAGGGTTCCAGCGCCCATCAATAAAGCGCTGATAGCTATCAATTATGTAGCTTGCGAATTACTTTTCGACGACGGCAAACAGATCGTCTTCCTTCATCACCAGCAGTTCGTCGCCATCGACCTTGACGGTCTGGCCGCTGTACTTGCCGAACAGGACACGGTCGCCGACCTTCACGGTCAGGGCCTTGGTTTCGCCCTTGTCGTTGGTCTTGCCCGGACCCACGGCCAGCACTTCGCCCTGGTCGGGCTTCTCGGCGGCGTTGTCGGGGATGTAGATGCCCGAAGCGGTCTTGGTTTCGGACTCGACGCGTTTGACGATCACGCGGTCAGCAAGAGGGCGAAGTTTCATATGCATATCTCCTGGGTTCAAAAAACGCTTGCAATGCAAAGCGCCTGGTCGACAGGCGCTGGATAATTTCAGTTCGCCATCGGGCGCTGCTAGCACTCGAATAGAACGAGTGCTAATGATAAGGGCATTTGATGGCGTTTCAAGGGGCGTTGACAGAATGCCCTTACTGCGGGACGCCATGGTTCTTTCGTAGACGTGCCATCACTGATCACTAACATTTCCGCGCATGATCGAGCGGCCCAGACAAACTGGACGCTGTCATCCACCGGGTAAAGTGACGTCGTGTGAGGACGGTGGGTGCCGTACGCGTGCCGTCTCAACCGGGCAAGCCCAACCGCAGCACGCTGTTTTCGCTGCCCACGTACAGGCTGTTGGCATCCGGGCCGGGGCTGATGAATTTCACGAGGTTCAAGTGGGTGGGCAGGGCGCCCAAGCGCACGCCAACAGGGGTGGGCAAGTTCTGCCCTGCTAGCAGTTCCAGACCTTTTGTCACGGTCCAGCGGTGCACACCGCAGGCGCTGGACAGAAAGACCTCACCGGGGCGGCTGGGCAAAACGCACAGTTGCAGGTAGTGGAGAGAAGACATATGGGTGACGTTGGCAGAGGGCAGCGCAAAGGACTGGCGCGTGGCACCTTCCAGCCGCACCAGTTCGGGCACATAGCGCACCAGCTTGCCTTCGGAGGTGGCGACGGTGCGGTTGCACAGCACCCACGAAACGGGAGAGGCACCGCCTTCGAATGCGATGTCCGTAACATCCATATACCAAGGGCGCTGCTCTAGTGGCGGGTAGTTGATGGCTGAATGAACCAACAGCGGATCGCCGATGACCACCTGCACCTGCCCTGTGGCGCTGATCGTGCCGATGACAGAAATTCCCGAGGCAGAAGGGACCTCAATGCCGGAGAGCGGGACCACCCGTGTTGCAAACCACAGCAGGCCTGTGGTATCGGTCCGCAGAACCTGCGGGCCGGAGGTCGGTACGAGAGAGCGTGGGACCGGTGGATAGTGATTGAAATATGTGCTTTGGACCCAAGGCACCCAGGCATTGTCGCTGCCGCTCTTGGGCGAACGAAGCACGGTGTTGGTAGCGGGATCGTAGGTCAGAAAGTAACCGTATGCCTCTGCCAAATGCCGATAGGCCGGTGGGCGTTTAAGCGACAGCGAGGCCACTTGCCCGGTACGGGTTACGGTCCGGATGGACGCTGGCGCACCGGGCACGGCAGCTTCCGCCGTCACCAGATACAAGGGCCCGGAGGCATCCGTATGCACATCTACACCGCTGTCGAAGTCGAAACGGGCTGCATCGCCAGTGCCGTCGCTGTGTCCCCGGCGGTCCTCCAAGCCCACCCACAGCACAGGTACGGATTTGAGGAGCTTGACAAGGTCCAGTCGGTAGAGCGCATCACCGTAAGCACTGTTGGCGCTCGAAACGCTGACGATCAGGTTGCCGTTGACGGGGTGGGCTATGGCTGTTTTCACGCGCCCTGGTAATTGCCATTCTAGTTGGCGTGTCCCGTCCAGCGCGTAATGTGCGGCTGTGCCGGACGTAGCGTTCACGCCCCAGTACCTGTTGCCGTCATTCTTGACTGGAGCAACGGGCGTGACGCTGGCTGGCCAGTTGTGGGGCAGGATGTTCCATGTGTATTCACCTGAGGGCAACCGGGCAAGCTCTGCCCATTCCACGACGTTGCTTGGTGATTCCTTTTTGAACCGTCGAATGGCCCCCGAGTGGGAGACGATCAGCAGGCTGTTTCGGGGCGTGGGTAGTAACGAGGTAACGGTTCCATCCGGGGCCAGGGTGCGCAAGGTGTCCATCGCATTCGGATCAGATACCGCCAAGTCCAGAAAGTACACCAGGCCATCACCCGCGAGTACGGGGCTTCTAAAGTAAGCGATCTGGGCTGCCGATCCCTTGCCGTCCTGCGGCATCGTGGTGCCGAATCGACCGGCCAGGGGACCTGTTGTGCCGTCTTGCAGGAACGAGACCACGTATCCGCTCTCACCAGAACGAAATTGCGCGACAAGGTAGCGGTCCTGCGCGTCAAAGACTCCGGTGCTAGCCGCAAGTGCGAGGGGAAAGTACGACAGGGTGCCTTGGGGGGAAACCCGCCCCACCATACTTCCTGCGTCAGGTTCGTTGCCGGAATACCCAGTGAACCAAAGTTCTCCCTGACTATTGAAAGAATGTCCTGCTGCCGCTACTGGCAAGCGGGCGTCGGTGGAGGTTCCCGCCATTGATCCCGCCCCACCCAACGCGCCCGCTACGAGGCTGAGTGAAGCAGGTCCTGGTGCCGGAGGGGGCGGTGCAGGGGCTGGGGCTGGGGAGGGTGCTTCTCCGCCACCGCAGGCGGTAAGCCCGGAAGCGGTCATCCACAGGGCAAAGTGACGCCTTGTGAGGGGAGGAACGATGGTGTCATTGGGCAGGTTCATAAACGGCTTTTAAAGTTTGACGAGAGTGTTGTCCAGCTTTATCAGGCCCAGAAAGCTGTCGAGGATATGGAAATGGTCCTCAAAGCACTGGTCTTCCAGATCTGTGAGTGCGTCGATGCTTGTCCATTCGGCCTGCGCGGCATCGTCATCGGCAAGCACATGGGGAAGCGCCCTGTTGCCCAGGTCGAAAAAATGCACATGGGTGATGGTGCGCCCCCGCTGGCTGCGCGCCGGGTGGTCAAACACCCGCACTGCCTGGAAGGCCTGCGCCAGTGCTTCCGGCGGCAGATCGCAATGGGTTTCCTCGGACAGTTCGCGCAGGCAGCTCTGCCACAGGGTGTCGTGGGGCTCAAGGAATCCCCCCGGCAATGCCAGCAGGCCGCGCCCTGGTGCATGGGCGCGCCGGATCAGCAGCACCTGGCCCTGGCAGCGCAGCAGGGCATCGACGGTGACAAAAACGGGGGGATACGGCGCGCTGGCCCACGCCTGATGGGCTGCCTGCAGTGCGTGCCACTCTTCTTGCAGTGCGCTGTAGGCGGGGCGCTGGGCAAATTGGCGCAGGAAATCCAGGCTGGATGCGGGGAGCTCGCTCTGCAGCCGGGCCAGGGCGGCTTCGGTCTGTCCGGGGGCGGCCGAGAAATAGGTGGCACGCAAGGCGGTGGCATCGGTCGGCGTCTGCCGTTCCAGCGCACGCAAATCCCAGTGGGGAAAGTTGCGTAAATACCCGCTGGTGGCATCCTTGAAATGACCAATCAGGCAGACGCTGGACGGTTCAGGCGCTGTCGTTCCCTGCGGGGCCAGCAGGCTGTGCACGGCTGATTGCACTGCGCGCGCCCACCGGGCTTCGTTGTAGTAGTCACGCACCGGCAGTGTGTGCACCCGCGTCCGGTCGGCCTCGGGCAAGGCATCGTGCAGCAGCGCGGCACGCTCCTGCCAGGTGAAGGGGTTGCGTGGTGAACGTGCAGCGTGGGCCGAGCCGAGCACGACAATCACCTGGCGTGCTGCGCAGAGCGCGTCGCGCAGCAAGGCCAGGTGCCCGTTGTGGAGGGGCTGGAAACGCCCGATGAGGATGGCGGTGTCGTACATGCTTCAAAAAAATGAGCTGCTGGCGCAGGTGTGTTGTGGGCCCGTGCCGATTTTGAATCAAACAGGGCCAATGTGGCTTTGAGGAACGCTCTCGGCGCGATGGGCACATAACCCGATAGACTGCAGGGAATTAGGGGCTGTTCATACGGAAAAAATAGTGTGGACAGGCCCTAATCTGGCACAAACGCACACCTTGTGTCGGGCTTGCTGCTGCTGGCCAGGGCAACGTGGGCGGCGCACTCAAATTGAACAAGGGAGATCCATGTCTTTGCGGCTCAAATTCAATCTGGTGCTGGCGGGGGTGCTGCTTGTGGCGGCCGCCGCCACGGGAATGTACATCCACCGCTTTCTGCAGGACTCGGCCATCGAGGAGGTCAGGCACAACTCGCAGATCATGATGCACGCGGCGCTGGCGATCCGCGACTACACGACCGAGCTGGTCAAGCCGCATCTTGATGTGACCCTGCTGGAAAAATTCCTGCCCCAGACCGTGCCCGCCTACGCTGCGACGGAGACGCTGCAGCGCATGCAGAAACGGTTTCCGGGCTATGAGTACAAGGAGGCTGTGCTCAATCCCACCAATCTGCGCGACCGTGCCAACGAGTGGCAGCGGCGCATCATCGGCGACTTCCGCGAGGGGCGGGTGGCGCTCAACCAGGAGGTGACCGGCGAGGTGGGCGAAGGCATGCACCGCGCCATGTATGTTGCCCGCCCCATCACCATCAAGCAGACCCAGTGCATGGCTTGCCACGGCACGCCGCAGGCGGCGCCGACGACCATGCTCCAGGTCTATGGCGACAAGAACGGCTTTGGCTGGGGCATGAACGAAACGGTGGGTATCCAGGTGGTGCAGGTGCCCATGTACTACCCGCTGGAGAAAGCGAACCAGACTTTCTATACCGTGATGGCGGCGCTCGCAGGAAGTTTTGCGCTGCTGTTCTTGGTGCTCAATCTGTCGCTGACCTCGCTGGTGATCGAGCCCATGGCGCGGATCAATCGCAAACTGGAAGACCTGGCCACCAAGGATTTCCTCACCGACCTGGTCAACCGCCGCCGGTTCTTTGAGAGGCTGGAGACGGAGATGGCCGAGACCCGTGCCAAGAAAGGCAGCCTGTCGGTGGTGATGTTTGATATTGACTTCTTCAAACGCGTCAATGACACCTACGGGCATGAGTCGGGTGACGCTGTGCTCAAGAGCACGGCGCTGCGGGTACGCGAGTTGCTGCGGTCCTCCGACTGCGCTGCGCGTTTTGGCGGTGAGGAATTCATCATTCTGCTCAAGGAGACGCCGGTCGGTGCCGCCATGGCCATGGCCGAGGCTGTGCGGGCGCGTATTGCAGACGTGCCCTTCGATGCCGTGGGCCATGTGAGCGCCAGCTTTGGCGTCGCCACCTGGAACCACGAGGAGGACAGCCACGCGCTCATCAAGCGCGCTGATGCGGCGCTGTATGCGGCCAAATCACGGGGGCGCAACTGTGTGGTGCAGGCGCAGGAGGCCGCTTGACGGTGTGCATTGACGAAGCTCAGACCGTCGTAGCCTTGGCCTTGCCGGGGGCTGTCTGGTAACAGGCTGCCAGCGTGTTTTTCTGCCTTGCGTACCTCATGAAAAGATCGTAAACAGGTTCTGAGGAAGCGCGGGCGGCGCAAGAAGAAAAGCCGCAACGCGTGTGCGCTGCGGCTCTTTGGGACGGACACTGCGCTGTGCGCGGCGGAGGTCTACAGGCCCGCTGCCGCTCGCAGCGCAGCCGCCTTGTCGGTCCGTTCCCAGGTGAAATCGGGTTCATCGCGGCCGAAGTGGCCGTAGGCGGCGGTCTTTTCGTAGATGGGGCGCAGCAGATCGAGCATCTGGATGATGCCTTTGGGGCGCAGATCGAAGTGCGCTGCCACCAGCTTGGCGAGTTCGCTGTCGGGGAGCACGCCGGTGCCTTCGGTGTAGACCGTGATGTTCATCGGATGTGCCACGCCGATGGCGTAGGCCACCTGGATCTGGCACTGGCGCGCCAGGCCGGCGGCCACGATGTTCTTGGCCACGTAGCGCGCGGCATAGGCGGCGCTGCGGTCCACCTTGGTCGGGTCCTTGCCGCTGAAGGCGCCGCCGCCGTGCGGGCAGGCGCCGCCGTAGGTGTCGACGATGATCTTGCGGCCGGTGAGGCCGCAGTCGCCCTGCGGGCCGCCCACGACGAAGCGGCCCGTGGGGTTGATCAGATACTTGGTGTCCTGCAGCCACTCTTTGGGCAGCACGGGCTTGATGATTTCCTCGATGATGGCCTCGATAAAGCTGGCCTTCATCTTGGTTTGCGTTTCACTCTGGTCCGGGCTGTGCTGGGTGGAGAGCACCACGGTGTCGATGCTGTGCGGCTTGCCGTCCACGTAGCGCATGGTCACCTGGCTCTTGGCGTCGGGGCGCAGGAACGGCAGGCGCCCGTCCTTGCGCAGCTGCGCCTGGCGCTCGACGAGGCGGTGCGCATAGTAGATGGGCGCAGGCATCAGATCGGGCGTCTCGTCGCAGGCATAGCCGAACATCAGGCCCTGGTCGCCCGCGCCCGTGTTCAGGTGGTCGTCCGAGGCGTGGTCCACGCCCTGGGCAATGTCGTTGCTCTGCTTGTCGTAGGCCACGAGCACGGCGCAGCCTTTGTAGTCAATGCCGTATTCGGTGTTGTCGTAGCCGATGCGCTTGATGGTGTCACGCGCCACCTGGATGTAGTCCACATGCGCGTTGGTGGTGATTTCGCCGGCCAGCACGACCAGGCCGGTGTTGGTCAGGGTTTCGGCGGCAACGCGGGAGCGGGGGTCTTGTGTGAAGATCGCGTCGAGGATCGCATCGGAAATCTGGTCGGCCACTTTGTCGGGGTGGCCTTCCGAGACAGATTCGGATGTGAAGAGAAAGTCGTTCGCCATTTGAATAAACTCCTGTGTTCCGGCATTTTGGGCGTTGCCCGAAGCCTTGGGAGCTTTGGCGAACGCTTTAGCAGATTTATTTCACGTCGCCCTGCAAGTTGCTCATTTAACTCAGCGACACCGTCATTTTAATGCCTTTCGTATTCCGGTTTTTCTCCCTGCTGCCCTTGTGGCTGCTGCATGGCCTGGGGGCCGTCATGGGGTGGGTGGCGTTTCTTGCATCACCCACTTACCGGCATCGCTTTCTCGAAAACGCTGCGCTGGCGGGTTACCGCTTTGCGCAGGTGCGCGCGGCCGTGGCCCATGCCGGGCGCATGGCGGCCGAGCTGCCGCGTCTGTGGCTGGGGGCTGCGCCGCCGTGCCGCATTGTGGGAGAGGAGTTTCTTCTGCAAGCCCATGCGGCGGGGCAGGGGACCGTGTTTCTCACGCCGCATCTGGGGTGTTTCGAAATGTCGGCCCAGGCCGTGGCCCGGCGCTGGGGCGCTGCGCACGGCCCCATCACCGTGCTGTACCGTCCGGCGCGCCAGCCCTGGCTGGCCCGGGTGATGGAGACGGCGCGCAACCGCCCCGGCATGCAGGCGGTTCCGACCACCCTGGCGGGCGTGCGCCAGATGATCAAGGCACTGCGCCGAGGGGAAGGCGTGGGGCTGCTGCCCGACCAGGTGCCGCCCGAGGGCCAGGGTCTGTGGGCGCCGTTCTTTGGCCGCAATGCCTACACCATGACCCTGGCGGCGCGCCTGGCCCAGCAGACCGGGGCCACGGTGCTGCTGGCGCGCTGTGAGCGCCTGTCCTGGGGACGGGGTTTTTTGCTTGTGATCGAGCCGCTGCCTGCGGCGCTCGATGATTCTCTGGAGGCCGCCGTGCTGCAAATCAACCGTGCCATGGAGCATGTCATTCGCCAATGCCCTGACCAGTACCTGTGGGGCTACGCACGCTATAAGCAGCCGCGCGCCGAGGCCCCTGCCGGAGGCGTGGCATGAGCGGCCGCCTTGGGGTGTGGTTGATGGGGGTGCTGGCGCACCTGCCGCTGCCGGTGCTGCGCGCCCTGGGCTGGCTGATCGGCCAGGTGCTGTATGTGCTGGCGGCGCCGCGGCGCCGCGTGGCGCTGCGCAATCTGGAGCTGTGCTTTCCGCAGGCCACGCTGGCACAGCGCCGGGCCTGGGCACGCGAGACCTTCGTGGTGTTCTGCCAGACCTGGCTGGACCGCAGCTGGCTGTGGTCTGCGCCGCGCGAGGTGGTGCTGCAGCGCGTCAAGCTGCAGGGCGCCGTGCACGAGCTGGACGGCGATGTGCCCACCATCATCTTTGCGCCGCATTTCTACGGCATGGACGCAGGGGGGCTGGCCTTGCCCCTGAACACCCCGCGGGCGTTCACCTCCATTTTCTCGACGCACCCCGACCCTGCGGTGGATGCCTGGTTCATGGCGGGGCGCCAGCGTTTTGGCGATGTGCGCATGCTGAACCGGGCCGATGGCGTGAAGCCCATCATCTCCAGCCTGCGCAAGGGCGGGCTGCTGTACCTGCTGTCCGACATGGATTTCGGCCCGGGAGAATCCATCTTTGTGCCGTTCTACGGCGTGCCCACGGCCACCGTGCCCTCGCTGTCCCGCTTTGCCCGGCTGGGCCGCGCCAAGGTGCTGGGCATGTACACGCGCCTGACGCCCACGGGCTACGTGGCCGAGTTGTCCCCTGCGTGGGAGCATTTCCCCACCGACGACGTCGAAGCCGACACTGCGCGCATGAACCGCGAGCTGCAGGGCTCTATCGACACCATGCCCGGCCAGTACTACTGGGTGCACAAGCGCTTCAAGACGCGGCCCGAGGGCGAGAAGTCTGTTTATCAGTAAAAATCGACTTCAGGGCTTGTGCATAAAGCGCTGCAAGCTATGAATTTGATTGCAGGAACAGCGCCAGTGCGCCGGTGAGCACGGCGGGCTGTTCATGCACCAGCCAGTGCGAGGCCCCGGCGACCGGCTGCAGCTGCAGCTGCGGCACCCAGTCCTGCAGGCCGTCCAGCAGGCTGGGCAGCAAAGCGGGGTCTTCCATTCCCCAGAGGACCAGCGTGGGGAGGGGCACGGTCAGCATGGAGGTCGGCATGCTGACCGCCGTGGCTCCGGCATCGCCCTCGCGCGGCGGGCGCAGCGGGCTGGCGCGGTAATAGTTGCAGGCGCCCGTCAAGCCCTGCTGCCACAGTGCACGGTATTGCTGCCGCACGGCATCGGTCAGCCAGGCGGGCGCGCTGCCGTCCGGGGCGTTGAAGAAAGCGAACAGGCGGCGGAAGTCGTCCTCGGCCAGCAGCGCCTCGGCGTCGGGGCGGCACAGGAAGTGCATGTACTGGCTGGCGGCCTGCTGGGCGGCGTTGTGCTGCAGTTCACGCAGAAAGGCTCCGGGGTGCGGTGAATTCACGATGGCCAGGCGGCGCAGGCGCTGCGGCAACTGGTTGGCAAGGTTCCAGGCGATGGCCCCGCCCCAGTCGTGCGCCACCAGGCATTCGAGCGGCGCCCCATCGGCGCATTCGACCGCCATGAGCGCCGCCAGATCCTGTACCAGGTATTTGGCGCGGTAGGCCTCGGCTTCTTGCGGGCTGCTGGATCGGCCAAAGCCCCGCATATACGGCGCTACGCAGCGGTAGCCGCCGTGTGCGGGCTGCGAAAAATGCGCCAGCAAGCCGTCCCAGATGAAGGCACCTTCCGGAAAGCCGTGCAGGAACATGAGCACCGGTCGGCCCCGCTCACCGCTCACATGGCAGTGCAGGGTCGTGCCGTGGGGCAGGGGAATGTCGATACGGGTCGTCATCGTGCTATCCAAAATATAGCTTGCAACGCTCTATTCATAAGCGCTAGAGGTTGTTTTTATTAAAAATGCAACCGCTGCGACCCTGTGCCGGGTATCAGCCCTGGGGCGCTGCCGGAGTGACGGGTTCGACCGCTCCATCCGGGTGAGCCCATTGCCACAGGAGTTGTGCGGTCTCGTCCACGCCCTGTTTCTTGAGCGCGGAGAACATCTTCACCTCGCCCCCGCCGGCCTGCAGTCGCCCAATCGACAGGGCCTTGGTCTGCTCGGCGCGGGTCAGCTTGTCGGCCTTGGTCAGCAGCACCAGAAACTTCAGCCCTTCCTCGACGCGCGGGCGCACCACCTCGAGCAGGGCCTCATCCAGCTCGGTCAGGCCCAGGCGTGGGTCGCACAGCAGCACGATGCCGGTCAGGCTGGTGCGGCTCACCAAATAGTTCACCATCACCTGCTGCCAGCGTTTCTTGTCGGTGCGTGACACCGCGGCGTAGCCGTAGCCGGGCAGGTCCGCCAGCACGGCGTCCGTCTGGCCCTGGCGGCCCAGCGAGAACAGATTGATGTGCTGCGTGCGCCCAGGCTTCTTGGAAGCAAACGCCAACTGCTTCTGCTGTGCCAGGGTATTGATGCATGAAGACTTGCCGGCGTTGGAGCGCCCGACGAAGGCAATCTCCGGCACATCGACGGGGGGCAGCTGGTGCAGTTGAGCGGCGGTGGTGAGAAATCGCGCCGTGTGCATCCAGCCCATGGCGGTCCGTGCATCGGGTGCGGGCGAAACAGGGCCAGCAGCTGGCGCGGGAGCAGAGAGTGTCATGGATCAATTGGAGGCGATGGAGCCTCATTGTAGAATCGCGTGGTTTAGCGCCACCACAACGAAGTCCCTCGATATGAAGTTGCTCGCCTCCTTGCTCATGGCTGCCGTGCTGGCAGCTCCCGCTCTTCCTGCTTTTGCCACGGATGCCGCACCGGCGCCAGCCAAGCCCGATCTGGCCAAGGGAGAGGCCAGCTATTCCACGGTTTGCGTGGCCTGCCATGCGGCTGACGGTAATTCCAGCATTGCTGAAAACCCCAAGCTGGCACAGCAGCACCCGGCCTATCTGGTCAAGCAGCTGGAAGAGTTCAAGTCCGGCAAGCGGGCCAGTGCCATCATGCAGGGCTTTGCTTCCATGCTGTCGGACGAAGACATGCGCAACGTGGCGGCCTGGCTGGCTTCCAAGCCCGCAGCCGAAAACGCAGCCAAGGACAAGAACCTGGTCGCCATGGGTGAGCGCATCTACCGCGGCGGTATCCCAGACCGCCAGATTGCAGCCTGCGCCGCCTGCCACAGCCCCAACGGTGCCGGTATTCCTGCGCAGTACCCGCGCATCGCGGGTCAGCATGCCGTCTACACGGAAACCCAGCTCAAGGCCTTCCGTGATGGCGTGCGCAACAACAATATCCACATGACCGGTGTGGCCGCCAAGCTGAACGACCGCGAAATCGCCGCCGTATCGGACTACATCGCCGGGCTGCGTTGATCGCGTTGCGCTGTCCGGGGCGGACTTTCCGCCATTGCACGGAACCAATCGCGCACAACTAACCCCAATGCGGGCGGGCCCATCTTTGGATGGCCCGCCCTTTTTCTTTCGGCGCTGCATACTCTTCACCCATGTCTGACACCACCCACGGCGTGCGCATTCGTACGGGCTCGCACGCGCTGCGCGCCGGTATCGAGTTGCTCTCCTCGATGCGTTTCGCCATTGCGCTGCTGACCATCATCTGTATCGCTTCGGTGATTGGAACCGTGCTCAAGCAGCACGAGCCTGCCATCAATTACGTCAACCAGTTCGGGCCTTTCTGGGCCGAGGTGTTCACGTCCGTGCAGCTCAACACGGTGTACAGCGCCTGGTGGTTCCTGCTGATCCTGGCGTTCCTGGTGACCAGCACCTCGCTGTGCATTGCGCGCAACACCCCCAAGATCATTGCGGACCTCAAGACCTACAAGGAAAACATCCGCGAGCAGAACCTGCGCGCTTTCCACCACAAGGCCGAGGCCGTCCTGGAACAAGGCACCGAAGCCGAGGCGCGGCGTATCGGCCAGATGCTGGCGGGCGGCGGCTGGAAGGTGCGTTTGCAGCAGCGGGACACCGCCGCAGGCCCGGGCACGGGCTGGATGGTGGCCGCCAAGGCGGGCGCGGCCAACAAGATTGGCTACATTGCGGCGCACAGTGCCATTGTGCTGGTGTGTCTGGGCGGCTTGCTCGATGGCGACCTGATCGTGCGGGCGCAGATGTGGATCGGTGGCAAAACGCCCTTTGCCGGCGGCGGCCTGATTTCCGATGTGCGGCCTGAGCACCGCCTGAGCGAACGCAACCCCACGTTCCGTGGCAATCTGGTGGTGAGTGAAGGAACCCAATCGAGCACGGCCATCCTGAGCCAGTCCGACGGTGTGCTGCTGCAGGACCTGCCGTTTTCGGTCGAACTGAAGAAATTCATCGTCGAACACTATTCCACGGGCATGCCCAAGCTGTTTGCCAGCGAGGTCATCATCCATGACAAGGCCACGGGTGAGGCGGTTCCAGCGCGCATCGAGGTGAACCACCCGGCCAGCTACAAGGGTGTCGAGATCTACCAGTCGAGCTTTGATGATGGCGGATCGGCCGTGACGCTGCAGGCGCTGCCGCTCGCGGCGGGTACGGCTGCTTTCGAGGTGCAAGGCACCATCGGCACCAGCACCCGCCTGGCCCAGGGGACGGGGGGCGATCCGCTCTCGCTGGAGTTCACCTCGCTGCGCACGATCAACGTGGAGAACTTTGGCAACAGCGAAGAGGCTTCCGGGGCCGACGTTCGCAAGGTGGATTTGCGCCAATCCATTGATGCCCGCATGGGCGCGGCCAACAAGACCAGGAGCAACAAGGATCTGCGCAACATCGGCCCCAGCATCGGCTACAAGCTGCGTGACGCGGCCGGCCAGGCGCGCGAGTTCCATAATTACATGCTGCCCGTGGACATGGGCGATGGCGCACCGCCGGTCTTTTTGTTTGGTGTACGCGAAAAACCGTCTGATCCCTTCCGCTACCTGCGCCTGCCCGTGGACGCGCAGGGCGAGATCAACGGTTTCCTGCGTCTGCACGCGGCGCTGTCCAGCCCCACGGATCGTGCCGAGGCAGTGCGGCGGTACGTGGCCCAGGCCGTCGATCCAGGCCGCAAGGATCTGTCGGCCCAGTTGGCCGAATCCACCTCGCGGGCGCTGACGCTCTTTGCCGGTCGCACGGATGAAGCAGGCAAGCGCCACGGCGGGCTGGCCGCGATCTCCGAATTCATGGAAGCCAATGTGCCAGAGGCGGAGCGTTCGCGTGCTGGCGAGGTCCTGATCCGGATTCTGAACGGCGCGCTGTACGAGCTGGCGCAGATCACCCAGGAACGCGCGGGGCTTGCACCTCTGGCGCCGGGGGATCAGACTTTGGGCTTCATGACGCAGTCGGTCATGGCGTTGAGCGATGTCCAGTTTTACCCGGCGCCCCTGCTGCTGGAACTCAAGGACTTCAAGCAAGTGCAGGCCAGTGTCTTCCAGGTGGCGCGTGCGCCGGGCAAGAACATCGTGTACCTGGGCTGTGCCTTGCTGATTCTGGGGGTGTTCGCCATGCTCTATATCCGTGAGCGCCGTGTCTGGGTCTGGCTGGCCCCGCGCGATGGCCGTACCCATGCCACCATGGCGCTTTCGACCAATCGCAAGACCATGGACGGCGACCGCGAGTTTGCCCAATTGACCGAAAAACTCATAGGGGCGGCACCTTCGATCCGCCAAGGAGGCTCCACATGACGACTGCTAGCACCATCACGGTGACCCTGAATGAGGGTTTCTTCTCCCGCCGGAACTGGCTGGACTGGCTCTTTGCTGCCATTGTGGTGGTGGGGGGGCTGTACGCGTTGCAGCGTTATGCCGCGTACATGGATATCTACGAAAAGGGCATTCTGCTGGCCGCCATCCCCAGCCTGGTGTGGCTGGGCTGGTTCTGGCGGCCCCTGCGCTCATTGATGCTGGTCGTGGCAGCTCTCTCGTTGCTGGCCATCGGGCTCTACCAGACCGATGGCGCCGGCAGCCTGGGGCGTGCCGAAACCGTGTTTGGCCTCAAGTACTTCCTGTCCAGCCAATCGGCCATCCTGTGGATGAGCATGCTGTTCTTCATGGCCACGCTGTTCTACTGGATCGGTATGTTCTCGCGTGGCGAAGGCGACGTGATGTCGCTGATCGGCTCCCGCCTGGTCTGGGTGGCCGTGGGCATGGCGCTGATCGGGACCATGGTGCGCTGGTACGAAAGCTACCTGCTTGGCGCCGACATCGGCCATATTCCGGTGAGCAACCTCTATGAGGTGTTCGTGATGTTCTGCTGGATGACCGCGTTGTTCTACCTGTACTACGAAGAGCACTACGACACGCGCGCCCTGGGGGGATTCGTCATGCTGGTGGTCAGTGCGGCCGTGGGCTTTTTGCTGTGGTACACGGTGGTACGCGATGCGCACGAAATCCAGCCCTTGGTGCCGGCACTCAAAAGCTGGTGGATGAAGCTGCACGTACCCGCCAACTTCATTGGCTACGGTACGTTTGCGCTGTCGGCCATGGTCGCTTTTGCCTACCTGATCAAGCAGCAGGCGACCGAAACCCGGTGGTACAAGCTGGCGCCGCTGTGGCTGCTGGGCGTGGTGCTGTGCTTTGAGCCGCTGGTCTTCCGCCAAGGTTCCACCGCAGCGGGCAGCAGCTACTGGATGGTGTATTTTGGCGTGTCCGCGCTCATCGTTGCCGGCATTTTGCTGGGACGCAAGCGTATTGGCGGGCGGCTGCCCTCGTTTGAGGTGCTCGATGACCTGATGTACAAGTCCATTGCCGTGGGCTTTGCCTTTTTCACCATTGCCACCGTGCTGGGTGCCTTGTGGGCCGCCGAAGCCTGGGGCGGCTACTGGAGCTGGGACCCCAAGGAAACCTGGGCGCTGATCGTCTGGCTCAACTATGCAGCCTGGCTGCACATGCGCCTGATGAAGGGTTTGCGGGGCACGGTGTCGGCCTGGTGGGCCCTGGTGGGCCTGGTGGTCACCACTTTTGCGTTCCTCGGTGTCAATATGTTCCTGAGCGGCCTGCACAGTTACGGGACGCTGTGAAACAAGGGCCATCGAGAGGTCTCTTCGGCGGTTTTTTGGTCGGCGCTGTAACCTGAAGGGGGAATGGAACGAATTGCTTTCCATTCCGCTCTCTCTTTGACAGCGCTTCCAACCCATCGACAGGAGAACCCCTATGGCTCATTTTTTCCGCGACAAGGGTTTTCAACACCCCATCACCTCTGAAATCACTCCGCGCGCGGTGTACGAAGAACGCCGCCAGTTATTGCGCCAAGGCGCAGCCGGTCTGGCAGGCGCCGCGCTGGCGGGCTGGGCGGGCCGGCAGGCATTGGCACAGGTGCAGGCCCCGGGAAAGCTGGCAGCGCTGCCCGGCAACCCGTCGGTGGTGGCGGGTGCGGTCACGATGGAGAAGCACACCAGTTACCAGGACGCCAGCAGCTACAACAACTTTTATGAGTTTGGCACCGACAAGGCCGATCCTGCCCGCAACGCCCATACGCTCAGGACCGCGCCCTGGACGGTAGAGATCGAAGGACTGGTCAAGAAGCCTGGCAAGTACGGTATCGAAGACCTGCTCAAGCTCAGTGCCATGGAGGAGCGCGTCTACCGGATGCGCTGCGTGGAAGGCTGGTCCATGGTGATCCCCTGGGTAGGCTATTCGTTGGCCGATCTGGTGCGCCGTGTGGAGCCTTTGGGCAGCGCAAAATATGTTGAATTTGTGACGCTGGCAGACAAGGCCACCATGCCCGGGGTAGGCTCGCACGTGCTCGATTGGCCTTATACCGAAGGCTTGCGTCTGGACGAAGCCATGCACCCGTTGACGCTGCTCACTTTCGGCATGTACGGCGAGGTTTTACCGAAGCAGAACGGCGCGCCGGTGCGCATTGTGGTGCCCTGGAAATATGGATTCAAGAGTGCCAAGAGCATTGTCAAGATCCGTTTTACCGACAAGGAACCGGCCA
Organism: Burkholderiaceae bacterium; assembly: GCA_023954095.1. Classification (GTDB taxonomy): domain Bacteria; phylum Pseudomonadota; class Gammaproteobacteria; order Burkholderiales; family Burkholderiaceae_C; genus Simplicispira. The sequence goes on along the minus strand of JAMLIQ010000021.1, from coordinate 22,664 downwards.
CGGCCTGGAACAAGGCCGCCATGCAGGAGTACGGTTTCTATTCCAACGTGAATCCCCAGGTGGACCACCCACGATGGAGCCAGGCGACCGAGCGGCGCATTGGCGAAGATGGCCTGTTTGCCCGCAAACGCAAGACGCTGATGTTCAATGGATACGAGGCGCAGGTGGGGCCGTTGTACGCGGGCATGGACCTCAAGAAGTTCTATTGACCGCGTGCCGTTCTGCACGATCCGATCCGTTGCGCTGCGCGAAGCCATGAAAAAGATGCTGATGCACCCGCTTGCCAAGCCCTTGGTCTTTGGCCTGGCGTTGCTGCCTCTGGTCTGGCTGGTCTTTGCGGCCGCCACGGATGCGCTGGGTGCCAACCCGGCTGAAGCATTGATCCGCGCGCTGGGTGACTGGACACTGCGCATGCTGTGTCTGGTGCTGGCCGTGACGCCGTTGCGGGTGATGACGGCGACACCAGGTCTGGCGCGCTTTCGTCGCATGCTGGGCCTGTTTGTCTTCTTCTATGCCGCCCTGCATTTGTTGGCGTACGCCTGGTTTGACATGGGGCTCGACGGCCCCGAGATCGTGCGTGATGTCATCAAGCGGCCTTTCATCCTGGTGGGGATGCTCGCAGGCCTGGTGTTGACGGTTCTGGCCGCTACCTCGTTCAACCGTGCCATCCGGTGGCTGGGTGGCGCACGCTGGCGGGCGCTGCACCGTGCGGTGTACGCGGTGGCGGGCCTGGCGATTCTGCATTTCTACTGGATGCGGGCCGGCAAGAACAACTTTGCCGAGGTCTGGGTATATGGCGCCGTTCTGGCCGCGCTGCTGGGCTGGCGGTTTTGGCACCACGTACGCCAGCGCGGAAAATCCACGCGCACTGGAGTCGTCGCAGTGGACTGATGCTATCGTAAATATAGCTGCTAACGCTTGATGGTAAAGCGCTATAGCCTTATTTCATCAGTATTTCATTGCGAAAGGTGTCTGCGGCAGTCTCGCGTTGGCGAATCACCTGGGCCTTTGTTCCGTCCACCAGCACTTCGGCTGCACGCCCCCGGGTGTTGTAGTTGCTCGACATGGACATGCAGTAGGCCCCTGCTGACAGCACGGCCAGGCGGCCGCCCGCATGGATTGCGAGGTTGCGGTCTCGACCGATCCAGTCGCCGCTTTCGCACACCGGGCCGACCACGTCGTAAACCTGTGCAGCGGTATTCGAGACTTGCACCGGCACGATGGCATGAAAGGCCTGGTACATGGCAGGCCGGGGGAGATCGTTCATGGCTGCGTCGACGATGCAGAAGTTCTTCTCCTCCCCAGGCTTGAGAAACAGAACTTCTGTAACGCACAAACCCGCATTGCCAACGAGCGAACGCCCCGGTTCGATCATGAACTGACGGCCGCCGAAACCGCGGGCATCGATACGGGCGAACAGTTGCTGCCACAGCACATCGGCGGCGGGCGGGGTGTCGCCGTTGTAGTTGATGCCCAGCCCGCCCCCAAAATCAATGTGATGGATGGGGATGCCTGCCGCCTCGATCTGCTCGACCAGATCGAGCAGTCGGTCGGTGGCATCCAGGTAAGGCGTCACTTCCGTGATCTGCGAGCCGATATGGAAATCGATACCCACCACCCGCAGGCCGGGGAGCGCGGCAGCCCGTTGGTAGGCCGCCAGCGTACGCTCATGCGCCACGCCAAACTTGTTGCCCTTGAGACCCGTGGAGATATAGGGATGGGTCTTGGGGTCTACGTTCGGATTGACGCGGATGCTGACGGGTGCGGTAGTGCCTTCGGCCACAGCCACTTCGCTCAGCACTTCCAACTCGGCCTCGCTCTCCACGTTGAAGCACAGAATGCCTGCCCGCAGCGCTTGCCGCATTTCGGCCCGGGTTTTGCCTACGCCGGAAAAAATCACCTTGGCGGGGTCGCCGCCTGCCGCGATGACGCGTTCGAGCTCGCCGCCCGAGACGATGTCGAACCCGCACCCCTGGCGGGCAAAGAACTGCAGCAGCGCCAGCGAGGAGTTGGCCTTCATCGCATAGCAGATATGCAGCTTGCGCCCTGCAAAGCCACGCTGATAAGCCGCCAGGGCCTCACGCATGGCTGCAGTGGAATACACGAACAGAGGTGTGCCGTGTTGTTCGGCGAGGTCATCGACGCGCTGGCCTTCCACGTACAGTGCGTTATCGTGGTAGGCAATATGGGGAGCGCCGGGCAGGGAAAGGAATGTCATCGTGTGGCAGTCGAAGCAGCAGCAGAAGGGGGAGTGGCGGTGCCGGGGGTCAATGTCTGCGGCAGGGTGGCGCGCTGCTGGGCCGCGCCCTCTGTGGGCAGAAACAGTGGGCCACGCTGGCCGCAGGCGCCCAGACTTGCCACGCTGGCGGCAAGGACAAAGGCACTGACTAGAATTTGTATCGCTCTCAACATAACGAAATTGTAATGACCGACCTTGAATACATGGACTGTGCCGAGCGCTTGCTACAGGCGGTAGAGCAATGCTGCGACCGGATCAACGACGCAACGGACGCCGATATTGATAACCAGCGTTCTGGCGGCATGATCACCCTGGCGTTCAGCAATGGGAGCCAGATCGTCATCAATCTGCAGAAACCGTTGCACGAAGTGTGGATGGCTGCGCAGTCCGGGGGATACCACTACCGCTTTGACGGCAGTGTCTGGCAAGATACCAAAGGAGGCCATGATTTTTTTGCGCAGCTGCGCAGTGACGCTGCCGCCCAATCGGGGCTGGTACTCGATTTCAGGGGGTAGCGCGCCCGACGCGCGGCGCTGCGCCAGGCATCGCTTGGGCGGATTCAGTTGCGGAACAGGTCAAGGATGCGGCTGCGCTCTTCCGGTGCTGGACCGTCTGGAGGAAGTTCTCCAGTTCCCTGGCTCTCCATTCCCAGACTTGCAACGCCAGCATTGCGCGCGTACTCTTCGTAGAACCACTCTCCCCCGACGTTGACGACGCCCGGCGGCACTGTGGGCTCCATGACCGGAACGCCCTTGAGAGCTTTTTCCATGAAGCTGATCCATACGGGCAGGCTGAGGCCCCCGCCCGTTTCGCGGCTGCCCAGGTTGCGTGGCGTGTCGTAGCCAATCCAGGTGACTGCCGTGATCGTGGGCTGAAATCCTGCAAACCAGGCATCCCACGAATCATTGGTGGTTCCGGTCTTTCCGTACAGGTCGGGCCGCTTGAGTGTGGCCTGCGCTCTGGCCGCCGTTCCGGAGCGGGCGACTTCCTGCAGCAGGCTGTCCATGATGAAGGCATTGCGCGGCTCAATCACACGCTCCAGGTCCTGCGCCGACGGCGGCTGAATCTCGGACAAAACGCGCCCCTTGTGGTCGGTCACGCGTGAGATCAACCAGGGATTGACACGGAAACCACCATTGGCAAAAACCGAATAACCCACAGCGAGTTGCATCGGGGTGACTGAACCCGCGCCCAGGGCCATCGTGAGGTAGGCAGGGTGCCTGTCGGCATCGAAACCGAACTTGGCCGCCCACTCTTGGGCATTGCGGGGCCCTACGGCCTGGAGCACCCGGATCGACACCATGTTCTTGGAGCGGGCCAGGGCAGACCGCATGGTCATGGGGCCGTCGAACTTGCCGTCGTAATTTTTCGGCTCCCACGGCTTTCCGCCGGTCACGCCGGCATCGAAGAACAGCGGCGCATCGTTGATGACCGTAGCGGGAGTGAATCCCTTCTCCAGGGCCGCCGAGTAGATGAAGGGCTTGAAACTCGATCCCGGTTGGCGCCATGCCTGGGTCACGTGGTTGAACTTGTTCTTGTCAAAATCGAAACCGCCCACCAACGCCTTGATGGCACCGGTTCGGGGATCCACAGCGACAAATGCACCTTCGACTTCCGGCAGCTGTGTGGCTTCCCAGGTGTCTTTGGGGGATTTGACGACCCGGATCACGGCGCCGCGGCGAATCTTGATGTTGGGTGGCGCCTTGTCGCTCAAGCCGGACTGCACGGGCTTGAGGCCATCTCCCGTAATCTCGATGCTGTCCCCGTTGGGGCGCATTGCCACAATCTTGCGGGGCCCCGCCTCCAGCACCATGGCAGAGAGGACGTCGCCGTTGTCTGGGTGGTCCGCCAGAATATCGTCGATGGTCTCTTCCAGTTCCTGCGGATTGCCTGGGAGCGTGGCGAACTTCTCCGGGCCTCGGTAGTGTTGCCTACGCTCGTAATTCATGATGCCTTGGCGCAGGGCTTTGTAGGCCACTTCTTGCTCGCCTGCATTCAAGGTAGTGTAGACATTGAGGCCGCGTGTATAGGCCTCGTTGCCATATTGGGCAAAGATCAACTGACGCGCCATTTCGGCCACATATTCTGCGTGGATGCGGGTGTTGTCCGCGCCCGTGCGGATCTTGAGCTCCTCCTTGCGCGCTGCCGCCGCTTCTTCGGGAGTGATGAAGTGGTTTTCCTCCATGCGGTCAATGATGTGGAGTTGGCGCACCCGGGCTCGCTTGGGGTTGCTGATGGGGTTGTAGGCCGAAGGCGCCTTGGGCAGGCCGGCCAGCATGGCAGCTTCCGCGATCGTCACGGCCTTGAGAGGCTTGCCAAAATAGGCTTCCGATGCTGCTGCAAATCCATAGGCCCTATTGCCCAGAAAAATCTGATTCATGTAAATCTCAAGAATCTGATCTTTGGTCAGGAAATGCTCCAGTTTGAAAGTCAGTAATATTTCGTAAATTTTTCTTGTAAACGTTTTTTCAGAAGAAAGATACACATTGCGCGCCACCTGCATGGTGATGGTGGATGCCCCCTGGCTTTTCATCTTTCCCAGGTTTGCGAGGCCCGCCCGCAGCATGCCTTTGTAATCCACGCCGCCATGCTGAAAGAAGCGGGTGTCTTCGATGGCCAAAACAGCATCCTTCATCACCCTGGGGATTTCCCCGATGGGGGTCAGGTTGCGGCGCTCCTCCCCAAACTCGCCGAGCAAGGCGCCTTCCGCCGAATAGACCCGCAAAGGCAGCTTTGGCCGGTAATCGGCCAGATCCGAGATATCAGGAAGATTGGGGTAGGCCATGGCCAGTGCCACGGCGATGACCAGTGCCAAGGACAATGCCCCGGCTGTCGCCAAGCCCAGCAACCAGAGCGTCAGGCGAATCGTCCACTGAAGCCAGGCGGGTTTTTTGGTGGACGAAGGAGAGGAGGCAGTGCGGGAATTGGGCTTGGCTGGGGGCGGCATATCGCTCCGGATAGAAATGTCTGGTTATTATAAAAATGCACCGCAGCATTTTCCCTTGGGCGGCAAAAAGTCGCCTTCGAATGGCTGTACACAGATTGTGCGGGTCGGCCCAGACGGGCTGAAATGAGGAGTCAAGCGTCTGCTTTTGACAACGGTTGAAACGTGCAACGGCAGGAAAACTCTTTGCTGGAGAAGTATCTTACTGATAGCATTCATGTGAAATGTTAAGTTATGTTGTGTCAGATTGACAATTTTTAGGGGGCTATCTTGATCTCTGCGGGATCTCTGTTCAGTCGCCAGTCCGCGCCACTGCTGGGCATCGACATCAGTTCCTCCAGCGTCAAGCTGGTGGAACTAGGGCGTGACAAGGCGGGTGGCCTGGTGCTTGAGCGCTGCGCTATCGAGCCACTGGAGCGCGGCTGGATCACGGATGGCAACATCGAAAAGTTCGATGAAGTCGCCGAAGCCCTGCGCAGGGTGGTGAAAAAGAGCGGTACGCGGACCAAGAACGTGGCGCTGGCGCTGCCCCCCTCGGCCGTCATCACCAAGAAGATCACACTGCCTGCGGGAATGACTGACCAGGAATTGGAAGTGCAGGTGGAGTCTGAAGCCAACCAATACATTCCGTTTTCTCTGGACGAGGTGAGTCTGGACTTCTGTGTCATGGGTCCCAGCAAGAATTCGCCCGGAGATGTTGAAGTGTTGATTGCCGCTTCGCGCCGTGAAAAAGTGCAGGATCGACAGGGTCTGGCGGAAGCGGCCGGGCTCAAAGCCGCCATCATTGATATTGAGTCCCATGCCTCCCGTCTGGCCGCAAGTCGGCTGATGGAGGCCTTCCCCAACAAAGGGGTCGATACGATGGTGGCTTTGTTTGAAGTGGGGGCACTCACGACCAGCATGCAGGTGATTCGCAACGATGAGGTTCTGTATGACCGCGACCAGGCTTTTGGCGGTGCGCAGTTGTCCCAGCTCATCGTGCGGCAATACGGGTTTTCTGCGGAAGAGGCGGAAAGCAAGAAACGCAATGGGGACCTGCCGGACGACTACTCGACAGCGGTATTGCGTCCCTTTGTGGAGAGCCTGTCCCAGGAAATCGGCCGTGCACTGCAGTTTTTCTTCACAAGTACTCCACACAATCGGGTCGACCACATCATGCTTGCAGGCGGGTCGGCCCCCTTGCCCGGCTTGATTGAAGCGGTTACGCAACATACAGGATTCCCATGCAGCGTCGTCAATCCCTTTGATGGCATGGAGATCGGAAGTTCAGTCCGTATGAAAAAGATGGTGCGCGAAGCGCCTTCCTACCTCACCTCGTGCGGTCTTGCGATGCGGAGGTTCCTGCAGTGATTCTCATTAATCTGCTCCCCCACCGGGAGGCGGCGCGCAAGCGTCGGCGTGAAACCTTCCAGGCCGCCATGCTGGCCTCTGCCTTGGTTGGGCTGGTGATTGCCGGCGGCATTTACTGGTGGTTCCAGATGCAAATCGAGGAACAACAAGGCAAGAACCAGTTTCTTCAGACCGAAATCAAGGTTCTTGAAGGGCAGATCAAGGAAATCGCCACCATTGAAGAAGAAATTGCTGCGCTGCGTGCTCGTCAAAAGGCTGTAGAAGACTTGCAGTCGGATCGTAATCTGCCGGTGCATTTGCTCAGTGAATTGGTGCAGCAATTGCCTGATGGGGTGTATATCACCACGCTCAAGCAGACTAATCAGACCGTGGCAATGCAGGGTATGGCGCAGTCGAATGAGCGAGTCTCCGAAATGCTGCGCAATTTGTCCAATAACACGCCTTGGCTTTCCAAGCCGGAACTCGTGGAGATCGTGGCCAGCAATGTGTCGTTGTCGCCCCGTGATCAACGCCGTGTTGCCGCATTCAATCTTCGCTTCCAATTGATGCGTTCCAGCGAGGCGCAGAAGGCCATGGAAGCGGCGAGTGCGGCAGGGAAATAAGCAATGGCAAAAAAACAAGCTACCAAGGTCGATATGGCGCAATTGCAGGAGCAATTGCAGCGCCAGTTCAGGAACCTGGATACCAAGGATCCTTCTCTTTGGCCACCTCTGCCGCGCTATTTGTTGTGTGTCTTTCTGGCCGTAGGCGTGGCTGTAGCTCTGTGGTTTGTCAAACTCACGGACTACGAAGTGGAGTTGGAGACGGAACGTAATACCGAGCAAACCCTACGTCAGGATTACCAAAAGAAGTTGCAGAAAGCCGTCAGCCTCGACCTGCTGAAAAAGCAACGTGAGCAAGTGCAACAATACGTGATCCAATTGGAAAAGCAGTTGCCGAGTAAAGCGGAAATGGCGGCGTTGCTTTCAGATATCAACCAAGCCGGCTTGGGCCGTAGTTTGCAGTTCGAGTTGTTCCGCCCTGGGCAGATCGTGGTACGGGAGTATTACGCCGAGTTGCCAATCGCCGTGCGGGTCACGGGAAAATACCATGATATGGGGGCGTTTGCCGCTGATATTGCCAATTTGTCGCGTATTGTGACGTTGAACGACATTTCCATCGGCGTGCCGACAAAAGAAAAGGACAAGCTGAGTGGAAATCTGACGATGGATGCGACGGCCCGCACTTTCCGCTATCTCGATCCGGAAGAAGTGCAGGCGCAGCGCAGTGCCAAGGCAGGAGCGAAAAAATGAAATTCTTGCCTCTTGCTTTCATGGTTTTGTGCACCGGTTCCTTGCTTGGCTGTGGCTCATCGGGGGAAGACGAGCTTCGCCAGTGGATGGCCGACGAGCGGGCGCAAGCAAGGCCGCGCGTTACACCGATCGCTGAGCCCAAACAATTCAATCCACAGCCCTATACCGCTGACGCGGGGATGGAACCATTCAACCCGCTCAAGCTGACCCAGGCTCTGCGCCGCGAGTCTGCACAAGTGGCATCCAATGCCGCACTGATCGCGCCTGAAATGGCGCGCCGGAAAGAGCCATTGGAGGCCTTTCCGCTGGATACCATGGCCATGGTTGGAAGCTTGAACAAAACAAGCAAACCGACGGCTTTGCTCAAGGTGGACAACCTTTTGTACCAAGTGCAGGTAGGAAATTATCTTGGACAGAACTATGGGCGGATCACAGCCATTACGGAAACAGCCATCCAGCTTCGCGAAATTGTGCAGGATGCCACTGGTGACTGGATAGAGCGCGCCACATCGCTGGAACTGCAGGAGGAGGCGAAGAAATGAAGCAAGAGACCATGAAAAATATCAATCGTGCAGCAATTGTGGCCGTTGCCACTTTCATGGCGTCGATCGCCTGGGCTGAGGGGGCTATCGAATCTGTCACCGGCAGCATGCAGGCAGGCGCCGAAGTGGTCCGGATTGAGATGTCGGAGCCGCTGGGTGCTGTTCCAACGGGGTTTACTACCCAGTCTCCGGCGCGGATTGCACTCGACTTCCCTGGTGCAAGCAATGCCATGGGGCGTTCCCTGGTGGACATCAACCAAGGGAATTTGAAATCGGTCAATGTGGTGCAGGCCGGCGGACGGTCGCGTGTGGTGCTCAACCTGAAGCAGGCAACCTCCTACCGAACGGAAATCCAGGGCAAGGCGCTGCTGGTCCAACTGGATCCTGTGGCAACTTCCGCTTCAACCGCCGGAACGCCCAAGCCGACAGCCGTGTTTGCCGAAGCAGGTACGACCGATGTCATGCCAATCAAGGATGTTGATTTTCGTCGGGGTCCGGATGGTTCTGGCCGAATCATCGTCGGCTTGTCCAGTAGCCAGGTTGGGGTTGATTTGCGGCAGGTGGGCAAAGGGCTGACGATTGATTTCACTCGATCGTCCTTGCCGGAAGGATTGCGCCGCCGACTGGACGTTGCGGATTTCGGAACACCAGTGCAAATGGTGACGACAACCGAACAGGGAGACCATGTACGCATGGTGATCGACCCCATTGGTGACTGGGAGCATAGTGCCTACCAAAGCGACAGCCAGTTTGTGGTTGAAGTACGTCAGAAAAAGGTGGATCTCAACAAGCTGAGCCAGGGCCCCGGTTACAGCAATGAAAAACTGTCACTGAATTTCCAGAGCATTGAATTGCGCTCGCTTTTGGCGGTGTTTGCGGATTTCACCAATATCAATATCGTGACGTCTGACACCGTGACCGGGGCGATGACATTGCGTTTGCAGGATGTTCCGTGGGATCAGGCGCTGCAGATCATCATGGAAGCCAAGGGCTTGGGCATGCGCAAAACCGGAAACGTGCTCTGGATCGCTCCCAAAGATGAAATCGATGACCGAACCAAAAAGGATTTTGAAGCGGCGCAAGCCATTCAAAAGCTGGAGCCTCTGCGTACGCAAGCATTCCAGATGAACTATGCGAAAGCTGCTGACATGGTGACGCAGCTGACCACGACTTCGGGTGGATCCACGGGGTCTACGTCCAATCGTTTCCTGTCCGAACGCGGTAGTGCCATTGCCGAGCCGCGTACGAATCAGCTTTTCGTCACGGATACGGCCCAAAAACTGGAAGAAGTTCGCCAGCTTCTGGCCAAGCTGGATGTGGCCGTTCGTCAGGTCATGATTGAAGCGCGGATTGTTGAGGCCTCAGACACCTTTGGGCGCTCTTTGGGTGTTCGGCTGGGTGGAACTGATTTGCGGGCCAATCGTGGGGGAGATGGTGGTTATAACCTCGGTGGTGGAAATCGAGTGGCTGTTGGCACCAGTTATAGCAATGCAGTGGCTTCAACCAGTGCCGGTGGCCTTGTTAATACATTGGGTAATTTTGTTAACCTGCCTGCACAAGCGCAGGGTGGCTACGATCCATCCAGTTTTGCGATTTCCATTTTTAATTCTGCAGCAAACCGTTTTCTGAATCTTGAGATCTCAGCAATGGAAGCTGACGGTAAAGGCAAGATCGTATCGAGCCCCAGGGTCGTGACCGCTGATCAAACGAAGGCATCTATCGAGCAGGGTACTGAATTTCCCTATCCTGTCACGGCCCCTAATGGGGGTACGATTATTGCCTTCAAGAAGGCTGTTTTGAAACTGGAAGTGTTGCCTCAGATTACGCCGGAAGGAAATATTATCCTTGATCTGGATGTTAATAAAGACAGTCCCGGCGAGGTATTGAATAATGTGCGAGCAATTAATACCAAGCGTATTCAGACGCAGGTCTTGGTTGAAAATGGTGGGACGGTCGTCATTGGCGGTATTTTTGAACTTTTCGAGGATGATACTGAGGCGAAGGTGCCGTTTCTGGGTGATATTCCCGGTGTTGGGAACTTGTTCAAGACACGAACGAAGCAGGCGAACAAGCAGGAAATGCTTATATTTATCACGCCTAAGGTGATTACTGATCGATCGGCTTCTCGATAAAAGATTGACATAGAAGAGGATGGAAAATGCAAAAGATTTCTAAATTTCTAGGGCTGGTGGTAGCGGCGACATTAACGGCCTGCGGTGGTGGTGGCGGTAGCCCAGGTGCAAGCGATTTGCCCTATACAATTACCTTGAAGGCAGCAAAGAATCAGTTGCCAATTAATATCGCGAATGAAATGGCTGGTATCGGTGCATTTTCTCCTTTTACTACGGCTCTCTATGTTGAGGCGCGCGAAGGGGGGGCTCCTATCCCTGGCGGAACTGAAATCTTTGGCTGTAATGTCGCCGCAGGCCTGGAGTCGGGTGCTCTGTACTATCTTGATGGCAAGGACGAGCACATGGTGGAAGTTGACGATGGGAAGGGGGGGACCGTCAAGGTTCCTGGCGCCTATCGAAGCATTGTGTTGGATTCCAATTCAGGTGGAAACTCCTTCCATTTCCATGCGGGAGACAAAGCTGGCACAGCCCGCATTGTGTGTACGGTTACCAATCCCGCAGACAAGCTCGTATCAAGCGCAAGTGTAGATATTGTGGTGGGCGCTGCTACGGGTAAACCTGCCAATGTGATTGGAACAGCACAGGTGCCTGGTTACCTGGGCACGAGCCTGAATACCTTTGGCCTGCGCAACAATGTGGTGATCAATGCCAAGGTGATGGATGATGCGAATCAGCCCATTCCCGACCCCAGCGCAGCCAATGTGCAGGTCAGCATTCGTCCTTTTGGGGCGTCGGCTGGTGCTCGGCTGTTGGCAGGAGCCCAGTCGGGTAGCATGGTCCAGATCAAGACGATCGGTGGCGAGGGGCAAGTCTCCCTCTCCAGCGGTCCCAGTTCGGGTGTCATTCTGCTGGAGTTGACAACCGACCGTTTCGACAACAATGTGAGCAACGGTATCCAGGATCCCGTGATGCAACTCATGGCTGTGAGCGTGCACAAGGCTGTTGCAGCCGAAGCGCTCTCGATTACGGATACGACCATCACGGTGACCAATGGCATGGCGTTCTCCTATGCCTTGACGGCAAAGGGGGGTGTGCCTCCCTATGTCTGGTCGGCTACTGGGTTGCCTTCTGGCCTCAATTTGAGCGCAGATGGGATCATTTCGGGCACGCCCACTGCACCCAAGGGTTCGTATAACGTCGTGGTCACCGTAACCGACTATGCCGATACTCCGGTGTCCAAGAACCTGACGATCAAGGTGGAAGGTGAACTGGCGATCGACGGTTGCGACAGCAATGTCGGCAAGGCCTGCGCACTGCCCGCAGCGACCGTGGGTGATGCCTATTCGTACACACTCTCGTTCTCCATCGGTGATCCGGCAGTTCCCGTGGTATGGACGATGACGGGGACCTTGCCTCCGGGACTGACGCTGGCCGCCGATGGCACCATTGCGGGCACTCCGACCACAGCTGGAACTTTCACTTTCATCATTACCGCTACACGGGGAAGCCTGAAGGTGAGTCGCCAGGTTACCATCGTCGTCGCTTGAGTGGGTTCTCATCAGAAGCGGACTATCAGTTGGGGCAGTTCAAGGCATTGAGAAATACAATCCCTGATCTGTCCTGAGCTTTCAAAAAGCCTCTTGGATCTATCCAAGAGGCTTTTTCTCTTTGTTGGAATACATCTGTCGCTCCGTCGCCATCAAACATGCGTGAAACCGAGAACCCCACTGAAATGACAACGCACCTCCTGGAGGACCGAGAAGGCAACCTCGCCATCGATCTGGGCGACCGCAGCTATCAAATCCACGTTGTTTCCTCTGGATTGACAACGCTGCACCAGCACTCGGCACTGCCTGACGCGCCGAGTGCAATGGTGGTGACCAATACGAAGGTATGGCCGCTACATGGTTCCGCGCTCTTGCAGTCACTTCAGCAGCGGTACCCATTGGTTCACGTTGTTCAACTCCCCGATGGTGAAGAACACAAGAACTGGCAAACCTTGAACCTGATCTTCGATGCACTATTGCAGAACGGGTGTGACCGAAAGACGGTGCTCTTTGCCTTGGGGGGGGGCGTGGTGGGCGATATGACGGGCTTTGCCGCCGCCTGCTACATGCGCGGCGTGCCCTTTGTCCAGGTGCCCACGACCTTGCTGGCGCAGGTGGATTCCTCCGTCGGGGGCAAGACGGCCATCAACCACCCGTTGGGCAAGAACATGATTGGCGCTTTCTACCAGCCGTTGTTGGTCGTTTGCGATCTGTCCACCCTGGATACCTTGCCGCAGCGCGAACTGTCCGCGGGTCTGGCGGAGGTCATCAAATATGGGCCGATTGCCGACATGGCTTTCATGGAGTGGCTGGAGACGTCCATGGACGCCCTCCTGGCGCGTAACAAGGATGCGCTGGCACATGCGGTGCGCCGCAGCTGCGAAATCAAGGCGTGGGTAGTGGGGCAGGACGAGCGGGAGGCGGGCTTGCGCGCCATCCTGAATTTTGGCCACACATTCGGCCATGCCATCGAAGCGGGCATGGGCTATGGCACTTGGCTGCATGGCGAAGGCGTGGGGGTGGGCATGCTCATGGCCGCCGAGCTGTCCTTGCGCCTGGGGCTGGTGGATGCCGGTTTTGTGGACCGTTTGCGCACGCTGGTGCGGCGTGCCGGGCTGCCGCTGCGCGCACCGGTACTGGACGCAGAAGACAACGCAGGCCGCTATCTGGCGCTCATGCGGGTGGACAAGAAGGCGGAAGCGGGGGAGATACGCTTCGTTGTGATCGATGGTCCTGGACGCGCCGCCGTGCGTGCGGCGCCCGATGCGTTGGTGCGCGAAGTCATCGACGCATTCTGTGATTGATGTGCTACTGTAATGATAGCTGCAAGCGCTTGCCAAATGAGCGCTGGAGGTTGATTTGACTCAAAACGGTGGCTTGCTGCGAGCCTACGCCTGCGATCCATCCCGGACCCGCGGGCGGCGCTATCTGGAGGCGCCAGCACCCACGCGCACCGAGTATCAGCGCGATCGTGACCGCATCGTGCATTCCACGGCCTTTCGCCGCCTGGTCTACAAGACGCAGGTGTTCCTGAACCATGAGGGCGATCTCTTCCGAACCCGTTTGACGCATTCACTGGAGGTCGCACAGCTCGGGCGCTCCATCGCGCGTTCACTGGGCATCAACGAGGACCTGGTTGAAGCAATTTCGCTGGCGCATGATCTGGGGCACACGCCGTTTGGCCATGCGGGGCAGGATGCGCTCAATGCCTGCATGGCCGGTCTTGGCGGTTTCGAGCACAACCTGCAGAGCCTGCGGGTCGTGGACAGGCTGGAGCGGCGCTACCCGCAGTTTGACGGACTCAATCTGAGCTTTGAAACGCGCGAGGGCATTCTCAAGCACTGCTCGCGTGCGAATGCCCAGGCGCTGGAGGCGTCCGAACCCGGTGGAGTCGGGCGGCGGTTTCTGGCGCACCAGCAGCCCAGCCTGGAGGCGCAGTTGTGCAACCTCGCAGACGAGATTGCCTACAACGCCCATGATATTGACGATGGTGTGCGTTCGGGCCTGCTGACCCTGGATCAGTTGCGCGACATTCCCTTGTTTGACCGGTACCGTGCCGAAGCACTGGCTGAATATCCCGAGCTTGATACGCCGCAGGGACGGCGCCGTCTGCTCTACGATGCCATCCGCCGCATGCTCAGTGCCCAGGTCTACGATGTGATCAATACGACGCAGGCTGCACTGGCGCAGGCCATGCCCTCCAGCGTCGACGAGGTGCGTTCGCTGCGCGCGCTGGTAGGATTCGGCGACGCGATGCGCGCGCAGTCCCAGGAACTCAAGCACTTCCTGCTGCACAGGCTCTATCGCCATGAGCAGGTCGCCCGTACCATGGGCCACGCACGACAGGTCGTGCGCGAGCTTTTTGGCGCCTATCTGGCCTGTCCGCAGGAAATGAAACCGTCGTTTTGCGAATTGTCCAGCGCCGCCGCAACGCCACAAGATCGGGCGCGGGTGGTGGCCGATTTCATCGCCGGCATGACCGACCGCTATGCCGCGCGTGAACATGAGCGCTTGACGGGACAGCGCCTGCTGTGCTGAGTCCTGAGATGCCATGCGCCGCAGAGGACGTCAGGGCGGACTCTGGTATGGTCGCCACCGTCCTCGTCCTTTGCTTTTGCCGCTGCGCCACCATGACAGTCCAGAACCCTTCGTTTTCAGAGTCTCCCCTGCCTGCTGCATCGGTGGTGGTGGAAGACACGGTACGCTGGCTGGAGCGCGCGGTGATCGGCCTGAACCTGTGCCCCTTTGCCAAAGGTGTGCACGGCAAAGGGCAGATCCACTATGTGGTGAGTACGGCAACAGAAGGCGCGCAACTGCTGCAAGAGCTGACCCGCGAGCTGAAAGACCTTGCTGAAATATCCCCGGAAAAGCGAGACACCACACTGCTCATGGCGCCCATGTGTTTTCCGGATTTTCTTGACTTCAACGATTTTCTGGAACAGGCCGACGCGCTGATCGACGCGCTGGATCTGGGCGGAATTTTGCAAATTGCATCGTTCCATCCCGCGTTCCAGTTTGGCGGCACCGCCGCAGACGACGTGACCAACTGCACCAACCGCGCTCCCTATCCCACCCTGCACCTGCTGCGCGAAGACAGCATCGACCGGGCCGTTGAGGCATTTCCGGAAGCCGAAACCATCTACGAACGCAACATGCAGGTGCTTGAGGCGATGGGCACCGAGGGCTGGCTGGCGCTGGATGTGGGAGCACGCTGCCCCGTGGCGCCCGTCGCAGCGTCGCAGAAAGGCGGCGCATGAAAACGCCGCGTGGAAAAGGTCCTGTGGCGGCAAAGGCACCCGCCACAGAGATCCCCGAACTGCGCCCAGGCCAGTCGGTCGAATTGCTCAAGGAACTGCATATCCTCACGCGCGACGGCCGCCTGAACCAGGATTCACGCCGCAAGCTCAAGCAGGTCTCGCATCTTTTCCAGTTCATTGAACCGTTGCTGGAAGAGTTCAGCGCCCAGGGCCATGCTCCGCTGCTTGCCGACCATGGGGCCGGCAAGTCCTACCTGGGCTTCATTCTGTACGACCTGTACTTCAAGGCGCTGGGGCGCGGACACATCTATGGCATCGAAACCCGTGCCGACCTGGTGGAAAAATCCCGCGCTCTGGCCGACCGGCTGGGTTTTGGCCGCATGTCCTTTCTGAATCTGTCGGTGGCCGAATCGACCGATGCGGCTGAGTTGCCTGATCGCATCGACATCGTGACCGCGCTCCATGCCTGCGACACGGCGACCGATGACGCCATCGCCTTCGGCCTGCAAAAGCAGGCTCGCGCCATGGTCATCGTGCCCTGTTGCCAGGCCGAGGTGGCATCGTTCCTGCGCAGCGGCAAGGCCTTGCAGCTCGCGCGCACGCCCTTGGCTGAGCTGTGGCGCCATCCTTTGCATACGCGTGAACTGGGCAGCCAGATCACCAACGTGCTGCGCTGCCTGTATTTGGAGGCCAGCGGCTACCAGGTCACGGTGACAGAGCTGGTGGGCTGGGAGCACAGCATGAAGAACGAACTCATCATTGCGCGTTACACCGGCCAGAAGAAGCGTAGTGCAGCGCAGCGGCTGGTCGCCATCCTGGAGGAGTTTGGTTTGCTGGAGGCCTTGGGCACGCGCTTCCCTGTGGAGCAAAAGGCGGCCGTGGGGGCTGAGCCTGCCTGAAGATGAGGGTAGGGGGCTTTGGGGCCCCTGGCGCTTGTTTCATGAGCGCTTGGTGCTATGAAAATTGATGAGGCATTGCCGCCAGGCTGTGCGGCGGCCGCAATCGGGGACGGATTGGCATACCATGGTGCCCCCGCTACGCCTTCATCGCTGCCCATGGCCCGCCTGCCCCGCCTCACCCTCCCTGGCTACCCCCACCACATCATCCAGCGCGGCAACAACCGCCAGGTGATTTTTGTCGATGCGCAGGACTTCGAAACCATGCTGCGGCTGCTGGCAGAGAATGCAAAAAAGTTCGGCGTCGCGGTGCACGCCTATGTGCTCATGGACAACCATTTCCATCTTCTGGCCACGCCCTCCACCGTGGAGGCGCTGCCGCAGATGATGCAGGCCGTGGGCCGCAGCTATGTGCGCTGCTTCAACCAACGCCATGGCCGCAGCGGCACCCTGTGGGAGGGGCGCTACCGCTCTACGCTGATCGAGGCGGAGCGCTACCTCCTGGCCTGCATGGTCTACATCGACCTGAACCCGGTGCGTGCTGGCAAGGTGCCGCAGCCGACGGATTGGCGCTGGTCCAGCCATGCATACCACCTGGGCCTGCGCCCCGATAGCCTGGTCACGCCGCACGCGCTGTACTGGGCACTGGGCAATACGCCGTTTGCGCGTGAAGCGGCCTACGCTGACCTCGTACAGGCAGGCATCAGCGCGGACCAGCAAGCGCAGTTGACCGATGCAGCGTTGCGCGGCTGGGCATTGGGCGAGCCAAATTTTGTGGATGAGATACAAAAAAAATCGACCCGCCGCGTGACGAAATCGAAGCCAGGGCGACCTCCAACCTCCAAAAAACAATGAAGAAAAACCATTCCAAAGCCCGTGTATAAATCGTTTTAAGCTATCATTTTTGATGAGTCCCCAATTTAATGTTTTTGTGCGATTCATTTGATTAATTAGAATCTGACCCCATTTATTTCTCTTGCATGGGAATGCTGCATTGCACTAATCTTGTGTTCCCTGCGAAATAAATGAGGAAAGTGCCATGACCACGGCCGCCGAGATAGAGCATCTGAAGCAACACGGTCTGTATTCGACCGCCAACGAGCACGACGCCTGTGGGCTGGGTTTCGTGGCGCACATCAAGGGCGAGAAGCGGCACGACATCGTGACGCAGGCGCTCAAGATCCTGGAAAACATCGACCACCGCGGCGCGGTGGGCGCTGACAAGCTCATGGGCGATGGCGCGGGCATCCTGATCCAGATCCCCGATGCCCTGTACCGCGAAGAGATGGCCAAGCAGGGTGTGGCCTTGCCACCCGCAGGCGAATACGGCGTGGGCATGATCTTCCTGCCCAAGGAACATGCCAGCCGCCTGGCCTGCGAGCAGGAGATGGAGCGCGCCATCAAGGCCGAAGGCCAGGTGCTGCTGGGCTGGCGTGATGTGCCGGTCAACCGCGACATGCCCATGTCGCCCACGGTCCGTACCAAGGAGCCCATCCTGCGCCAGGTCTTTATCGGACGGGGCAGCGATGTCATCGTCCAGGACGCGCTGGAGCGCAAGCTCTACGTGATCCGCAAGACGGCCAGCGCCGCCATCCAGGCGCTGGGCCTCAAGCACAGCAAAGAGTATTACGTGCCCAGCATGAGCAGCCGCACCGTGGTCTACAAGGGCCTGCTGCTGGCCGACCAGGTGGGTGTGTACTTCAAGGACCTGGAAGACGCGCGCTGCGTTTCGGCCATTGGCCTGGTGCACCAGCGCTTTTCCACCAACACCTTCCCCGAGTGGCCGCTGGCCCACCCCTATCGGTATGTGGCACACAACGGCGAGATCAACACCGTCAAGGGCAACTACAACTGGATGAAGGCGCGCGAGGGCGTGATGTCGTCCCCCGTGCTGGCGGCCGACCTGCAAAAGCTCTATCCCATCAGCTTCGCCGACCAGTCCGACACGGCCACATTCGACAACTGCCTCGAACTGTTGACCATGGCCGGCTACCCCATCAGCCAGGCCGTGATGATGATGATTCCCGAACCCTGGGAGCAGCACACCACCATGGACGAGCGCCGCCGCGCCTTCTATGAATACCACGCCGCCATGCTCGAGCCCTGGGACGGCCCGGCCTCCATCGTGTTCACCGACGGCCGCCAGATCGGCGCCACGCTGGACCGCAATGGCCTTCGGCCCTCACGCTACTGCATCACCGACGACGATCTGGTCATCATGGCCTCGGAGTCGGGCGTGCTGCCTGTGCCCGAGAACAAAATCGTGCGCAAGTGGCGTCTGCAGCCAGGCAAGATGTTCCTGATCGATCTGGAGCAGGGCCGCATGATTGACGACGACGAGCTCAAGGCCAACATCGTCAACACCAAGCCCTACAAGCAGTGGATCGAGAACCTGCGCATCAAGCTCGACAACATTGGCGCGGGCACAGCGGCGCCCGCACCCCAGGCTACGGAACTGCCGCTGCTCGACCGCCAGCAGGCGTTCGGCTACACCCAGGAAGACATCAAGTTCCTGATGGCCCCCATGGCCCGCAACGGCGAAGAAGGCATCGGCTCCATGGGCAATGACAGCCCGCTGGCCGTGCTCTCGGGCCGCAACAAGCCGCTCTACAACTACTTCAAGCAGTTGTTCGCCCAGGTGACCAACCCGCCGATCGACCCGATCCGCGAGGCCATCGTCATGTCGCTCAACAGCTTCATCGGCCCCAAGCCCAACCTGCTGGACATCAACCAGGTCAACCCGCCCATGCGGCTGGAGGTGAGCCAGCCGGTGCTCAATTTTGCCGACATGGCCAAGCTGCGTGACATCGAACAGCACACCCAGGGCAAGTTCCGCAGTGCCGCCATCGACATCACCTACCCGCTGGCCTGGGGCCGCGAAGGGGTCGAGGCCAAGCTTGCCTCGCTGTGCGCCCAGGCGGTGGACGAGATCCGTGGTGGCGCCAACATCCTCATCATCAGCGACCGTGGTGTGGGTGCCACGCAGGTGGCCATTCCCGCGCTGCTGGCACTGTCGGCGATCCACCAGCATCTGGTGCGCGAGGGGCTGCGCACCACGACCGGCCTGGTGGTCGAAACCGGCACTGCGCGCGAAGTGCACCACTTCGCCGTGCTCGCGGGCTACGGCGCCGAGGCCGTGCATCCCTACCTGGCCATGGAAACCCTGGCCGACATGCACAAGGACCTGGGCGGCGACCTGTCGGCCGACAAGGCGATCTACAACTACGTCAAGGCCATTGGCAAAGGCCTGTCCAAGATCATGTCCAAGATGGGCGTGAGCACCTACATGAGCTATTGCGGTGCCCAGCTGTTCGAAGCCATTGGCCTGAGCAGCGCCACCGTGGGCAAGTACTTCACCGGCACGGCCAGCCGGGTCGAAGGCATCGGCGTGTTCGAGATCGCCGAGGAAACCATCCGCATGCACAAGGCCGCCTTTGGCGATGCGCCTGTGCTGGCCCACATGCTCGATACCGGGGGTGAATATGCCTGGCGGACACGGGGCGAAGAGCATATGTGGACGCCCGACACCATTGCCAAGCTGCAACACGCCACGCGCTCCAACAACTGGAGCACCTACAAGGAATATGCCCAACTGGTCAACGACCAAAGCAAGCGCCACATGACCTTGCGCGGCCTTTTCGAGTTCCAGTTCGACCCCGCCAAGGCCGTTCCGCTGGACGAGGTCGAACCTGCCAAGGAGATTGTCAAGCGCTTTGCCACGGGCGCCATGTCGCTGGGCTCGATTTCCACCGAGGCCCACGCCACCCTGGCGGTGGCCATGAACCGTATCGGCGGCAAGAGCAACACGGGCGAGGGCGGTGAAGATGCCGCGCGCTACCGCAACGAACTCAAGGGCATCCCGATCAAGCAGGGCGACAGCCTCAAGAGCGTGATCGGTGCCGAGAACGTCGAGGTCGACCTGCCCCTGCTCGACGGTGACTCGCTGCGCAGCCGCATCAAGCAGGTCGCATCGGGCCGCTTTGGCGTCACCGCCGAATACCTGTCTTCGGCCGACCAGATCCAGATCAAGATGGCCCAGGGCGCCAAGCCCGGCGAGGGCGGCCAGCTGCCCGGCGGCAAGGTGTCCAACTACATCGGCAAGCTGCGCCACAGCGTGCCCGGCGTGGGCCTGATCTCGCCCCCGCCGCACCACGACATCTACTCCATCGAGGATCTGGCCCAGCTGATCCATGACCTGAAGAACGTGGCACCCCATGCCGGCATCAGCGTCAAGCTGGTCTCCGAAGTGGGCGTGGGCACCATCGCTGCCGGTGTGGCCAAGTGCAAGAGCGACCACGTCGTGATCGCCGGCCACGACGGCGGCACGGGCGCATCACCCTGGTCGTCCATCAAGCACGCCGGCGGTCCGTGGGAAATCGGCCTGGCCGAAACCCAGCAGACCCTGGTGCTCAACCGCCTGCGCGGCCGTATCCGCGTGCAGGCCGACGGCCAGATGAAGACCGGCCGCGACGTCGCCATCGGCGCGCTGCTGGGCGCTGACGAGTTCGGCTTCGCCACGGCTCCGCTGGTCGTCGAGGGCTGCATCATGATGCGCAAGTGCCACCTCAACACCTGCCCCGTGGGCGTGGCCACGCAGGACCCGGTGCTGCGCCAGAAGTTCTCGGGCAAGCCCGAGCATGTGGTGAACTACTTCTTCTTCGTTGCCGAGGAAGTGCGCCAGATCATGGCGCAACTGGGCATCCGCAAGTTCGACGAGCTGATCGGCCGCACCGACCTGCTCGACATGCGCGCCGGCCTGGAGCACTGGAAGGCCCGTGGCCTGGACTTCGGCCGTCTGTTCGCCCAGCCCAACGTGCCCGCCGACGTGCCGCGCTACCACGTGGATGTGCAGGACCACAACATCGAGCACACGCTGGACCGCAAGCTCATCGAGCGCAGCCAGCCCGCCATCGAAAAAGGTGAACGCGTGCAGTTCATCGAGGTGGCGCGCAACGTCAACCGCTCGGTCGGCGCCATGCTCTCCGGCGCGGTCACCCGCGTGCATCCTGATGGCCTGCCCGACGACACCATCCGTATCCAGCTCGAAGGCACGGGCGGCCAGTCGTTCGGTGCGTTCCTCACGCGCGGCATCACGCTGTACCTGATTGGCGATGCCAACGACTACACCGGCAAGGGCCTGTCGGGCGGCCGCGTCATCGTGCGCCCCAGCATCGACTTCCGGGGCGATGCCGCGCGCAACACCATCGTGGGCAACACCGTCATGTACGGTGCCACCAGCGGCGAAGCCTACTTCAGCGGCGTGGCCGGCGAGCGCTTTGCCGTGCGCCTGTCGGGTGCCACCGCCGTCGTCGAAGGCACGGGCGACCATGGCTGCGAATACATGACCGGCGGCACCGTGGTGGTGCTGGGCAAGACGGGCCGCAACTTCGCCGCCGGCATGAGCGGCGGCGTGGCCTACGTGTACGACGAAGACGGCCAGTTCGACACCCGCTGCAACCTGTCCATGGTCACGCTCGAACGCATCCTGCCCAGCGACGAGCAGATGGCCACCGTGCCGCGTGCCACCTGGCACCGCGACCAGACCGACGAAGCCCAGCTCAAGAAGATGCTGGAAGACCACAACCGCTGGACCGGCAGCAAGCGTGCGCGCGAACTGCTCGACCACTGGGCCGCATCACGCAGCAAGTTCGTCAAGGTGTTCCCCACCGAGTACAAGCGTGCCCTGTCTGAAATTTATGAAAGAAAAGTGCTCGAAGAGTCCGCTACACCAGCGGTGCAGGCTACAGAAGATGTAGCAAAAGTGGCCCCCTGAGGGCTCATCGGCCAGCACATCATTCACAAGGACACAGACATGGGAAAGACCACAGGTTTCATGGAATACGGGCGCCTCGAAGAGGGCTACAAAAGCGTGCCCGAGCGCCTCAAGAACTACCGCGAATTCGTTATCGGCCTCGATGACGCGCAAGCCCGCGTGCAGGCTGCGCGCTGCATGGACTGCGGCACGCCGTTCTGCAACAACGGCTGCCCGGTGAACAACATCATTCCGGACTTCAACGACCTGGTGTACCAGGCCGACTGGAAGAGTGCGTTCGCCGTACTCGACTCGACCAACAACTTCCCCGAGTTCACCGGCCGCATCTGCCCCGCACCCTGCGAGGCGGCCTGCGTGCTCAACATCAATGACGATGCGGTGGGCATCAAGAGCATCGAGCACGCCATCATCGACCGTGCCTGGGAGCATGGCTGGGTGCAGCCCCAGACCCCCAAGCACAAGACGGGCCGCAAAGTCGCGGTCGTGGGCTCCGGGCCGGCCGGCCTGGCCGCAGCCCAGCAACTGGCACGCGCCGGCCACGACGTCACGCTGTTCGAGAAGAACGACCGCGTTGGCGGCCTGCTGCGCTACGGCATCCCCGACTTCAAGATGGAGAAGACGCACATCGACCGCCGCGTCAAGCAGATGGAGGCCGAGGGCGTCACGGTGCGCACGGGCGTCTTCGTGGGTGCGGCCAAGGACGGCCTGGGCAAGGACTCCAAGGTGACCAACTGGGCCAAGGAAACCATCAG
>JAMLIQ010000202.1 GCA_023954095.1 Burkholderiaceae bacterium | reverse complement strand
CGGCCAGCAGGGGCGATGGGACACCGCTTTCCTCGATCCGCGTCAGCCCTTCGAGCACGTTGTAGTGCACAACCTCGCCAATCGACGCGGCCGGTGCGCTGGTGGGGTCCAGGCCGTCGGGCTCCAGCGAGATGTTGATGACCAGGGTGCGCGGTGCAGGCTGGGCCAGCACCTGCCCGCTGGCGCCTGCCATCGCCAGCCCCGCCATGGCGGTCCATGCGCAAGCCAGGGTTCGCCGCGTAAGGCGCACGTCCTTTCCATTCGTATCAAGCATTGAATTCCCCTGCATTTGCCGCCTACTCTCGCCCACAAACGCGAAACAAAGTGTGACATAGTATCCTGACACCCATCAAGCAGCATCGGCAGGATCTGACTGCCGCCTTTTTGGCTTTTTTGCACCTCGCCTTGCGTTCACGATCATCATGCCTTCGTTCAACGCCAAGCCCCCACGCCAAGCCCGATGGCCGGCCTGGCCTGCCCCCCCGCTGGCGATCCCGCTGGTACTGCTGGCCGCGCTGGCGCTGGGCCTGATTCTCTGGGGGGCCAATGCCCTCTACAAGGAACGCGAGCAGCGCCAGCGCCACCAGATCGAGCGCGAACTGCAAGCCATCAGCCAGTTGCAGGCCCGCAGCGTGGCCGAATGGCGCGAGCGGCGCCTGTCGGACGCCATGGCGCTGACCGACGACACGCTGTTCGCGCAGGCCGCCGCGCGCTGGTTTGCCACCCTGGGACAGGAGCCGGACACCGACATTCTGGGCCGTCTGCGCATCCTGCAGGAACGCTCACGCTATACCGCCGTGTATCTGGTGGACCCGCAAGGCATGCTGCGGCTGGCTCCCGGCGACAGCGCGCAGGGCCGCCTGCCCGATCAGGAACTGCTGGCGCTGCACAACGCCCTCGCCCAGGCCCAGCCGGTCATGATCGAGCCGCGCCAGGCGGACTTCTTCGCCTTCCCTTTCTTCAGCCTGATGGTGCCGATTTTCGACGGCATCTCCCCCCTGGGCGCCGTA
>JAMLIQ010000201.1 GCA_023954095.1 Burkholderiaceae bacterium | reverse complement strand
GTCCCCTACCAATTGGGCAAGTTGCGCGCTGTGTCCAGGGTCGGAAGGGGGCAGCAGGTTCTGCGGCACGTACACCGCAGCCTGGGCCGCGTAGTCAAAAGGACTCTCGACACGCAGTATTTCTGCACCCTGCAGGCCGCAGGGCTCGGTAAACCAGCGCAGCTGCGGGTCCGTACCCAGCGTGGCCGAGGTGAAAATCCAGGCACGCTCCCGCCCAGAGTCCTCCGGCGGACTGCCCCCCGCCTCGGCGCTATCACCCTTCGCCAAAGCCCCGTGCAGCCGGGCCCGCATCGAGACGGAGATATCGAGAGGCGCCTCCACCAAGTGCAACTGGGTACCGGCGTCCACCCAGCGCACCGCCTCCGGTGCGCACGGCCCGGCAAACTGCTCCAGGCTGGCCAGGATGGCCATGCCGCGCTCCTGTAGACGGCCAAAATCAGGTGCCATTTCGCACACCACCTCCAGCGACTGGAGCGCCTGGCGACAGGCTTGTGCTACCTGAGCCAAGGCAGCCTGCCAGGCAGGGGCTGAAAGGCCCTCCGGTATCTCGCCTTCCCAGGACAGTCGCGCGGCAGGCCAGGCTTTGTCGGACAGCAAACGCAAGTCACGCGCCGCACGCTCCATGTGCGCGCCCAAGCCCTGCCAGTCGGCCATGCCGCGCGCGCGCTGCATGCCCACTGCCAGCAAGTCCCGCGCAAAATCCAGCAATTGCCCGGTGCCAAGCTTTCGGCCCAGAAAGAGGACGCCGGTCTCGTTGAGTTGGTGGGCTTCATCGAACACCACCACGCGCACCGTCGGCAGCAGTTCGGCAACCCCGGATTCCCGCACTGCAATATCTGCGAAGAAAAGGTGGTGGTTGATCACCACGATGTCGGCTTCCAGTGCTTCGCGCCGTGCCTGGAGCACATGGCACTGCCGAAACTGCGGACATTGCGACCCCAGACAATTCTCGCGCGTTGACGTGGCCAGCGGAATGGCCGCCGACCGTTCGTCCAGCGCGGGCAATTCGGCCAGGTCTCCCGAGCGGGTG
>JAMLIQ010000200.1 GCA_023954095.1 Burkholderiaceae bacterium | reverse complement strand
CTGCCCATGAGCGAAGTGGTCACCAGCTACTACCTGCGCCTGCGCGTGGCCGACCAGGCCGGCGTGCTGGCCCGGGTGACCGGCATCCTGGCCGATGCCGGCATCAGCATCGACGCCCTGCTGCAGCGCGAGGCCGACGAGGTGGGCGGCGAGGGCTCCACCCAGACCGACCTCATCATCCTCACGCACGACACGCGCGAAGGCACCATGAGCGAAGCCATCGTCCAGATGCAGCAGCTGCCCACGGTGCTGGCGCCCATCACCCGCATCCGCAAGGAAGAGCTGAACTAGGACGAGACCGCCATGCTGTACCTCTCCACGCGCGGCCACCCGGACCGCAAGCATTTCTGCGACATCCTGCTCGAAGGCCTGGCGCCCGACGGCGGCCTGTACCTGCCCGAGCACTACCCGCAGATTGACGACGCCCAACTAACCCAGTTGCGCAAGGCCTACCACGAGCAGGGCTACGCCGAGCTGGCGTTCCAGATCCTCTCGCTCTACATCGACGACATCCCGGCCGCCGACCTGAAACGCCTGTGCGAGAAGACGTACACGGCCGAGGTGTTCGGCACCGGCGAGATCGTGCCGCTGCGCCACCTCGAAGACGGCCTGTGGCTCGAAGCCCTGTCCAACGGCCCCACGCTGGCCTTCAAGGACATGGCCATGCAGCTGCTGGGCAACCTGTTCGAGTACGAACTGGGGCGCCGGGGCGAGCAGCTCAACATCCTGGGCGCCACGTCCGGCGACACCGGCAGCGCAGCCGAATACGCCATGAAGGGCAAAAAGGGCGTGCGCGTCTTCATGACCAGCCCGCACGGCCGCATGAGCCCCTTCCAGCAGGCGCAGATGTTCAGCCTGCAGGACGAGAACATCCACAACATCGCCATCGAGGGTGTGTTCGACGACTGCCAGGACATGGTCAAGGCCGTCAGCAACGACCTCGACTTCAAGCGCAAGTACAAGATCGGCACGGTCAACTCCATCAACTGGGCGCGTTTGCTGGCCCAGGTGGTGTACTACTTCGCGGGCTAT
>JAMLIQ010000020.1 GCA_023954095.1 Burkholderiaceae bacterium | reverse complement strand
AATGGTGGAGCTGGCGGGAATTGAACCCGCGTCCGCAAGCCTTCATCGGGCAGATCTACATGCTTAGCGGTCTGTTTTGTATCTCGCTTCCGATATCGCGCAGCCGCACGCTATACCGAACGCCAGTACCCTTAAATCTTGTTCCATGCCAAGGTACCCGGCGTGGAACCAGCTGACGTAAATAACCTTGCAGCCGGGAGGCTTTACAGCCCCCTTGCCCAGCCCATCAGCGTGCTGTTGCAAGGCTCACCGGTTTTAGGCGGCGAGTGCGAAACGTTCGTCGTTTGCAGTTAGTTTTTTGAATGCAGATTTACGAGCGCCACTCAAGCTCGACATGCACCACGCCGACTCCGAACCCACGTCGAAACCAGGGCAGCCCCTCGGTTGCTATTTTAGGTCAGGTCCAGCAATTGCAAGAGATCAAGGGGAAAATTAATCTCCGCATGGGCTCCCCACTGGCGGACACTCGACGCGCTGCCCAGATATCCGTAGGTGGCGGCAACTGTGCCCATGCCTGCTGCCAGACCAGCGACGATGTCGCGCTCATCATCGCCAACGTAGACGCAATATTGGGGTTCAAGACGCAACCGCCTGGCGGCCTCCAGCAGCGGCGCCGGGTGGGGCTTGGCATGGGGCGTCGTATCACCGCTGACGATAGCACCTGCACTGGAAAACAAGGGCATTGCATGGGTCAGCGGTTCGGTGAACCGGGCTGATTTGTTGGTCACCACGCCCCACGCCAGTCCGCTCTGCACAAGATGCAGCACCATTTCTTGCACACCATCGAACGCCTGCGTACGACAAGTCATGCAGTTCTGGTAGTTGGCAAAAAACTCCTCCCGATAGGCAATGAAATCAGGGTGCTCCGGTGTCATACCGAAGGCCTGTCCCAACATGCCACGCGCACCGGCGCCAGCCATGGGGCGATAGCACTCCAGTGGCAGAGACGGCAACCCCCGATCGGTTCGCATTTTGTCAACAGCCGCGCCAAGATCCGGCGCACTGTCAATCAGCGTACCGTCCAGATCAAAGAGCACGGCCTGGGTATTTTGAAACATGCAGTAAATATTCAGGCTGCCCGCTGTGTGGCCAAAAGATAGTTCACACTGGTGTCGGCATTCATCCAGTAGCGACGGGTCATCGGGTTATAGCCCAGCCCACGTGCCTCTTTGACATCCAGCCCTGCGGCACGACAACTGCCTGCCAGTTCACTGGGACGAATCAAACGGGCATATTCATGCGTCCCGCGGGGCAACATATTCAAGACATATTCAGCGCCGACAATCGCCAGCATGAATGCCTTCGCGTTGCGATTGATGGTGGAGAAGAAAACCCATCCCCCCGGTTTCACCAGCTGGGCACACGCATGCACCACGGATGCCGGGTCGGGCACGTGCTCCAGCATTTCCATGCAGGTCACCGTATCAAAGCTGGCCGGCTGTTCGGCGGCAAGTGCTTCGACGCTCACCTCGCGGTACTGTATTCGGGGTGTCTGCGCCTCCAGAGCGTGCAGCTGCGCCACACGAAGTGATCTTCCGGCCAGATCAATGCCCAGAACATCCGCACCTTTGCGGGCCATGGCATCCGCCAGAATTCCCCCTCCGCATCCAACATCGAGCACGCGCTGACCATGGAGCGGCGACAGGGTGTTGATCCAGTCCAGCCGCAATGGGTTGATTTCGTGCAAGGGACGAAATTCACTGTCCGTATCCCACCATCGATGGGCCAGTTCCGAAAATTTGGCCAGTTCGGCCGGATCGACGTTCAAGTTGTTATTCATGGAGGTGTATTGTCCGGCAAGCATTTGCACAACCCATAAAAAAAGCCCCGTTGCCGGGGCTTTTTGTCGATCAAAGAAGATCAGTTGGCACGGGTGCCGACCACTTCGATTTCAACGCGACGGTTCTTTGCGCGACCTTCCTTGGTCTTGTTGTCAGCCACGGGCTGCTTTTCGCCTTTGCCTTCGGTGTAAACGCGGTTCTTTTCGATGCCCTTGGACACCAAGTACGCCTTCACAGCTTCGGAGCGACGTACCGACAGCTTCTGGTTGTAAGCGTCAGAGCCCACAGAGTCGGTGTGACCCACGGCAATGATGACTTCCAGGTTGATACCCTTGACCTTGGACACCAAGTCATCCAGCTTGGCCTTACCAGCGGGCTTCAGAACAGCCTTGTCAAAATCAAAGAAGGCGTCGGCAGCGTAGGTCACCTTGGTGGCCATGGCAGGCGCGGGGGCGGGCTTTGCAGCGGGTGCTGCAGCAGCAGGTGCCGCAGGCGCCGGAGCAGCCGGTGCAGCAGCAGGGGCAGCCAGTGCGCCGTCGCAGCCAGGGGCTGCCGTGGCAGGCGTCCAGGAGGCATCGCGCCAGCACAGTTCGTTGGTACCGTTCTTCCAGACCAGCTCGTTCGTGCCGTTCTTCCAGTTGTCCACGGTTTGTGCGCCGGCGGCGGTTGCAAGCGCTGCGGAGGCAATCAGCATTGCCACTTTGTTCAGTTTCTTCATGGTTCTCCTCTGGG
This sequence comes from Burkholderiaceae bacterium, assembly GCA_023954095.1. Classification (GTDB taxonomy): domain Bacteria; phylum Pseudomonadota; class Gammaproteobacteria; order Burkholderiales; family Burkholderiaceae_C; genus Simplicispira. The sequence continues at coordinate 37,389 of JAMLIQ010000020.1, read as the reverse complement.
GCGAAAAAGCCGCAGCCGCGCTGCGAAATTAGGACGTCACTGGTGACCACCACCAAAAACGTTGAAATCGATTGTGCCATACGTAACCGACAGGTGTCCGTCCTTGGTTTATCCAGCCCGTAGGACAAACGCGCAATGATGCTGTTCTGTTGCGCCACCGCTACAGGCGCTTGCGCCTAAAATGGCTCTCCTTTGCTGTTTTCCCGCCCTCCCATGACCCAGTTCGCCAAAGAAACCCTGCCCATCAGCCTTGAAGAGGAGATGCGCCGCAGTTATCTCGATTACGCCATGAGCGTGATCGTGGGCCGGGCCTTGCCGGATGCGCGCGATGGCCTCAAGCCAGTGCACAGGCGCGTGCTGTTCGCGATGCACGAGCTCAACAACGACTGGAACCGGCCTTACAAGAAGTCGGCCCGTATCGTCGGGGACGTGATCGGTAAGTACCACCCGCACGGCGATTCGGCGGTATACGACACCATCGTGCGGATGGCCCAGGATTTCTCGCTGCGCCATATGCTGGTGGACGGCCAGGGCAATTTCGGTTCGGTGGACGGCGACAACGCCGCCGCCATGCGGTATACCGAAATCCGCCTCGCGAAAATCGCCCATGAAATGCTGGGCGATATTGACAAAGAGACTGTCGATTTCGGCCCCAATTACGACGGCAGCGAAAAAGAGCCGCTGGTCCTGCCCAGCAAGCTGCCCAACCTGCTGGTCAACGGCTCGGCGGGCATCGCGGTGGGCATGGCCACCAACATTCCGCCCCATAACCTGAACGAAGTGGTGGATGCCTGCCTGCATCTGCTGCGCAACCCTGAATCGACGATCGACGAGTTGATGGAGATCATCCCTGCGCCGGATTTTCCCACCGCAGGCATCATCTACGGCATCAACGGTGTGAAGGACGGCTACCGCACCGGGCGCGGCAAGGTGGTGATGCGCGCCAAGTGCCACTTCGAGGACATCGACCGCGGTCAGCGCCAGGCGATCATCGTGGACGAGCTGCCCTACCAAGTGAACAAGAAGACGCTGCAGGAGCGCATGGCCGAGCTGGTGCACGAGAAAAAGCTCGAAGGGATCAGCCACATCCAGGATGAGTCCGACAAGTCCGGCATGCGCCTGGTGATCGAGCTCAAGCGCGGCGAGGTGCCCGAGGTGGTGCTCAACAACCTGTACAAGCAGACGCAGCTGCAGGACACCTTCGGCATGAACATGGTGGCGCTGATCGACGGACAGCCCCGCCTGTGCAATCTCAAGGACCTGATCGAAGTCTTCCTGCAGCACCGCCGCGAAGTGGTGACTCGCCGCACGGTGTTCGAGCTGCGCAAGGCGCGCGACCGCGGCCACGTGCTCGAAGGCCTGGCCGTGGCGCTGGCCAACATCGACGACTTCATCGCCATCATCCGCAACGCGCCCACGCCGCCGGTCGCCAAGGCCGAGCTCATGAGCCGCTCGTGGGACAGCAAGCTGGTGCGCGAGATGCTCACCCGCACGCGCGAGGACGGCGGCGTCGTCAACGCAGATGACTACCGCCCTGAAGGCCTGGAAAAAGAATACGGCATGGGCCAGGACGGCCTGTACCGGCTGTCGGACACGCAAGCCCAGGAAATTTTGCAGATGCGCCTGCAGCGCCTCACGGGCCTGGAGCAGGACAAGATCGTGGCTGAATACAAGGATGTGATGGCGGTCATCGAGGACCTGCTCGACATCCTGGCCACGCCCGAACGCGTCTCGACCATCATTGGCGAGGAGCTGACCACCATCAAGCAGGAATTTGGTCAGAGCAAACTGGGAGGCCGCCGCAGCCTGGTGGAATACAGCGCCCAGGATTTGTCTACCGAAGACCTCATCACCCCCACCGACATGGTGGTCACGCTCAGCCACACGGGGTACATCAAGAGCCAGCCCCTATCCGAATACCGCGCGCAAAAGCGCGGCGGGCGCGGCAAGCAGGCCACGGCGACCAAGGAAGACGATTGGATCGACCAGCTTTTCATCGCCAACACACATGACTACATCCTGTGTTTCTCCAACCGGGGCCGCCTGTACTGGCTCAAGGTGTGGGAAGTGCCCGCAGGCTCACGCGGCTCACGCGGCCGTCCCATCGTCAACATGTTCCCACTGCAGGACGGCGAGAAAATCAATGTCGTGCTGCCGCTCACGGGAGAAAAACGCAGCTTTCCGGCGGACCAGTATGTCTTCATGTCCACCAGCATGGGCACCGTCAAGAAGACGGCACTCGACGAGTTCTCCAATCCTCGCAAGGGCGGCATCATTGCCGTGAACCTGGACGAAGGCGACTATCTGATCGGCGCGGCCCTGACTGACGGCCAGCACGACGTCATGCTGTTCTCCGACGGCGGCAAGGCCGTGCGCTTTGACGAAAATGATGTGCGCCCCCTGGGCCGCCAAGCCCGCGGCGTGCGCGGCATGATGCTCGAAGAAGGCCAGAGCGTAATTGCCATGCTGGTGGCCGAGGATGAAACCCAAAGCGTGCTGACCGCTACAGAGAACGGCTATGGCAAGCGCACCAGCATCACCGAATACACACGCCACGGGCGGGGCACCAAGGGGATGATCGCGATCCAGCAAAGCGAGCGCAACGGCAAGGTCGTGGCCGCTACGCTGGTACACGCGGACGACGAAATCATGCTGATTACCGACAAGGGCGTTCTGGTGCGCACGCGGGTCAGTGAAATCCGCGAACTGGGCCGCGCCACTCAAGGCGTGACACTGATCGCGCTGGACGAGGGCTCCCAGCTCAGCGGACTGCAGCGCATCGTGGAAAACGATGCCAACCCCGCAGAAGACCCCGAATCCACAGGCGGCGAGCCCGCTCCAGCAGCGGATGCCCCACCGCCCGCCACCGACGCCTGAGAGCCTGCGGCCTGACACACCACCTGAAAGCTATAATTTTAATAGCTAGAAGCGCCTGACCATAAAGCGCTTCTGGCTTATTTGAGCCATAAACCATGCAACGCCCGTACAACTTTTCCGCTGGTCCGGCGGCCATTCCTGCCGAAGTTCTGGAGCAGGCTGCCGCCGAAATGCTCAACTGGCACGGCAGCGGCATGGGCGTGATGGAGATGAGCCACCGGGGCAAGGAATTCATCTCCATCTACGAGCAGGCCGAGGCCGATCTGCGCGAGCTGCTGGCCGTGCCAGCGCACTTCAAGATCCTGTTCATGCAGGGCGGCGGCCTGGCCGAAAACGCCATCGTGCCGTTGAACCTCTCGCGCGCCGCCGCCGTGGACTTCGTCGTCACCGGAAGCTGGAGCCAGAAGTCGCAGAAAGAGGCGCGCAAGTACGCCTCGGAAGTCAATGTGATCGCCACCGGCGAGGCCAGCGGCTTCACCACCCTGCCCGACCCGGCCAGCTGGACACCCAGCCGGGGCGCGAGCTACCTGCACATCTGCAGCAACGAGACCATCAACGGCGTCGAATTCCACGAGCTGCCCGACCTGAAGGCGCTGGGATGCGACGCGCCGCTGGTCGTCGACTTTTCGTCGCATGTGGCCTCGCGCCCGGTGGACTGGTCGCGCGTCGGCCTGGCCTTCGGCGGCGCGCAGAAAAACCTGGGCCCCGCCGGACTGACCCTGGTCGTGGTGCGCGAGGACCTGCTGGGCCACGCCCTGGCCACCTGCCCCAGCGCCTTCGATTACAAGACCGTGGCCGACAACCAGTCCATGTACAACACCCCGCCCACCTGGGGCATCTACATGGCGGGCCTGACCTTCCAGTGGCTCAAGCGCCAGCGCGAAGGCACGGCCAGCGGCATCGCCGCCATGGAGCAGCGCAACATCGCCAAGGCGGATCTGCTCTACGAAGCCATCGACCAATCCCAGCTTTACATCAACAAAGTGGCGCCGGACTGCCGCTCGCGCATGAACATACCCTTCTTCCTGTGCGACGAAACCCGCAACGACGCTTTTCTGGCCGGTGCAAAACAGCGCGGCCTGCTGCAACTCAAGGGCCACAAGTCCGTGGGCGGCATGCGTGCCAGCATCTACAACGCCATGCCCTTGGCAGGCGTGCAGGCGCTGGTCGACTACATGCGAGAATTTGAGCGGCAGCACGCCTGACCCACGCACCCTTCAATGAACACACCCCAATCTTCTCCCGACCTGGCCAGCCTGCGCGTCCAGATCGACAACATCGACCAGCAACTGCTGACCCTGCTGAACCAGCGCGCCCTGGTGGCCGAGCGCGTCGGTGAGGTCAAGAAGCGCGAGGGCACGCCTTTCTTTCGCCCTGACCGCGTGGCACAGGTCATCGAGAAAATCCAGACGGCCAACCCAGGCCCCCTCAAAAGCGCCCATGTCACTGCCATCTGGCGCGAGATCATGTCGGCCTGCCTGGCACTCGAGTCCCCCCAGCGCGTCGCCGTTCTGGGGCCCGAGGGCACCTTCTGCGAGCAGGCCGCCATCGAATTCTTTGGTGGTGCCGCCGACATTGTCTACTGTGCCAACTTCGATGAAGTCTTCCACGCCACCGCCTCGGGCGGTGCGCAATTCGGCGTTGTGGGTGTCGAAAATTCGGTCGAAGGTGTAGTCACCCGGTCTCTGGACCTGTTTTTGCACACCCCCACGCATGTTGTTGGCGAAGTCAGCCTGCTGGTACGCCACAACCTGCTGCGCACCGTTCCCTCGGTCGAGGACATCGAGGCCGTGCTGGCACACCCCCAGGCACTCGCCCAATGCCAGGCCTGGCTGTCCAAGCACCTGCCGCATGTCGAGCGCCGCCCTGTCTCCAGCAACGCCGAGGGTGCACGCCTGGCGGCCACCAACCCCGCCTGGGCCGCGCTGGCCAGTGAACGGGCCGCCACCCAGTTCGGCCTGCACATCGTGGCGCACGCCATCCAGGACGACGCCTACAACCGCACACGGTTTGCCATCATCTGCCTGCCGCACACACTGGACACCCCGCCACCCTCGGACCGGGACTGCACCAGTCTCATTGTCTCGGTACCCAACAAGCCAGGTGCCGTGCACGACCTGCTGGTGCCCCTCAAGAAACATGGCGTGTCCATGACGCGTTTCGAATCGCGCCCGGCACGCACCGGCCAGTGGGAATACTATTTCTACATCGACATCGACGGCCACCCCAGCCAGCCCCATGTCAGTGCGGCACTCAATGAATTGCGCAGTCTCTGCGCCTTCTACAAGGTGCTGGGCACCTACCCGGTGACGCCATGACCCCAGACCGCACCGTGACTCCCGCTGCGCCCAGCACCGCCTCCGAAACAGCAAGGACTCCCCATGTTTGAACAATTGGGCCTGATCGGCTGCGGCCTCATGGGCGGGTCGTTTGCGCTGGCCCTCAAGCGCGCGGGACTGGTCAAGCGCGTAGTGGGCTACAGCAAGTCTCCATCCACCACCGACCGCGCGCGCCAGCTCGGCGTGATCGACGTGGAAGCGCCTTCCGCACTGCTGGCCGTGGCGGGTGCCGACATTGTTTTGCTCGCCGTCCCCGTCTCGGCCACGGAAGCCACGCTCAAGGCCATCAAACACCTGGTCACGCCCCAGATGCTGGTCATGGACGTGGGCTCCACCAAGGCCGACGTGGTTCAGGCCGCCGAACGTGCACTGCGGGACAAGGTGGGTTCCTTCGTGCCTGCACACCCGATCACCGGCCGCGAGGTCTCGGGCGTGGAACACGCCGAAGCCGAGCTCTACAGCGGACGCCAGGTCATCCTGACGCCGACCGAGCGCACGCTCACCGCGCAGCTGCAGCGCGCACAGGACATCTGGACGGCCCTGGGCTGCCGCGTGACCAGCATGTCGCCCGAAGCGCACGACAATGCCTTTGCCGCCGTCAGCCACCTGCCCCATTTGCTGGCTTTTTCGCTGGTCAACAGCATTACAGGCCAGGAGCATGCCGACACCTTTCTGTCCCTGGCCGGTCCCGGTTTTCGGGATTTCACCCGCATTGCCGCCAGCGACCCCAAGGTCTGGCGCGACATTTTTCTGTCCAACCGCGAGGAGTTGCTGGCCCAGTCCAGCCTGTTCCAGCAAACCCTCCAGCGTCTGGAAGAAGCCATGCGCAGCAGCAACGCCCAGGCCATCGAGGACATGCTCACCCTGGCCAGCGAAACCCGCGCGCACTGGCGCATGGGTGCGCAGCGCTCACACAAAAACCGCTAACCCGGCGCCTGGCGGCCGGCCGACGGCCGACCGGCATGCCATTGCCTCGGATTGCCATCGATGTTTTCCACTGCTTTTCTTGATCTCCCCGCGCTGCAGTCGGCCCAGGGCCGCGTGCAGCTGCCAGGCTCCAAAAGCATCTCCAACCGCGTACTGCTGCTGGCGGCCCTGAGCCGGGGCACCACCACGGTCCACGATCTGCTGGCGTCCGACGATACCCGCGTCATGCTCGACGCCCTGCGCCAGTTGGGCTGCAGCGTCGAACAGGACGGTACGCAGGCACGCATCACCGGACTGGGCGGCCGCCAACCCACAACGCCCGCCACCTTGTTTCTGGGCAACGCCGGCACGGCCATGCGTCCCTTGACGGCCGCACTGGCCCTGCTGGGCGGTGTGTTTGAGCTCAGCGGCGTGACGCGCATGCACGAACGCCCGATCGGTGATCTGGTGGACGCCTTGCGCCAACTGGGTTGCCAGATCAACTACCTGGGCAATGAAGGCTATCCGCCGCTGCGCATTGCGCAGGCCGATGGCGTGCCCGCCCTGGCGCTGTCCACGCCCATCCGCGTACGTGGCGATGTCTCCAGCCAGTTCCTGACTGCACTGCTCATGGCCCTGCCCCTGGCGGCCACGCAGCAGGATGTGGTCATCGAGGTGGTGGGCGAGCTGATCTCCAAGCCCTACATCCACATCACCCTGCAGCTGCTGGAGCGCTTTGGCATCACGGTGCGTCACGATCACTGGCAGCGCTTCACCATTCCTGCGGGCAGCAACTACCAGTCGCCGGGCAGCATCCATGTCGAGGCAGATGCCTCTTCTGCTAGCTATTTCATAGCTGCTGGCGCAATTGCAGCGTGCGATGGAAGCAAAAATGGCATCAAAATTCTGGGTGTAGGAATGGATTCCATCCAGGGAGACATCCGCTTTGTCGAAGCAGCCCAAGCCATGGGTGCGCAGATCACCAGCGGCCCCAACTGGTTGCAGATCCAGCGCGGCGCCTGGCCGCTCAAGGCCATCGACCTGGACTGCAACCATATCCCCGATGCAGCCATGACGCTGGCCGTGATGGCGCTGTACGCCCAGGGCACCACCACCTTGCGCAACATTGCCAGCTGGCGTGTCAAGGAAACCGACCGCATTGCGGCCATGGCCACCGAACTGCGCAAGCTCGGCGCCACCGTGGAGGAAGGGGCGGACTCGATTCGGATCACACCACCCGCTGCACCGTCCGACTGGCATGCAGCCAGCATCCACACCTACGACGACCACCGCGTCGCGATGTGCTTCTCGCTTGCAGCCTTCAATCCGGCAGGCTTGCCGGTACGCATCCTGGACCCCCAGTGCGTGGCCAAAACCTTTCCCGACTACTTCGAAGCCCTGTTCTCGGTCACCCAGGCAGCGCCCGCACAGATTCCCGTGATCTGTATCGATGGCCCTACGGCCTCGGGCAAGGGCACCGTAGCCACCGCCGTGGCCCAGCGCCTGGGCTACGGTTTTCTCGATTCGGGCGCGATGTACCGCATCACGGCCTTGGCTGCCACGCGCGCAGGCCTGCCCATCGATGACGGGCATGCAGCGCAGATCGCCACCCTGGCCCGCCAGCTGCCAGTACGCTTCGAGGCAGGGTGCGTCTGGCTGGGAAACGACAATGTCACCGAAGCCATTCGCACCGAGGAAGCGGGCATGAACGCCTCGCGCGTGTCGGCCCTGCCCGCCGTGCGCACGGCGCTGGTCGATCTGCAGCACAGCTTTCGCCGCCTGCCGGGCCTGGTGGCCGATGGGCGCGACATGGGCACGGTGATCTTTCCCGGGGCGGCGCTCAAGGTCTATCTGACGGCCAGCGCAGCCTGCCGCGCCCAGCGGCGCTACCAGCAATTGATTGCCAAGGACTTACCCGCTACAATAGCCGACCTTCGCGCAGACTTGGAGGCGCGCGACGCCCGGGACATGTCCCGAAGCGTCGCCCCCCTGAAGCCCGCGCAGGATGCTCTGGTGCTGGACAACTCCGAACTCACGATCGAACAGGCCGTGGAACAGGTGCTTGACTGGTGGCAGCAGCGCCAGCCCTTCGCGCCCGGCGTGCAGGGTTGAAGCGGAGCGCAAAGCTCCACACCGGCCCACACCGCCAGCACCGCGCAGCAGCGCACCGGCAGTGTGGTTCTTTAACGAACCCGCGGCTCTGCCGCACCCCCAGCCACCACGCGCAGCCTTTGAAACCGCAGCAATCGTGCTGCCGTAAACCTGCACGTGGCAAGGAAACACATGTCTGAATCTTTTGCCGCCCTTTTTGAAGAATCCCTGCAACGCACCGAAATGCGTCCAGGCGAAGTCATCACCGCCGAAGTCGTGCGCGTGGAACACAGCTTCGTCGTGGTCAACGCCGGCCTCAAGTCTGAAGCCTACGTGCCGTTGGAAGAGTTCAAGAACGACAAGGGCGAAGTCGAAGTCCAGGTGGGCGACTTCGTGTCGGTCGCCATCGGCTCCATCGAAAACGGCTACGGCGACACCATCCTGTCGCGCGACACCGCCAAACGCCTGGCTTCGTGGATGAGCCTGGAAAAGGCCCTGGAATCCGGCGAATTCGTCACCGGCACCACCAGCGGCAAGGTCAAGGGCGGCCTGACCGTGCTGGTCAACGGCATCCGCGCCTTCCTGCCCGGCTCGCTGATCGACACCCGTCCGATCAAGGATCTGACGCCGTACGAAAACAAGACCATGGAATTCAAGGTCATCAAGCTCGACCGCAAGCGCAACAACGTGGTGCTGAGCCGCCGCGCCGTGGTGGAAGCGTCCATGGGCGAAGAGCGCGCCAAGCTGATGGAAACCCTGAAGGAAGGCTCCATCGTCCAGGGCGTGGTCAAGAACATCACCGAATACGGTGCGTTCGTGGACCTGGGCGGCATCGACGGCCTGCTGCACATCACCGACATGGCATGGCGCCGTGTGCGTCACCCCTCCGAAGTGGTCACCGCCGGCCAGGAAATCACCGCCAAGATCCTCAAGTTCGACACCGAAAAGAACCGTGTCTCGCTGGGTCTCAAGCAAATGGGCGACGACCCCTGGATGGGCGTTTCGCGCCGCTACCCCCAGGGCACCCGCCTGTTCGGCAAGATCACGAACATTGCCGACTACGGCGCGTTCGTCGAACTCGAACCCGGCATTGAAGGCCTGGTGCACGTGTCCGAAATGGACTGGACGAACAAGAACATCGCTCCTTCCAAGCTGGTCACGCTGGGCGACGAAGTCGAAGTCATGGTCCTGGAGATCGACGAAGACAAGCGCCGCATCAGCCTGGGCATGAAGCAGTGCAAGGCCAACCCCTGGCAAGAGTTCGCACAGAACACCAAGCGCGGCGACCGCGTCAAGGGCCCGATCAAGTCGATCACCGACTTCGGCGTGTTCGTGGGCCTGGCTGCCGGCATCGACGGCCTGGTGCACCTGTCCGACCTGTCCTGGAACGAAACCGGCGAAGCCGCCGTGCGCAACTACAAGAAGGGCCAGGAAGTCGAAGCCATCGTGCTGGCCGTGGACGTGGACCGCGAGCGCATCTCCCTGGGCATCAAGCAGCTCGACGGCGACCCGTTCACCACGTTCGTGACCGTGAACGACAAGGGCCAAACGGTGACCGGCAAGGTCAAGACCGTGGACGCCCGTGGCGCTGAAATCGACCTCGGCGAAGACATCATCGGCTACCTGCGCGCTTCGGAAATCTCCCGCGACCGCGTGGAAGATGCCCGCAACGTGCTCAAGGAAGGCGACGAAGTCACGGCCGTGGTGGTCAATGTGGATCGCAAGACCCGCAACATCCAGCTGTCGATCAAGCAGAAGGACATGGCTGACGAACAAGGCGCCATGGCCAACCTGAGCCAGCAGTCGAGCCGTGAGAGCGCCGGCACCACCAGCCTGGGCGCCCTGCTGCGTGCCAAACTGGACAATTCCGAGAAGTAAAAAGCCCGGAACGGTTGGAAGCAAGGCCGGGTGGGTGCACAATGCGCCCACCCGGTTTTTTTATTGAAACATTTTGTTATGACCCGATCCGATCTCGTTGAAGAGCTTGCCGCCCGCTTCAGCCAGCTCACGCACCGCGATGCCGAATTCGCCGTCAAGACATTGCTCGACGCCGTCGGCGAAGCCCTGGTACGCGGGCACCGCATCGAGGTGCGCGGCTTTGGCAGCTTCTCCGTCAACCACCGTCCGCCACGCATGGGGCGCAACCCCCGCAGCGGCGAGGCCGTTGCCATTCCCGCCAAGCGCGTCCCCCATTTCAAACCGGGCAAGGCCCTGCGCGAAGCCGTGGACAAGCGCACGGCGGAGCTGGAAAGCACGGGTTGATTCATGCTATTTAATGAATAGCATGTAGCGCTCTACCCATCTGTGGTTTGGCCGTTTTTGCTTCAATTTTTTCTATCCACCCGGCCCAGTGCACTGCGCCTCTTAGAATGGCGCCACCACCGGGGAGACACATGAAATACCTCCTGTGGCTGCTCAAGGCAGCCCTTTTTTTTACCCTGTTCGCTTTCGCGCTGAACAACCAGCAGGATGCAACCGTCCATTTCTTCTTTGGAACCCAGTGGCGCGCACCGCTGGTGCTGGTTGTGCTGACCGCTTTTGCTGCAGGGCTGGCGACCGGCGTCCTGGGCATGGTGCCGCGCTGGTGGAAACACCGCATCGCCGCACGCCATGCACCCCAACAGGCAACCGCCCCCGTCCCTGCCGCGGGCTCGCCTTCGCCTGTCGTCGATAGCCAGCCGCCCCATGGAATTTGATCTCGTCTGGCTGCTGCTGGGTTTGCCGCTGGCCTTTGTGCTCGGATGGGGCGCGTCGCGCTTTGACCTGCGCCAGCTGCGCGCCGAAAACCGCAGTGTTCCCAAGGCGTACTTCAAGGGCCTGAACTTCCTGCTCAACGAACAGCAGGACAAGGCCATCGATGTCTTCATCGAGGCCGTGCAGAACGACCCCGACACCTCCGAACTGCACTTTGCCCTGGGCAATCTGTTCCGGCGGCGCGGTGAATACGACCGCGCCGTGCGGGTGCACGAGCACCTGCTCTCGCGCGGCGATCTCGGCCCCCGGGACCGCGAGCGTGCCCAGCATGCACTGGCGCTTGACTTTCTGAAGGCGGGGCTGCTGGACCGGGCCGAAGACGCCTTGGCGCGCCTGGAAGGCACGCCCTTTGAGGAACAGGCACGCCTGGCCTTGCTTGCCATTTACGAGCGCTCCCGGGACTGGCCCCGCGCCGCCACCATTGCCCGCCAGATGCAGGACGCAGGCCAGGGTAATTTCAGCACCCGGCAGGCCCACTACCTGTGCGAGCAGGCTCTGGAGCATGTCGCACATGGTGACATTGACAAGGCTCGCGACCTGTTGGACAAGGCCCACGCCAGTGCGCCGCAGGCGCCCCGGCCGCGCATCGAACTGGCCCGCCTGGCACAGGCCCAGGGCCAGCCCGACACCGCCCTTGCCCTGCTCAAGGCCCTGGCCGCTGAAGCCCCCGCCGCGCTCCCCCTGGCGGCCACACTGCTGGTCAAGACCGCGCAGGCCAGCCAACAGACAGCGCAGGCACTCGAGGTGCTGCAGCAGCACTACGCAGCAGCCCCCTCGCTGGATGTGCTCGATGCCATCGTTGTCCTGACCACCCCCGCCATGCCGCAGTCTGCGGACGGTCGCCAGTGGTACCTGCGGCACCTGGAAGCCGAGCCATCCCTGGTGGCTGCCGCCAAATGGCTTGCCGACGAGCGGCTGGAACACGAGCAATACCACGCGCAGGTGCAGCGCGCCCTCGACCATGCTGCCCAGCCCCTGTTGCGCTACCGCTGTGCAGCCTGCGGCTTCGAAGCACGCCAGCATTTCTGGCAGTGCCCCGGCTGCCAGTCCTGGGACAGCTACCCGGCGCGGCGCGTGGAAGAGCTGTAGCCGCCGCCATCGGCCCTTTGTCACACACCATCGCAGGAGCCCGGCCCATGTACACACAAACCTTGGTTTTGGTCCTCCTGCTCGGCGCAGCGCTGCCTTGTTCCGCCATCGATGTGAACCAGGCCACCGAGGCCGAGCTCGACGGCATCAAGGGCCTGGGCCCGGCCACTACCGAAAAAATCCTCCGGGAGCGCCAGAAAGCCCCCTTTCGGGACTGGAATGATCTGATCGGTCGCGTCGCTGGCGTGGGCAAGGGCAGCGCTGCTCGGCTCTCCTGCGCTGGGCTGACGGTCAACAACCAGGCATTGCAGGGCCAATGCGCACCCTCTGCCGCAGGCACAGCCCCCGCGCAAGAACGCTGACCCAGGAATTCCAAGGATATCCGGCGGTGCACGGCGCCTCGCTGGACGCGCCCCGTAGAATCAATCCAGCATCCGTCCGCGCTGTCTCTTCGGACGGGCGTCGCCCGAGGCCGCAATCCTGTTCGGCCTCCTCCCCTTGTTCCACTGTCAGCAGCATTCCACGGCCACAATGAGGACCCTCTGCGCATGCCCCTGATATATCTCGTACTCCTGCCGTTCATCGGCAGCCTGCTGGCGGCCGTCATGCCCACCAATGCGCGCAATGCGGAATCGACCCTGGCGGGTCTGATCGCCCTGTTCTGCGCGGTACAGGCCGCACTGTGCTTTCCCGCCATTGCGCAGGGCGGCGTATTGCAGGAGGAAATCGTATGGCTGCCCGCCCTGGGCCTGAATCTCATGATTCGCATGGACGGCTTTGCCTGGATGTTCTGCATGCTGATCCTGGGCATCGGCGCACTGGTGGTGCTGTACGCACGCTACTACATGTCGCCCTCGGACCCGGTGCCACGCTTTTTCTCTTTCCTGCTGGCCTTCATGGGGTCCATGGTGGGCGTGGTGCTCTCGGGCAACATCATCCAGCTGGCGCTTTTCTGGGAGCTGACCAGCCTGTTCTCCTTCCTGCTGATCGGCTACTGGCACCACCGCAAGGACGCGCGACGCGGTGCGCGCATGGCGCTCACCGTCACGGGCACGGGCGGCCTGTGCATGCTTGCGGGCATGCTGGTCATCGGCCACATCGTGGGCAGCTACGACCTCGATCAGGTGCTGGCGGCCGGCCTGCAGGTGCGCGCGCACCCGCTGTACTTCACGGCCCTGGTGCTGGTGCTGCTGGGCGCGCTCACCAAAAGCGCGCAGTTTCCTTTCCATTTCTGGCTGCCCCATGCCATGGCGGCGCCTACCCCGGTCTCCGCCTACCTGCATTCGGCCACCATGGTCAAGGCCGGGGTGTTTCTGCTGGCGCGCCTGTGGCCGGTGCTGGGCGGCACCGAACACTGGTTCTGGCTGGTGGGCGGCGCCGGCGTGTGCACCCTGCTGCTGGGCGGCTACCTGGCCATGTTCCAGAACGACCTCAAGGGGCTGCTGGCGTATTCCACCATCTCGCACCTGGGGCTCATCACGCTGCTGCTCGGCCTGAACAGCCCGCTGGCCGCCGTGGCCGCCGTGTTCCACACCATGAACCACGCTACGTTCAAGGCCTCGCTGTTCATGGCCGCGGGCATCATGGACCATGAAACCGGCACCCGCGACATCCGGCGCCTGTCCGGCCTGCGCACCATGATGCCGATCACCGCCACGCTGGCCATGGTGGCCAGCGCGTCCATGGCGGGGGTGCCGCTGCTCAACGGATTCCTGTCCAAGGAAATGTTTTTTGCCGAGACGGTTTTTCTCGATGCCGCACCCCTGGTGCGCCTGGGCCTGCCCATTGCAGCCACCCTGGCAGGTATTTTTGGCGTAGCGTATTCACTGCGTTTTACCGTCGATGTGTTTTTCGGCCCTGCAGCCACCGACCTGCCCCGCCAGCCGCACGAGCCCCCCCACTGGATGCGCGTGCCAGTGGAATTGCTGGTCCTCATCTGCCTGGTGGTAGGCATGCTGCCTGCCTGGTCCGTGGGGCCCTTTCTCGATGCCGCAGCCCGTCCCGTGGTCGGCGGCTCCATGCCGGTGTTCAGTCTGGCGATCTGGCACGGCCTGAACACGCCACTCCTGATGAGCGTGGCAGCCCTGTTCGGTGGCGTCATTCTGTACGCCATGCTGCGCCGCTGGCGCAATGCCGGGCGCCTTGATTTTCCCCGGATTTCATACTATGTCGATGGCCGACGCCTGTTTGAAGCCGCACTGGCCCTGCTCTCCCAGGCCGGGCGCAAGGGTCGGCGCTGGCTGGGAACAAACCGCCTGCAATGGCAGATGCTCTGGCTCGTGGTAGCCGCACTGTTGGCCGGTTTCATGCCGCTGTGGATCCATGGGCTGCAGCGCGGCGACCGCCTGACGCTCCCTCTGTCACCCGCTTTTGCACTGCTCTGGCTGCTGGGCGGCATGTGCGCCATTGCAGCGGCCTGGCAGGCCAAATACCACCGCCTGGCGGCGCTCACGCTGCTGGGCGGCGCGGGCCTGGCCACCTGCATTACCTTCTTGTGGTTCTCGGCCCCGGACCTGGCCCTCACGCAGATCGTGGTGGAGCTGGTGACCACCATCCTCATTCTGCTCGGTTTGCGCTGGCTGCCCATGCGCGACGAAAGCCTGCGCGTGCCCACGCGGGCCGAACGCCGCAGCACCCGCCTGCGCCGGATGCGCGACATGGCATTGTCCGTTCTGGCGGGCGGCGGCATGGCCTGGCTGGCCTTTGCCATGATGAGCCGCCCGTTTCCTCAAAGCACCTCCACGTTCTTCCTGGAACGCGCCCTGACCGAAGGGGGCGGCACCAATGTGGTCAATGTGATGCTGGTCGACTTCCGGGGGTTCGACACCTTTGGTGAAATCGTGGTGCTGGGCATCGTGGCCCTGACCGTTTACGCCTTGCTGCGGCGGTTTCGCCCGGCGCAGGAGGCGATGGACCTGCCCGCACAGCAACGCGCCCTGCCCGCAGACCTTCAGACCGACCTGATCAACCCGCGCCATGCCAGCGATACGGCGGTCGGTTACCTCATGGTGCCCGCCGTCCTGGTGCGCCTGCTGCTGCCCTTTGCCGCCGTGATCGCAGCACACCTGTTCATGCGGGGCCACAACGAGCCCGGCGGAGGTTTCGTGGCCGGGCTGGTGCTGTCATCAGCACTGCTGCTGCAGTACATCATCTCCGGCACGCACTGGGTCGAAGCCCACATGCCGCTCAGCCCGCGCCGCTGGATCGCCTTCGGTCTGTTGTGCGCACTGGCCACAGGCCTGGGCGCCCTCACGCTGGGCTATCCTTTCCTCACCAGCCATACCGCCCACCTGCATCTGCCGGTCGTGGGCGAGATCCATGTGGCCAGCGCCATGTTCTTCGACATTGGCGTGTTTGCGCTCGTGGTGGGCTCCACGCTGCTCATCCTGACGGCCCTTGCCCACCAGTCGGTGCGCGGCCACCGCCACCATGCGCGTCTGGCCGAAGAAGCTGCGGCACGCAAGACTCCCACACCAAAAGAGGCCCTCTGATGGAAATCGTTCTCGTCCTGGCCATTGGGGTACTGACCGGCTCAGGCGTGTGGCTGCTGCTGCGTCCACGCACCTTCCAGGTCATCATGGGGCTGTCCCTGCTGTCGTATGCGGTCAACCTGTTCATCTTCAGCATGGGGCGCCTGGGTCTGGCCATCGACAAGGAGCCCGTGCTGCAGCCCGGTGTGCCGCAAGACCTGCTGCACTACGCCGACCCCATGCCCCAGGCCCTGGTGCTCACAGCCATCGTCATTGGCTTTGCCATGACGGCCCTGTTCCTCGTGGTGCTGCTCGCATCGCGCGGCATGTCAGGCACCGACCATGTGGATGGCAGCGCCTCGCATGACGTGCGGGAGATGCCATGACCGCGTTCCACGCCTTCGCGGCGTTCTTCATGCCGCACCTGCTGCTGGCGCCCATCGCGCTGCCCCTGCTCACCGCGGCGTTGATGCTGTTGCTGCGCGAAGACCAGCAGCGCCTGAAAATCGCGTTCAACCTGTTCTCCACCCTGCTCGGGCTGGGGGTGGCCGTGCTGCTGCTGGTGTGGGTGCACCACAGCGGGGACCCGGCCCCCCTGGGGGTGTACCTGCCGGGCAACTGGCCTGCGCCGTTTGGCATCGTGCTGGTGCTCGACCGCCTGTCCGCCATGATGCTGGTGCTGACCAGCGGTGTTGCGCTGGCGTCGATTCTCTTTGCCACCGCCCACTGGCACCGCGCCGGAGTGCATTTCCACCCACTGTTCCAGTTCCAGCTCATGGGACTGGCAGGCGCCTTTCTCACGGCGGACCTGTTCAACCTGTTCGTGTTTTTCGAGATCATGCTGGCCGCTTCCTACGGGCTTGTGCTGCACGGCTCGGGCCGCCAGCGGGTCAAGGCGGGGCTGCATTACATCGCCATCAACCTGGCGGCATCGTCGCTGTTCCTGATTGGTGTGTCCATGCTGTACGGCATTACCGGCACCCTGAACATGGCCGACCTGGCCCGCAGTATCCCCACGGTGACAGAGGCCGACCGCGGGCTGCTGCATTCGGCCGCAGCCATTCTGGCCACAGCCTTCCTCATCAAGGCGGCCGCCTGGCCCCTGAATTTCTGGCTCGTTCCGGCCTACAGCGCCGCCACGGCACCGGTGGGCGCCCTGTTTGCGCTGATGACCAAGGTAGGCGTCTACACCCTGCTGCGCCTGTGGACGCTGTTGTTTGGCTTTGAGGCGGGTGCGTCAACCCTGTTCGGTAGCCTGTGGCTGGTCGGTGGCGGCATGGTGACCATGGTGTTTGGCGCCATCGGCATGCTGGGTGCCCAGCGGCTGACCCACCTGGCGGGGTTTGCCGCCATCGTGTCCTCGGGCACGCTGCTGGCAGCCGCCGGTTTTGGCCAACCCCGGCTGACGGCCGGGCTGCTGTACTACCTGCCCAGCTCAACCCTGGCAGTCAGTGCCTTGTTCCTGCTGGCCGACCTGATCGACCGCTGGCGCAACGACGGTGCCCACCAGGCGCCGCACGAGCAAGGTGACGACGCGCCTTTCCTCAGCCCAGAGCTGGTTCCCACGGATACACACAACCTGGACGACAACGAGCAGGTGCTCGTCGGCCGCGTGATTCCGGCGGCCACAGCCATACTGGGCCTTTCGTTCCTGCTGTGCACCCTGGTCATCACCGGCCTGCCACCGCTGTCGGGATTTGTAGGCAAGTTCGCCATGCTGACCGCCCTGCTCAATCCCCTGGGCCTGGGCGCCTCGGCCGGCACGCCACCCAGCCTCTGGAGCTGGGCGCTGCTGGCCCTGATGATCGGCAGCGGCCTGCTGGCGCTCCTGTCCCTCACACGCACGGGCATCCGCCATTTCTGGACCAGCCACAACCGCACCGCGCCCGTGCTGAGCGTGCTGGAAGGCGCGCCCATCGCGCTGTTGCTGGGCGCCTGTATTGCCCTCACGGTGCAGGCCCGCACGGTCATGGACTACGCCGACAGCACGGCCCAGGCACTGCATACGCCTGCCAGCTATGTGCAGGCGGTGCTGTCGGCCCGGCCCGTTCCCAACCCCACCAGCGCCCCCCCGGCGATGGCACGGCCGGAGGCCCCATGAAGCGACTGCTGCCCGCGCCGCTGCTGTCGGCGGCCCTGTTCTTGTTGTGGCTGCTGCTGACCCGCTCACTCAGCGCAGGCCACCTGATCCTGGCCGCAGTGCTGGCCCTGGCCGTGCCCCTGCTCACCCGTGGACTGCGCCCGCTGCCCGTACGCATCCGCAAACCCACCGCAGTGCTGCGCCTGGGGCTGCGGGTGGTGGTGGATACGGTGGTGTCCAACCTGGGCGCCGCACGTATTCTGGTGTTTCCATCGCGGCGGCGCCACCCCTCGGTTTTTGTGCGGATACCGTTGCAGGTGCGCGACCCCAATGCCCTGGCAGTGCTGGCGATGATTGTGTGCATCACGCCCGGCACCTCCTGGGCTGAGCTATCGCTGGACCGGTCGGTTCTGTTACTGCATGTGCTGGAAGTGGACGACCCGCAAAGCATCGTGGACCACGTCAAGCAGCATTACGAGCGGCCTCTGATGGAGATTTTTGAATGAACCCCATCCTTGCCTGGGCATTGCCCCTGGCCCTGGCCATGCTGGCCCTGGCCATGCTGCTGACACTGGTGCGCCTGCTCAAGGGGCCCACCGCGCAAGACCGTGTGCTGGCACTGGACTGCATGTACCTCAACGGCATGCTGCTCATGCTGGTGCTGGGCATTCTGTACGGCAGCAGCAACTATTTCGAGGCGGCGCTGCTGGTGGCGCTGTTTGGCTTTGTAGGTTCGACGGCCATGGCCAAGTTCCTGCTGCGCGGGGAGGTGATCGAATGACGGAGCAGCCCCTGGCCCTGTGGGCCGAAATCGCCATCGCAGCACTGGTCCTGCTAGGCGCGGCCATTGCACTGGTCGGATCGCTGGGCCTGTTGCGCCTGAAGGACTACTACGAGCGGGTGCACGCTCCCTCCATGATCGCCACCATGGGGTGCTGGAGCATCATGCATGCCACCATACTGTTCTTTTCGCTGCAGGGTCATGGCTTTGCAGCCTACCCCCTGCTGATCGCGGTATTCGTGGCCATCACGGTACCGGTCACCAATATTTTCCTGATGCGCGCCGCGCTGTTCCGCGCCCGCCGCGCGGGCCAGAACGTACCGGCCAGCGTGAGCCAGACGGTTTCCACACCTGTGGATATTCCGGCAGATCACTCCTGAAAATATAGCTTCTTGCGCTTATCCAGTAAGCGTTATAGGCATATTTGGCTTGTTTTTTACATCCCTCGGACACTTGGCACATACATCGTCCTTCGCTGCCGTCGGAACAGTGCAGGCGATGGCCCGCTGTGGGTGCTGGATGTGGTGCTTGCGCCAAGGGTGGAGGCCGGGATGTGCCCCCGGCGGGCGAGACCCGGCCTCCGCCTTCAGCCCAAAGAGCACAGCCCGTGCCCATCACCCCAGAAATGGACAAGGCTTGATAGCCACGCCTAAAAAATCAGGCCTCACCAAACCCGCCGCCCCCCGGCGTGTGGATTTCAAAAACATCCCCCGGCTGCATATCGGCCTGGCCCAGGTGGTCGATCTTCTCCACCCGGCCCTGCGCCCGCACCACGCGGTTCATGCCCGGCAGCCCGGCCTGCCCGCCGGCCATGCCGAAAGCGCCCTGCACGCGGCCATTCGAGAGAATGCTGGCCGTCATCGGCTCCAGAAAACGTACACGCCGCACCCCGCCGTTGCCCCCCTGCCAGCGCCCCGCACCGCCCGAACCCTGGCGGATGGCATAGCTCTCGAGCCGCACCGGGAAGCGGAACTCCAGCACCTCGGGGTCGGTCAGGCGCGAATTGGTCATGTGTGTCTGCACCACGCTGGTACCGTTGAATCCACCCACCAATGCCCCGCTGTCATCGAACTCCCCGCCGGCCCCGCTGCCGCCAGAGATGGTTTCGTAATACTGGTACTGGGCGTTGCCAAAGGTGAAGTTATTCATGGTGGGCTGGCTGCCCGCCATCACGCCCAGGGCACCGAACAAAGCATTGGTGATGCAGGTAGAGGTTTCCACATTGCCCGCCACCACCGAGGCCGGTGGATCGGGGTTGAGCATGGAGCCGGGCGGAATGATGACCTCGATGGGCTTGAGGCAACCCGCATTGAGCGGAATATCGTCATCCACCAGGCAGCGGAAAACGTACAGCACGGCGGCCATGCACACGGCCGTGGGTGCGTTGAAGTTGTTCTGCTGCTGCGGCGAGGTGCCCGTGAAATCCACCACGGCGCTGCGCTGCTGCGCGTTGATGCGCACCGCCACCTGGATCTGCGCGCCATTGTCCAGCGGCAGCGTAAAGCGCCCGTCCTTCAGCCGTGCCGCCAAGCGCGTGATGGCGCGGCGCACCGACTCTTCGGCGTTGTCCTGCACATGGCCCATGTAGGCACGCACCACCTCCAAGCCAAACTGCTGCACCATGCGGCGCAGTTCCTGCACGCCTTTTTCGTTGGCGGCAATCTGGGCCTTCAGGTCGGCCAGGTTCTGCTGCGGGTTGCGACTGGGGTATTCACCCGAGCCCAGCAACGCCAGCATTTCCGCCTCGCGCAGCACCCCCGCATCGACCAGTTTGAAGTTATGGATCTGCACACCCTCTTCCTCGATGCGCGTAGAGAACGGCGGCATCGACCCCGGCGTGGTGCCGCCCACATCGGCATGGTGCCCCCGGCTGCCCACATAGAAAGTGGGTTGTGCCGTGCCTTCCACATACACCGGCGTGATGACGGTGATGTCGGGCAGGTGCGTGCCGCCGTGGTAGGGGTCGTTCAGCACGTACACATCGCCGGGCTGCATGCGGCCCGCATTGCTGAGAATCACGGTCTTGATGCTTTCGCCCATGCTTCCCAGGTGCACCGGCATATGTGGCGCGTTGGCGATGAGATGGCCCTCTGCATCGAACAGCGCGCACGAAAAGTCGAGCCGCTCCTTGATATTGACCGAATAGGCGGTGTTCTGCAGCTGCAGGCCCATCTGCTCGGCAATGTTCATGAACAGGTTGTTGAACACCTCCAGCAGCACCGGATCGACCAAGGTGCCCGCCGCATGGCGCACCGGGCGCGGCACGCGGCGTTCAAGCAGCAGGTGGTCCAGCGCGGTCAACCGGGCCTCCCAGCCCAGTTCCACGATCGTGGTGGCATTCTTCTCGGCGATGATGGCCGGGCCGGGCAGCACATCGCCGGGGCGCATGTCGTCGCGCACCACCAGGGCAGCGTCGTGCCAGCAGGCCAGGCCATCCACGCCATCGGTATACACACGCACCGTGCTGCGGCGCGGCACCACACGTTCCGGCTGCAGCGTATGGCGCGGTTCGGCAGGGGCATCGCCAGCCACGACGGCTTCGACGGACACAGCCTCCACCACCAGGCCCTTGCCGTGCATCAGGAACGCATAGCGCTGGCGATAGGCGGCCTCGAACCCGCCGACAAGGGCTGCCATTCCCTGCGCAGCCTCGGCGCCCAAGTGGTGCGGGCAGTCCACCACCAAAGCGGCATCCGAGCCTTCGTAGCGCACATGCACGCGCCGGTGCAGCGCCACCGCGCCGCCAGGGGCCTGCTGGCGCGCAAGATCGGCACGGGCGGCTTCGGCCAGTGCGTCCAGCGCGGCCTGCACGGCGGGCAGCGCGGCCTCGGTGAGCGGGCTTTCCACGGCCTGCTCGCGGATGACGTTCTGGTCGGCCAAGCCCATGCCATAGGCTGACAGCACGCCCGCCAGCGGATGCACCAGCACCTGCTGCATGCCCAGCGCGTCGGCCACCAAGCAGGCGTGCTGGCCACCGGCACCGCCAAAGCACTGCAGGGTGTAGCGCGTGACATCGTAGCCGCGTGCCACCGAGATCTTCTTGATGGCATTGGCCATCTGCTGCACAGCGATCTGGATGAACCCATGGGCCACGTCCTCGGCCCTGCGACCGGTCTGCCCAGCCAGCGCACCAAATTTCAGGGCCACCACATCGCCGTCCAGTGGCTCGTTGGCCGCATGGCCAAACACGCGCGGAAAATGCGCCGGCTGGATCTTGCCCACCATCACGTTGGCATCGGTCACAGCCAGCGGGCCGCCGCGCCGGTAGCTGGCCGGGCCGGGGTTGGCACCGGCACTCTCAGGCCCGACGCGAAAACGTGCACCATCGAAACCCAGCAGCGAACCGCCGCCCGCAGCCACCGTGTGGATGCTCATCATGGGCGCGCGCATGCGCACGCCAGCCACCTGGGTCTCGAACTCGCGCTCGAACGTGCCCGCATAGTGGCTCACGTCGGTGCTGGTGCCGCCCATGTCAAAACCGATCACGCGCCCATGGCCTGCCAGCTCTGCGGTGCGCGCCATGCCCACGATGCCGCCGGCCGGGCCGGAGAGGATGGCGTCCTTGCCCTGGAACACCTGCGCGTCCGTCAAGCCGCCCGAGGACTGCATGAAGAACAGTTGGACCCCCGGCATCTCGCCCGCCACCTGCTCCACATAGCGACGCAGGATGGGCGAGAGATAGGCATCGACCACGGTGGTATCGCCCCGGCCCACGAACTTCATCATCGGGCTGGTCTGGTGTGAGGTACTGATCTGCGTGAAACCCGCCTGGCGCGCCAGCCGGGCTGCCGCCTGTTCGTGCTGCACGTAGCGGTAGCCATGCATGAAGACAATGGCCACACTGCGCAAGCCCGCGTCAAACGCGGCCCACAGACGCTCCTTGAGGTGTTCCTCGTCGAGGGACTCGATCACATCGCCATGCGCTCCGATACGCTCCTGCGCCTCAATCACGCGGCTGTAGAGCAACTCGGGCAGCACGATGTGGCGGTCAAAAATGCGCGGACGGTTCTGGTAGGCGATGCGCAGCGCATCGCGAAAACCCTGCGTGGTCACCAGCAACGTGGGCTCGCCCTTGCGTTCGAGCAGGGCATTGGTGGCGACCGTGGTACCCATCTTCACGCACTCGACCAGGTCGGGCGTGACCGGTGCGCCCGGTGCCAGCCCCAGCAAATGGCGGATGCCCGCCACGGCGGCGTCGCGGTACTGCTCGGGGTTGTCGGACAGCAGCTTGTGTGTGACAAGCTGGCCATCGGGGCGCCGCCCCACGATGTCGGTAAAAGTGCCGCCCCGGTCGATCCAGAACTGCCAACGGGTGGGTTGCAAAGTCTGTAATACGGTCATTTTTGCTACTTCAAATATAGCTTAAAGCGCTTACATAGAAAGCGTTTGAAGCCATTTTCATTCAAACCATCAGAGTGATGCCGCCGCACGCGCCGCCTGGTCGTACATGCCCGAGAGCACGCGCAGCAGGCGCGCCAGCTCGCCTATATCGCGGTTGAGCGCATCATCGGCGTTCAGGGCGTCGATCAGGCAGCTCTCACGGATTTCGCGGTAACGCTGCACATGGGCCCGGCCTTCTTCGGTGGCAGCGTAGGTCACTTCCTTGCCATTCTTTTGCGACGCCACCACGCCCAGGCCCTGCAGCTTCTTCAGTGCGTAATTCACCAGGTGGGTGTCTTCCACATTCATGATGAAACAAATATCTGCCAGGCGCTTGTCGCGGGCGCGGTGCGTGACGTGGTGCAGCACCAGCACATCGAGCGGCGTCAGCTCCTTCAGGCCCGCGGCGGCCATGCAGTGCACCACCCAGCGGTGAAAGGCGTTGCCCGCCACGATCAGGCCAAACTCGAACTCGCTCATCTCGGCGCTGTGCGCCGACACCAGATGCGCCGACGAGACGATGGGCGCATGCTCTGGTTTTGCTTTGGAGGCAGGCTTCATGGAACAGTGCTCCGGTGAGAGCCTGCCGGAAAGGTCGGCAAGCTGCCTGGATTGTAGGGAGCAAGAAAATAATTTGCCGACAATTTGTCGACATTTAGTAGAAACACCTAGGCGGACGTGCGCCCCTTCCGCTACAGTGCCAGGGCACCTTTCTCCCTGTTCAACCACCTTGCGGAGCCCTTCCATGCAGCGTAGAACTTTCACCGCCACTGCTCTCGGCCTGGCCCTGGCCTATAGCCTGTCTGCCGCCCCCGCCATGGCACAGACCAAGTGGGACCTGGCTGCGGCCTACCCTGCCACCAATTTCCATTCGGAAAACATGGCCCAGCTGGTCGCCGACATGGACAAGATCACCGGTGGCGTGTTCAAGATCACGCTGCACGCCAATGCCTCGCTGTTCAAGGCGCCCGAGATCAAGCGTGCCGTACAGGGCGGACAGGCACAGATGGGCGAAATCCTGTTGGCCAACTTCCAGAATGAATGGCCTTTGTTTGGCATCGACGGCCTGCCCTTCCTGGCCACCAGCTTTGCCGAGTCGAAAAAACTCTACCAGGCCCAGAAGCCGCTGCTGGAGAAGAAACTGGCCGAGCAAGGCATGCTGCTGCTGTACGCCGTGCCATGGCCGCCGCAGGGCCTGTACACCAAAAAACCCATCGAGTCGGCAGCCGATCTCAAGGGCATCAAGTGGCGCGCCTACAGCCCGGCCACGGCGCGCATTGCTGAACTGGTGGGTGCACAGCCTGTCACCGTGCAGGCGGCAGAGTTCTCGCAGGCCCTGGCCACTGGCGTGGTCGAATCGACCATGACCTCGGGCGCCACCGGGGTGGACAGCAAGCTGTACGAGCACCTCAAGTACTACTACGACCTGCAGGCGTGGCTGCCCAAGAACGCCGTAGTCGTCAACCGCAAGGCGTTTGATGGCCTGAACAAGGGCTCGCAAGAGGCATTGCTCAAGGCCGGCATGGACGCCGAGGCGCGCGGCTGGACCGCAGCCGAGAAGGTGAACGCCGATACGCTGGCCAAGCTCAAGGCCAACGGCATGCAGGTGCTGCCGCCCTCGCCGCAGCTCAAGGCCGACCTGGCCAAGGTGGGGGACACCATGCTCAAGGAATGGCTGGAAAAAGCTGGTCCCGAAGGCAAGGCCCTGGTGGACGCCTACCGCAAGTAAGCGCGCCTTGCCCATGCGCCGCCTGCTCGACGCCCTGTACGACAGCGCCGCCGCCCTGGCGGCGCTTTTCATGGTTGCCCTGCTGGGCATGGTGCTGCTGTCCATCGCCAGCCGCCAACTGCACTTTCACGTGCCGGGCACCGACGCCTATGCCGGCTACCTGATGGCGGGCGCCGGGTTCCTGGCGCTGGCGCACACGCTCAAGCGGGGCGAGCATATCCGCGTCACGCTGCTGCTCAACGCCCTGCGCGGCGGCGGGCGCAAGACGCTGGAACTGTGGGCCCTGGCCGCAGCCTCGCTGCTGGCCCTGCTGTTTGCCTTCTACAGCGCGCGGCTGGCATGGCAGTCGCATGTTTTCCACGACATCTCCACGGGCAGCGATGCTACGCCGCTGTGGATTCCACAGCTGGCCATGGTCCTGGGCACGGCCGTGCTGGCCATTGCCTTCCTCGATGAGCTGGTGCTGGAACTGCGGGGCCGTCGCACGCAGTCCAACCCGGGAGAGGCCCTGCGCAATGAGTGACCTTGCCATCGCCGGCCTGCTGGTCCTGTCGCTGTTCCTGATTCTGGGCAGCGGCGTGTGGATCGGGCTCACGCTCTCGGGCGTGGCCTGGATCGGCATGCAGCTCTTCTCGTCCCGCCCGGCGGGCGACGCCATGGCCGTGACCATCTGGGGGTCGGCGTCGAGCTGGACGCTGACCGCCCTGCCCCTGTTCATCTGGATGGGCGAAATCCTGTTCCGCACCCGCCTCTCGCAAGACATGTTCAAGGGCCTGGCACCCTGGGTGCAAGGACTGCCCGGGCGCCTGCTGCACACCAATGTGGTGGGTTGCACCATCTTCGCGGCGGTGTCCGGTTCCAGCGCCGCCACCTGCGCCACCATCGGCAAGATGACCCTGCCCGAACTCACCCGTCGCGGCTACCCCGAGCACATGGTGATCGGCACCCTGGCCGGGGCCAGCACCCTGGGCCTGCTCATCCCGCCGTCCATCATCATGATCGTCTATGGCGTGATGGCCGATGTCTCCATCTCCCGGCTTTTTGTGGCGGGGGTGCTGCCCGGCCTGCTGCTGGCGGGGCTGTTCTCGGGCTACATCATGCTGTGGGCGCTGCGCAACCCCGGCGCGATTCCAAAGGCCACCGAGCGGCTCACCCTGCGCCAAAAACTGGCCGCCTCGCGCGCCCTGATCCCGGTGGTGCTGCTGATCGCGGCAGTGCTGGGCTCCATCTATACCGGCATCGCCACTGCCACCGAAGCAGCCGCCGTGGGCGTGGTGGGCGCACTGGTGCTGTCGGCACTGCAGGGTTCGCTGCACTGGGCGAGCTTTCGCGATGCCCTCATGGGCGCCACACGGCTGTACTGCATGATCGCGCTGATCCTGTCGGGTGCCGCCTTTCTGACGCTGTCGATGGGCTACATCGCCCTGCCGCGCCACCTGGCCGAATGGATTGCTTCGCTCGGCCTGAGCCAGGCGCAGCTCATTCTGGCACTGGCCCTGTTCTTCATCGTGCTGGGCTCCTTCCTGGACGGCATCTCCATGGTGGTGCTGACCATGGGCGTGCTCATGCCCACGGTGCAGGCCGCCGGCATCGACCCGATCTGGTTTGGCATTTTCGTGGTGCTGGTCGTCGAGATGGCGCAGATCACACCGCCCGTAGGCTTCAACCTGTTTGTGCTGCAGGGCATGACGGGGCGGCAGCTGACCTGGATTTCCAGGGTCACCCTGCCCATGTTTTTGCTGATGTGTGCAGCCGTGGCCCTGATCTATGTCTTCCCGGCCATCGTCACCTGGCTGCCGCAGCAGATGTCGGCCGGCTGATAAGCATGCGCTTGCGGTGACAATGGCGACATGCTGAATGTCTTGTCGATCTGCCTTGGTGCCAGCCTGGGTGCACTGGCGCGCTGGCGCCTGGGCCTGTGGCTCAGCCCGGGCGGCCTGCTGCCCTGGGGCACGCTGGTGGCCAACCTGGCGGGCGGTTATCTGATCGGGCTGTGCGTCGGTGTTTTCCAGGCCCTGCCGCACATTGACCCGGTCTGGCGGCTGGCCCTCATCACCGGTTTTCTGGGCGCGCTGACCACCTTTTCCAGCTTCTCATCCGAAGTGGTGGCCATGCTGCAGCAGCAGCGCTACCTGCTGGCCCTGGGCACGGTAGCGCTGCACCTGTGTGGTTCGTTGCTGATGACGGTGCTCGGCCTGCAGTCTGCCGCCCTGGTATTGCCCGGCCGCGGGTGATTCTTACGCCCAGCGCATACGCAGCGGCACTGCAGCATAACCGCTGGCGGGGTACTGCGCCACGGTGAAAGGCTGCTCTGGCACACAGGCCCAATCCTCCGTGGCATCGAGCAGCGCCCGCAGCGCCACACGCAGTTCCATGCGCGCCAGCGGTGCACCGGGGCACACATGGATGCCCGCACCGTACAGCAGGTTGTCGGCCGGATTGCGGCCCAGACGGAAGGTCTCTGGGGCGTCGAACACACGCCCATCCCGGTTGGCCACGGCCCAGTGCACCGTGACCCGCTCGCCCTCTTCAATGCGCCGCCCACCCAGCACCACCGGACAGGTCGTGGTGCGCCGGTTGGCGGCCAGCGGGCCATGGAGCCGCAGGATTTCATCAATGGCCTCGGGCTGGAGCGACACATCGGAGCGCAGCAGCGCCTGGGTATCGGGGTGCTCTGCCAGCCAGCCCGCCAGAATGCCGACCGCCGCAGCGATGGTGCCAATCTCACCCACGGTCCAGTTGCGCAGGATGCTGGCGATTTCGGCCACGCTGAGCGGACGGCCCTGTACGTTTTCATGCAGGAGCGACGCAGTCACATCGTGCCCCGGCGGCACAGCGTTGTCACGCCGCTGCTGCAGGACATCGGCCACCATGGCTTCGAACTGCAGCGCCAGTGCCGTCAGTGCACTGCGGTCCTGCGCAAGCGTCGCCGAGTGGTTCTGGCGCGTCCATTGCGCCAGCGGGGCGTGCAGCGCCGCAGGCCATCCCAGAAAGGCACACTGCACCTGCACGGCAAACGGCAACGCCCATGCGGCCATCAGTTCCACCGTGTCGGCACGTCCCAGATCCTGTACCAACTGCAGGGCAATGGACTGGCACAGCGGCTCGAACGCCTCCACCCGCCTGGCGGAAAAGTACGGCTCGATGACGCTGCGGTACGCCGTGTGCTCGGGCGGGTCCATACCATTGGGCACGGCGACATGGCGCGACACCACGCTGCTGAAGCGCACATGGTCATGCAGCACACGAGTGACCTCCTCGTGGCGAAACAGCGACCAACCCAGCAGCTCGCTGTAGGCCACGGGGCACTGTTCACGCAAATGATCGCCGACGGCAATAGGGGTCCGCTCGACCTCGTCGGCCCGTGGATTCCAGTCTGGCTGTGGTGCGGTATTCATAGCACTCCATCACTTCTCGATGTGACCGCAGCAGCGGTCAGGATTCCCGCATGGGAATACGGACAAGTATGGCCCACGCGCTTGGTCCAGCCAAGCGCCATCCACGCCACACCCAAGGATTTGCAGACACGCTACCCTCAATGCACTATGCAAACAATAGCAATGAAGCATGAGCAGACAAGCGAAACGTACTGAATTTTTCCAAAAAAAGAGGGCTACACTGACAGCCAGCCTGCAACCGATTCAAGAAACTGCGTGGCGATCGCTGCGCCCCTTTGGACCCCCATGGAAGCCAACACACAACTGAACGAACGCCGCCTGGCCGATGCCTGGGAAGAACTGCATTCGCATGCCAACAACGGGAACCCGCTGCTGGCCGACTCCAACCGCATGGCCTTTGCGGACCCCGAATTCCTGTTCCGGCGCGAGACCCGGGGCATTCGATTCCAGCTCGAAATGCTCAAGCCCGACCTGGGGCAGGCCCAGCAGGGCATCGAGAACACCGTGGTGGTATACGGCAGCGCCCGGTTCGCCGCCCCTGACGAAGCCGCGCAGCAACTGGCCGATGCACAGGCCCGTGGCGATACCAACCTCATTGCCCAGGCCGAACGCGCCGTGCGCAACGCCCGCTACTACGACCAGGCCCGCCAGTTCGCACGCCTGGTGGCCGAGCACAGCAACCGCCAGTCCCAGGCCAACCGCATCTACATCTGTACTGGCGGCGGCCCCGGCATCATGGAAGCGGCCAATCGCGGTGCACACGATGCAGGCGCACTCAACATCGGGCTGAATATCACGCTGCCGCACGAGCAAAGCGGCAACCGTTTCATCACGCCCTCGCTGAGCTACAAGTTCCACTACTTCGCGCTGCGCAAGATGCATTTCATGATGCGCGCAAAAGCCCTGGTCGCCTTCCCGGGCGGCTTCGGCACGCTGGACGAGCTGTTTGAAGTACTCACCCTGGTGCAGACCGGCAAGACCAAACCCGTGCCCATCATCCTGTTTGGCTCGCAATTCTGGAAGCGGCTGATCGATTTCGAGTTCCTGGTCGAGGAAGGCACCATTTCTGCCGAGAACCTGGGCCTTTTCCACTACACCGATGACCCCCAGGAGGCCTGGGAGCTGATCCGTGCCTTCTACCAGCTCTGAAGCCCGGCGTAGCCTCGCCTGCCGGACACGTCAAGGCTTGGTAGGCCGTCCGGGTACCGTTGGCGTGCCCGGAGTCACGGGCACACCCGGCGTCACCGGCCTGGCAGGCGTGGGCGGTACGTAGGGGTTGGTGGGCTGGCCTGGCGGAACAGAGGGAATGACCGGCGGGGGCGGCGTCAGCACCACCGCGGCGTTGCTTCCGTCCTGCCGGACCTGATCGCCCACGGCGGAAGGTGACCGGGCTTGCGGCAAGGGCAGAAATGCCCGCGTATTTGTATATACCGGCCATTGCTGCCCGGACAGCACCCGCACCGACTCGCCGGCCCGCACACCAACACAGCCCGCCTGGGTACACACTTCAATCGCGTCCTGCTCACCAGCCACCTCCAGCTGCCCCTGGACATTGAAGAAGGCATGGAACGAAGACCCCCGGATACCCACCACCGCAGTCGGCGTGGTCATTTTGTAATTGGCCGGATTTCTTTTGCCGATCAGTCCAGTGACGGCACGCAGGCCGCCGCGCAACAGACCCACCGAAAAACTGTCCTGCGCAGGATCGCCACGGTCCGCATAGCGCGTCACGGTGAACTCCGACTGCGGGGACAGCGACACCAGCCCGCCATCGGTAAAGCGGATTTGCGCACGCCCCGTGCTGCCTGTCAGGATGACGTCGCCAGAATCAACAGAAGCCCCGCGTGCCAGTGCGCTGAATACATCGCCACGGCGCACCTGCACCTCACCCGCCGTAAATTGCACCAGACCGGCCGCGGCCATTGCAGCCAGTGGCCACCCTGCCGCCAGGGCCCACACCAGGACCATGCATGGAAACCGGTAATCATGTTTCATGGCGCTCCCCGAGGATGGTTCGGTCAGGTGGGCCTGTGTCATTTCAGAACTCACGGCGCACCGCAACGGAAAAGACCCTGCGCGCATACTGGCTGACCGGCACGCTGGAATCATTTTGAACCCACGCCAGTTGCGGCGTAATGCGCCAGCCGGGTGCAGACACCCATGACAGGCCCAGGGCCAGGCTGCGCTGCCGGTCTCGCCGCTGCACCGCAAAGAATGGATCTGTAGCACCATAGTTGCGGCGCTCTCCCTCCAGCGCAGCAAATACCCCAAACCGGCGGGTCAGCGGGTATTGCCCGCCCAGCCGCCATCCCGCCACATGGTGGCCCAGTGGTTCAGAACCCGTAGCATCCGGCGACTCGCGCCCTGCGTACAGGACACCATACAGCAGCGCGCCGTTGCGTAATACCTGCGCGTACGAGGCACCCGCGATGGAGCGGCGCGCATCACGCATCGCCTGGGACGGATAGCGCAGAGCGAGCAGTTGCACAAACCCGCTCCATTGCCGAAAGCCATCGGTACGGTAGATCCATTCCCCCTGCAACCCCGCCATTGCACGCAGCCGTTCACCATCGAGCGCCTGGTAGCCCCCCAGACCCGACACCACCACTTCGTGGCGCTCAACCCGCCAGGCCAGACCGGCACTGGCGTCCAGCTGGGTGCTGTCCCACGAACGAGCACCACGGGCATGCCGCAGGACACTACCCGATGCAGCGCCGACCAGCGACCACCGGGCGTCCAGCACGTAGCGACCGCGCACCACCGCCAGCGCCGAGCCGAATCCTGCCGACATGGCTTGCGCTGCAGGCGCCAGCGTCCAGGCCGGCGTGCCGGGAACAGGCGATGCCAGGACGGCCGACGCGGGCCCCGCATTGACATTGGAGTCGTGCCCCACGGTCATTTCCACAGACCCTTTGACCGTGGAGGCACCGGCATGGTCTGCCCGGTCAAAAGAAAAAAGAAACTGGTCGATATCCAGGGCCGCATCCACCGGAATGGCCTGCTCCCGCACGGTCTCTGACAAGGCCAGCACACCTCGCTTGTCCCCCACCGCATACAACGCCTGTGCCAACGCCAGCTGCGCAGCCAGGTTGTCTGGCTGCGCCAGCACCACGCGCTCCCAGGCCATCACAGCGCGGGTGTACTGCCCGGCAGCAAAAGCGGCACGGCCCATGGCTGCATCAAACTCGGGCTCACCCGCGCGCTGCGGTTCGTGGACATCAAGCCATTCAAAGGCCGCAATGAATGCACCCTGCCGCGCGAGCAGGGCACCCTGGTCCAGTACGCCGTCGGCCAGCGCGGCACTGCAAGGCAGCATCCCAAGACACAAACCACACACCAGAACCCGTGCGCCCACCCAAGAATCGACAGGCATGTCAACCCCCTTTTCCGGAGGCTTCCAATCTACTCCGATTCAGCGCGCTTGTGGGCAGCTTTTGCAGACGCATCCAACTGCCGCTTCCAGGTTCAATGGCGCTTGCGGTGCTTTCGGTTCCCCACTGCGGGCACGGCAGCGGCTTCCTTGCTCTTGCCCAGGCGGGACTCCTTGCCCTGCACCAGGCGGCTGATGTTTTCCTGGTGCCGCCAGGCCAGCAGGGCGGACATGGCCATGATGGCGACCACGGTGGCCCGGTCGGTGGACCACAGCAGGCCACCCGCCAGCACATAGACCAGCGGCGCCACCAGCGCCGAGGACAGCGAGGCCAGCGACGAATAACGCGACACCAGCGCCACCACCAGCCAGGTCAGCGCTGCGCACAGGCCCAGCCAGGGGCTGATGCCGACCAGCACGCCCAGGGCCGTGGCCACGCCCTTGCCCCCCTCGAAGCGAAAGAACACCGGCCACAGGTGCCCGAGAAATGCCGCCAGCCCGACCATGGCCGCAGTGCCCTCGCCCAGGCCGTAGGGCTCGCCAAACCAGCGCACCAGCACCACAGGCAGCCAACCTTTGACCGCATCGAGCAGCAGCGTGACCACGGCGGCGGCCTTGCTGCCCGAGCGCAGCACATTGGTGGCACCCGGGTTCTTGCTGCCATAGGTGCGCGGGTCGTTCAGGCCCATGGCGCGCGTCACGATGACGGCAAAGGACAACGAGCCCAGCAGGTAGGCCGCCAGCACCGCACAAACAGAATAGACAACGGGCACGAAAATTCTCCAGATCACAGCAAACGGCCCTGCCGACACGGCACGGGGCGGCGCCCATTCTGCCAGCCTATTGCGCCATCGCGCACTGCACCGGCCGGGCCGCCAGCAGGCGCACGCACACCTGGGGATCGAGCTGCACCAGATAGCCGCGGCGCCCGCCATTGATGGCAATGCGTGGCAGCTGCAGGATGCTCTCCTCGATATAGACCGGCATTGCCCGGCGCGTGCCGAACGGCGAGGTGCCGCCCACCAGATACCCGCTGTGGCGGTGGGCCACCTCGGGCGTACACGGCTCGACCGACTTGGCGCCGATCTGGCGCGCCAGGTTCTTGGTCGAGACCTTGCAGTCGCCATGCATGAGCACGATGAGCGGCTTGGCATCCTGGTCCTGCATTACCAGGGTTTTGACCACATGGTGCTCGTCCAGCCCGAGCTGGCGCGCCGACTCGGCCGTGCCCCCATGCTCCACATACTCATAGGGGTGGCCGGTGAACGCCACCTGGTGCGCCTTGAGCATTTGCGTGGCGGGGGTTTCGCTGACATGTGCGGCTTTGCCGTCTTTTTTGGCCATTTTTACTCAAAAACAATAGCTTGCAGCGCTTTACCAGTAAGCGCTGGAAGCCAATTTCTATCAAAATTCAATCAGAGTGCCGGGTCGCCCAGCTCCCAGCGAATGGCATCGATGGCGGCCAGCAACTCCGGCGAAAGAGTCGTTCCCCAGGCGTCCAGATTTTCATCCAGCTGCGCGAGCGAGGTCACGCCGATGATGGTGCTGGCCACCTGCCACTTGGTGTAGCAGAACGCCAGCGCCATTTGCGTAGGGCTCAAACCATGGTCGCGTGCCAGCTGGTTGTAGCGGCGTGCGGCCGCCAGCGCCTCGGGGCGGCCCCAGCGCTGCTTGCGCACCTGCTCGTAGCGGACCATGCGCGCACCCTGCGGTGCATCGGGGCCGGTCGTGCCGCTCTGGTCGAACTTGCCGGTCAGCAAGCCAAAGGCCAGCGGCGAATAGGCAAGCAAGGAGACCTGGAGCCGGTGGCAGGTTTCATCCAGTGCGTTCTCCCACGTCCGATTGACCAGGCAATAGGGGTTCTGCACCGAGGCCACGCGCGGCAGGCCATGCTGTTCGGCCAGGCGCACAAACTCATGCACGCCGTAGGGCGTTTCGTTGGACAGGCCGATGGCGCGCACCTTGCCCGCCCGGACCAGCCCGGCCAGCGCTTCGAGCTGCATATGGATCGGCGTTTGCGACGTTTCCTTGGCCGGGTCGTAGTAGCGCAGGCCAAACGCGGGCACATGGCGCTCGGGCCAGTGGATCTGGTAGAGATCGATCACATCGGTCTGCAGACGGCGCAGGCTGGCGTCGCACGAGGCCACGATGTCGGACGCCGTCATGCCCCGCCCTTCGCGAATCCAGGGCATGCCGCGCGAAGGGCCGGCCACTTTGCTCGCCAGCACCACCTTGCCACGTGCGCCGGGGGTCCGGGCAAACCAGTTGCCGATGATGGCCTCGGTGGCGCCAAAGGTCTCGGCGCGGGCAGGCACGGCGTACATCTCTGCGGTGTCGATGAAATTCACGCCCCGCTCGAGCGAGCGGTCCAGAATGCGGTGGGCGTCCTGCTCCGCCACCTGCTCGCCAAAGGTCATGGTGCCCAGGCAGATGGGGGTGACGAGCAGGTCGCTTTGACCCAGTGGAATCGTTTTCATGCGGTCTCCGTTGACAAGCGCGCCAGTTTACGGCGCCAGCGCTGCGGCCGCTGGACAGGGCCTATCTCCCGCGGGACCGCAAGGATTGTCCCGGGATTGACATCAACAAAGCAAATGCTTGGTAATAATCGCAGCCATGTACCAGACCGTTCATACCTCGCGCAGCGAATTCGTGCCCATCCGCCAGCTCAGCTACCACGTGCGCCTGTGGGGGCCCGAGACCTCCAGCCTGCCGCCCCTGGTGCTGGTGCATGGCTGGATGGACGTGGCCGCCTCGTACCAGTTTGTGGTGGATGCCTTTGGCGCTGCCTTCATGCAGGGACGGCGCATCATCGCCCCCGACTGGCGGGGCTTTGGCCGCACGGCGCCGCCCGTGCCCACCGACCATTATTTTTTTCCTGACTACCTGGCCGACCTTGACCAGTTGCTTGACCACTACGCGCCCAATACCCCCGTGGACCTGGTAGGCCACAGCATGGGCGGCAACGTGGCCATGCTCTATGCCGGGGCGCGGCCCGGGCGCATACGCCGCCTGGTCAACCTGGAAGGCTTTGGCATGCCCGACAACCACCCCGCCAAGGCCCCGGCGCGCGCTGCAGAGTGGATGGACCAGCTCAAGGCCTTGCAGCGTGGCGAGATGGCACTCAAAACCTATGACAGCATGGATGGCGTGGCCCGGCGCCTGATGAAGACCAACCCCCGCCTCTCGCAAGACAAGGCCGACTGGCTGGCCCCGCACTGGGCGCAGCCCGATGCCCAGGGGCAATGGCACATCCTGGGCGATGCGGCGCACAAGATCACCAACGCACAGCTGTTTCGCCTGGAAGAGGCGCTGGCCCACTATGCCGCCATCACCGCGCCCACCCTGGCCATCGAGGCCAGCGACGACAGCCTGGGGCTGTGGTGGAAAGGCCGGTACACGCGGGAGCAGTACCACGAGCGGCTCCAGTCGGTGCCTGACTGCCGCACCGCGCAGGTAGCGGACGCCGGGCACATGCTGCACCACGACCAGCCACAGGCCGTGGCCGCCTTGATCGCATCTTTCCTGGATTGAGAAAAAATGGCTGCAGCGCTTACCAACAAAGCGCTGGAAGCTATCAATTTTGATGATTTCTGGCCCGCTTGCATGCCGCGTTTCCGCTCCCGGCAGGGCTGCGGCCTGCGCATGAGAAAATCACGGGCTATTTACAGAACACCCAGGACAACACCATGGAAGCAGAACGCATCAACCTGATTGGCAACTCCCTTGAAGATCTGGCCGCCCGCGCGGCCGATCTACGGAGGTATCTTTGACTTCGATGCCAAATTTGAACGCCTGCGCACGGTAAACGCCTCGCTGGAAGACCCCTCGGTCTGGAACGACCCGAAGAAGGCCCAGGAGCTGGGCAAGGAAAAGAAATCGCTCGATGCCGTCGTGCTCACGCTCGACAAGCTCACCCATGAGCTGGCCGACAACGCCGAACTGTTCGAGATGAGCAAGGAAGACGGTGATGAAACCGGCCTGCTGACCATCGAAGCCGAGGCCGAAAAGCTGCGCCCGCTGGTCGAGGAGCTGGAATTCCGCCGCATGTTCCGCAACGAGGCCGACCCGCTGAACTGCTTCATCGACATCCAGGCCGGCGCTGGCGGCACCGAAGCCTGCGACTGGGCCAGCATGCTGCTGCGCCAGTACCTCAAGTACGCCGAGCGCAAGGGATTCAAGGCCACGGTCGAGGAAGAAACCCCGGGCGATGTGGCTGGCCTCAAGAGCGCCACCATCCATATCGAGGGCGAATACGCCTATGGCCTGCTGCGCACCGAAACCGGCGTGCACCGCCTGGTGCGCAAATCGCCGTTCGACAGCTCGGGCGGGCGCCACACCAGCTTTGCATCGCTGTTCGTGTACCCGGAGATCGATGACTCGATCGAGATCAACATCAACCCGTCCGACGTGCGCACCGACACCTACCGCGCCAGCGGCGCGGGCGGCCAGCACATCAACAAGACCGACTCGGCCGTGCGCCTGACACACATCCCCACCGGCATCGTGGTGCAGTGCCAGGACGGCCGCAGCCAGCACGGCAACCGTGACATTGCGTGGCAGCGCCTGCGCTCCAAGCTCTACGACTTTGAAATGCGCAAGCGCCAGGAAGAGGCGCAAAAACTCGAAGACACCAAGACCGATGTGGGCTGGGGCCACCAGATTCGCAGCTACGTGCTGGACAACAGCCGCATCAAGGACCTGCGCACCAACGTCGAGATCTCCGCCACCCAGAAAGTGCTGGACGGTGACCTCGACGCCTTCATCGAAGCCTCACTGAAGCAGGGTATATGAAGCGCCATATTGTCGATATAGTTCGCAGGCTTGTTGGCACCCCTAGCATCATGGGTGCGCTTTCCTCCCTCGAAAGCACCATCTATGGCCTCAAGGAAAATACCGGTAGCCCCCCCCCGTCTTCACTGCTCGGCAGTACTTTCGACACTCGGAAGGTCATAGCCGAGAGCTTTCTTTCGGGCAACGGCATCGAGATAGGTGCTTTTGCATCGCCCCTTCAAGTCCCCGCCAAAGCGGTGGTTCGATACGTTGACAAATACGACCTGAATTCGCTGGACGCGACGCACAAAGTGGTCGGCCTCACTCTCAAGGATTTCGGCGTGGAGCTATCTGCGATCGTCAGTCCCGACATTGTGGACGATGGCGAATGCCTGTCCAAGGTTGGGGATTATTCTCAGGACTTCGTGATTGCCAACCATGTGCTGGAGCATTTTGAAGACCCGATCAAGGGCTTCAAAAACATGCTCCGCGTGCTAAAACATGGCGGCATCCTCTATCTGTGTCTACCCGAAATGCGCCACAGCTTCGATAACGTGCGCCAACCCACACCATTCGAGCACTTATTACGCGACTATCAGGAGGGCCCGGCTTGGTCGCGCACCATGGCATATGCCGAATTTTCCAGGATTTTTGCAGCGCACGGCATGGACAAAGGCTTATTTCCCAAGCGGACCGGAGCAGATTTGGCCGAGTTCGAGAAACAAGCCGCCGACGAATTGGACAAAGCTGATTTCAGCATCCATTTTCATGCATGGACAATGGACAGCATGATGGATATGTTCGCCCAGATCAAATCCAAATTCCACATGGCATTCGAGACAAGAATGGTCATGAAAAACAATGACGAAGTCATTTTTGTATTTCAGAAATCCATTCCACACGTAGCATTATGAAAAACGGCTGCTCTACCGCCATCCACCGTGCGGACTACCAGGCTCCGGCCTGGTGGATCGACAGTGTGGAACTCACCTTCGATCTCGACCCCGCCAAGACCCGCGTGCTCAACAAAATGCACGTGCGCCGCAACCCAGAGGTTGCTGCGCAGCCGCTGCGCCTGCAGGGCGAGGAACTGAACCTCTCGCGCGTGCTGGTGGGCGGTGCAGGCACCTCGTTCAAGATGGACGGCAACGTGCTCGTACTGGAAAACCTGCCCGAAGGCCCCGCGCCGGTCGAGCTGGAAATCTTCACCACCTGCGCACCCGAGAAAAATACCAAGCTCATGGGCCTGTACGTGAGCCAGGGCACCTTCTTCACGCAGTGCGAGGCCGAGGGCTTCCGCCGCATCACCTACTTCCTCGACCGTCCCGACGTGATGGCCAGCTACAGCGTACTGT